>DBQZ01000131.1:18967-22136 GCA_002305435.1 Clostridiales bacterium UBA1381
TGGGCTTTATCGCGGTGCTTTCGATAACGTTCTTTTTAAGCCGCCGCCATATCGGACTGCGGGACAGGATGATGATGGCGCAGAGCTTGAATGTAGACAGCATGAGCGGTATCGTGCGTATGATGAAGAAGATAATCATCATTGCGTTTTCCATAGAGGCGATCGGGGCTGCGATACTGTCCGCCCGCTTTATACCGATGTTCGGTATAGGCAAGGGGATATGGTACGGTGTGTTCCATGCGATATCGGCGTTTTGTAACGCCGGGTTTGACCTTTTGGGCGTGATAATGCCGATGGGTAGCCTAGAGCCGGTCAACAGCGATCCGGTGATACTTATCACGATATGCTGCCTGATAGTTATCGGCGGTTTGGGATTTTTCGTCTGGGATGATATATTGGGAAAACGAAGCTGGAAAAAATTCAGCCTTTACACCAAGATGGTGCTTATCATAACGGCGATACTTATCGTTTCCGGCTGGATCATATTTTACCTGCTGGAGAAGGCAAATTCCCAGACATTGGGCGCTATGAGCACGTTTGATAAGACAGTGAACGCCCTGTTCCAGTCTGTGACGACAAGAACGGCCGGATTTGCCAGCTTTAACCAGGCGAATATGAGCGAGCAGTCGAAGATGATATCAACTGTTTTAATGATGATAGGCGGTTCCAGCGGTTCCACGGCCGGCGGTATCAAAACCGTGACCGTGGGTCTGGTGCTGATCTCCGCTTATAACATAATGAAATCGAATAAAAAGGTCGTTATCGGCGGCCGCCATATCGGCCATTCGCAGATAATGTATGCGGCGGCTCTGACTATACTGGCACTGATCCTGCTGTTTGCGGGCGGTTTTGTGGTATCCATACAGGAGAATGCAACGATAGTTGACGCCATGTATGAAACGGCCTCCGCCTACGGTACGGTGGGACTTACCACAGGGCTTACATCGCTTGACAACTCATTGGTGACGCATTGGATATTCATACTCTATATGTTCTTCGGACGGGTAGGAATAATGACGATCACCGTATCCACATTGACCAAGGGCAGCACGGCCAAGGATGATATGCTTAATTATCCGGGCGAGAAGCTGCTGCTGGGATAAATTCAAGGAGGACAACTAAAATGAAAACTTTTGCCGTAATCGGAATGGGAAAATTCGGATTCTCGGTAGCGAAGAAGCTCTTCGAGCTGGGACACGAAGTCCTTGCGATAGACCTGGATCAAAACAGGATACAGGCTGTATCGGAGTATGTGACCCATGCGGTGGCCTGCGACGCCAAGGAGGAGTCGGCACTCAGGGCGGTAGGTATCCGTAACTACGATACCGTTATCGTGGCCATTGGCGAAGATGTGACCGACAGCGTGCTTATAACGCTTCTGGTAAAGGAGCTGGGCATCAAGAACGTCATCTGCAAGGCTATGGACAGGAATCACAAGAAGATCCTGCTGAAGATCGGAGCAGACCGTGTGCTTATCCCCGAACAGGAGATGGGCGCCAAGCTTGCGCTCTCCTTAAATTCCAACAACATGATGGAAGTGCTGGAGCTGTCGGACGTCTACGGTGTAGCCGAGGTGGATGTACCGCGCAAATGGCTGGGACGGTCGATAAAGGATCTCAATATCCGCAAGCGGTATGATGTTAATATAATAGCGGTCCAGCCGGCGGATAAGGATGATATAGAGGTAAGCCCCGATCCTGATTACAGCTTTGCCGAGGGCGACAGAGCTGTTTTGGTGGGCAGGAACGAGGATATCAACGTTATTTACAATATGAACTGAGGACAAAGCGGAGCGCGTTGGCATAGGCCGGGGACGCTTCGCTTTTTCGACAAAAAAATTCATAAAGTTTTTATTTTGTTTAAAAAAGACCGATTGACAAAAACACCGGCTTGGGCTATAATATTATAGAGATGATACAAGAGAAAACTGCCTGTCGCCCGCAGACAGGAAAGAAAAGCTATGCGGGAGAAAGGTCCTGGATACTGTGAGAATAGTTTTAACAATGATACCGGCTATATTTTTGATGCTGGCGGCCTCCGGCTGCTTTTTCATAGGTACGCCGTCCGCATTATTGAGCGGATTGCAGACGCCGACTCCTGTAGCCTCGCCGTCTGCGGTGATGGATACAGCCGTATATGACAGTACGATGGCGGATTTGACCGAGCAGCTGGAGCTGTTGTCGGAAAAGACGGCCGAGCTTATACGCTTGAGCCCGGGGGCGGATGTTTCCGACTGGCGGGAGGAATTTACCGCTGCGGAGGAAGCGTTTGGCGATACCGTGAGCAAGCTGCGCCGCGGTGCAGAGAATATCCCTGCTGAGAGGACGGCCGATTTTACAGCGGTGCTTTCCGCGGCTGAGGATATGGCTGCGGCTGTCAGCGGATTTGCTCCGGCGATGGAGCTGGCCGAAGCAGGAGATACTGCGGGAGTGCAAGCGGCGGCTGATGCGTTTAAGCCGTTATATGAATCGGCAATGGCCAAGCTTAATGAGGCTGCTGCCTGAATCGCGCAGATCTCATACGATAAAACTGCATAATAAACTACCGTTTGTATATTGCGGGGATCTTAGCGATATACAAACGGTAGTTTTTATTTTAGTATGCAACGGTTTTTGCCGCGTTTTTTGGCTTCGTACATGGCCATATCAGCCTGGTTGAATACATCGTTGGGGGTAAGTCCCGGCCGCCAGTGGCAAATGCCGCAGCTGAAGGTGACGTGCTCTTCCATGAAATCAAACTCGGTCTGGCGAAAGACATCGAGTATCTGCCGTGCGGTCTTTAAAGCCTGCTCCCCGCGCTTGCCGGGAAAGATTATCGTAAATTCCTCTCCGCCGTAGCGGCAGATTATATCGGTGGAATCGCAGCAGGATTCCATTATGCGGGCAAATGTTATCAGCACGGTGTTGCCGTTCTCGTGGCCGTGGGTATCGTTTATAACTTTGAAATTATCAAGGTCAATGACCGCCAGGGACAGCGGCGATGAATTTATGGTGGCTGCGTCTATCGTTTCAAAAAGCCGCCTATAGAACGACGTGTGATTCAAAAGCCCCGTCATCTGATCGGTTTTGAGCTGCTGCTCAAGCTGCTGCTGGCGTATCGCACTCACGCGTATCTGATTGCGCGTTTCCAGCTCAAACTGGTTGAGGATACTGCCTATCGCGTATGATAT
>DBQZ01000019.1:0-328 GCA_002305435.1 Clostridiales bacterium UBA1381
ACAGAAGTCTACACAATGTGGATAAAGACCGAAAACTGCACGGACGCTAATCCGACAATCGCACTTACAAATGGCGATGGTGAAGAAGTTAGCGCACCTGTTGCAATAACACAGGCTGAAGTTGTTACAGATGGTGAAAACGCAGGCTACTTCTGCGTACAGATCCTCAAAGACGGTCTCGCAGCAGGCAGCTACACCGCAACATTCGCTTCTGACGGAGCTTCCTGCGACGTAACCTTCACAGTAGCAGCTGACGAAGCAACAGAATAATAACTTTTCTCCATAAATTACACGTAAAAAAACCGCTCTCTCCCGAGCGGTTTTTTTC
>DBQZ01000019.1:413-6885 GCA_002305435.1 Clostridiales bacterium UBA1381
CTTTCCGCACGAGAGCCCGGCTATAGCCGCCATCGGCAGGTACGCCCAGATATAGCCGCCCGTAAGCCCGAAAAGCGTCCCTATCCCGCCGTGCATCCCCGTGAACACCGGCAGTCCGATTATCCCCAGAAGCAGGAATATCCCAACGGCAGCCGCCCCTCTCCCGCTTCCGAGCACTACCCCCGCAAGCAGTACGCCCAGCACGCCCAAACTCACCGGCACCGCCCCTATCGGCACGCTTACCACCGACAGCACACAGCATACCGCCGCCATTACCGCACATTCGGCAAGGGCGGCTGTTTTCGTCTTTTCCATGTCTCTCCTCCTTCGTATCTCCGATTATACCATAAGGAGTGATATTTGTCAACCGTTGCGGTTTACAATATGCATAAAAAATAAGCGCAGCTGCCAAACAGGATTGCTGCGCCTTATATATGGTGGATTTATAGGAGGACGAGGTGGAGTCCGCCGGTGTTTAAGTCGAATTCCACGCTTCGCCTCCTGCTTCCGCCGGTGTATTGACCGGAGATGTGGATTCCCCGTTTTATCAGTTCCTTTTTGGCACGCTCCAAGGTACGCTTGCCGACATCCCAGCCGTTTTTGCGGCAGAGCTTGCCGAGAGCGCCGCCGATTAAGAATGCGTGCATATCGGAAATATCTGCGCCGAGCTTTTCCATTTCGGCGATGGCTTTCTGCACGCCCTCCCTTGCATATGTGTAGGGGGCGGCGTTATCAAGGGCGCAGCGGCGTTCGTCGGGCAGGGCGGCACGCACCATTGCGCCTATGCCGTGTTCCTCGTCGTAGATGCAGACTGCCACATCATCATCAAGTCCCCGTGCAACGAAAGCGGTATCGCCGCTTCCGCAGGCTCCCTCTGAGCGTTCTATCATAATTTTCTGTTTCATTACAGTTTTCCTTTTATTTTTCTTTAAGCTCCCTCGACACTATAACCGCCATTGTAATAAAGCAGGCTGCGCCGCCGATAAAGTTGGATACCGGCTCAGCGGCAAACACCCCGTTTACGCCCATAAAATGCGGGAAGATAAGCGTCAGCGGTATTACGATAAACGCCTTTCTCAGAAGCGAGAAGAACACCGCCTGCTTTGATTTCCCCAAAGCCACGAACACCGACTGTCCCGCAAACTGCAGCGACATCATAAAGAAACCGAAGAAGTATATACGCATAGCTTCTGCGCCGATAGCAAGCAGCTCGGTATCATCGTTGAACAGCCGTATGAACACCTCAGGGAACGTATGCACAGCCGCCCAGAAGAGCGTCGTATAAACGATACAGCAGATCGACACGAAGATTATCGCCGATTTGACACGCTTTTTGCAGCCGGCCCCGTAATTGTAGCCGATAAACGGCTGAGCGGAGTTTGTAAGCCCCATGGCGGGCTGGGTGGCAATTTCACGCACCGAGTTTACGACCGTCATTGCGCTTACGTACATATCGCCGCCCCAGCTTTGAAGGACGGAGTTGCAGACCATCTGCACGCTGCCGTTCGTAACGCCCATGATAAAGCCGGACAAGCCGAGTCCGGTTATGCGGGCGACAAGCCGTCCCGAAAGGCGCATTGACGGCAGGTCAAGCCGCAGGATGGTTTTTTTGCCTGTGAGGAATTTCAGCACCCATATGCAGGAGGCAAGCTGCGATATTACAGTTGCAAGAGCCGCTCCCCTAACGCCCATGCCGAAGGCGAAGATGAATATGGGGTCGAGGATGAGGTTCATAACCGCTCCCAGCACGACGCTGAGCATCCCTATCTTTGCAAAGCCCTGGGAATTTATAAAGCCGTTCATCCCAAGGCCGATCATGACGAAAATCGTCCCCGCAAGGTAAATGCTCGTATAATCACGGGCGTACGGATATATAGCGTCGCTTGCGCCGAAGAGGTAGAGCATTGGTTTTAGGAATATCAGCCCGACCGCCGTTATCACAACGCCGGTTATCAGCAGGAGGACGAAAGAGTTGCCCATTATCCGCTGTGCGCCCTTAAGGTCGCCACGTCCGCGGGCGATAGAGCAGAGCGGGGCGCCGCCCATCCCGAAAAGGTTCGAGAAGGCGGTTATCATGCTTATTATCGGGAAGGCTATGCCGAGTCCGCCAAGAGCAAGCGTAGCGTCCTCGCCTATACGGCCGATATAAATGCGGTCGATTATGTTATACAGCACGTTCACAAGCTGTGCGACCGTCATAGGCACTGCCAAACGGAGTATAGTCCCGGCTATGCTTCCCTTTGAAAAATCGTTTTTAATTTCAGCAGCCATTTTCCGCCTCCGTTAAAAACTGAAGCGGTATTCGGTAACGCTGTCGTATACTTCGCCGGCTTTTAACAGCGGCGAGGGATAGTGGCTGTAGCGCATAGCGTTCGGGAAACACTGCGTTTCTATGCAAAGCGCCTGATGTACAGCGTAAACCGCCCCATCCTTGCAGACACGTTCGGTATCGATACCGTTGCCGGTATAAAGCTGGGCGGCGGGCTGGTCGGTGTACACCTCCATTTTTATGCCGCTTTCAGCCGACACCTCAGCCGCCTTGCGGAAACCTCTGCCGTAGATTGCAAAGTTGTGGTCATAGCCGTCGAACATCTGTATCTGGGGGAAGTCAGCGTTAATATCCTGTCCCACCTTTTTCGGGGTGGTAAAGTCGAACGGCGTATCCTTAACCGGCATAACCGAACCGTCCGGCATACAATCTGCGGTGTTCGGCGTGTAAAATTCGGCGTTCATCCACAGCGTGTGGCCGTCTATCGTGGTGCTGTTATGGCCGTTAAGGTTGAAATAGCTGTGATTGGTGAAATTCGCCGCCGTATCACGGTCGGAAACTCCACGGTAGTGTATCAAAAGTCCGTTGTTTTTCGTAAGCGTGTATGTAACGGATACGTTCATATTCCCCGGGAAACCCTCTTCTCCGTCCGGGCTTAGACGGTAGAGTATGAGGGAGGGTTCGTCCCCATCTGAGGGTTCTGCCTGCCACACCTTTTTGTCGAAGCCGCAAATGCCGCCGTGGAGGCTGTTTTCGCCCTCATTTTTGCCGACATGATAGAGCGTATCACCTATCACAAATTCCGCTCCGGCGATGCGGTTTGCATGGCGGCCGATTATTGCTCCGTAGTAGCCGTCGTTTTTGTAATATTCCTCGAGCGTATCCCTGCCGAGGACAACGTCCGTACCGTTTACCCACAAATTTTTGACGATGCCGCCGTAGGTGATTATCTCTGCCTTAAGGCCAATGCCGTTATCGAGCAGATATGTATATACAGTTTGACCGTCGGGGGTTTGTCCGAAAATGTTTTTTGTTATCGCCATAGTTTTTCCTCCCGTTTTTTCTTTTATTATACCACAAACTCCCCCGCTTGTCCAGCATTTAAACGTAATAATCCGGCACGAACGTTTCCCTCATATCGATAAAGCCGATGAAATCACGGCAGCTCCTGCCGTCTATCGTAAAGCGGACGTTCACCACCTCTTTAAGCGATGTTAAGGAATTTACAATCTGATACACCGTCAAAAGCTCCGCCCCTCTCCCCTCCGGATGCGCAGCGACAAAATCCGCCCCCATATCCACGTATGCGATCTCCCCTGATACGTACACGCTCAGCTCCTCCGGCATTTTCGGCATTATGCGCTTTATCTGCGGATTATCGTCACGCCCCTCGACAAGCGCTGCTAAAACCGCCTTGGCAGCTTCTGTGCCGTCCGAGGCGGGGACTATTGTTTCCGACGGTATCAGCCGCATCATTTCCGCATCCACGAAGTATAAAAGCGCCTCCTCGACCGGCTGCGACGCTGTCCTCTCCCCGCCGCAGCCGAACACGGCAGCCGCCATCATCACCGCCGCTATTGCAAAAAGCAGTTTCCTCATAGCAATTCCATCCTCCCCGACAAAGCGGTGTAAATCCGCCGTTTTATTCGTCTATTTACAAATATATGCTTGGCGGGAAAATTTTATTACTAAAAAAATTTTTCTTTTTTACAAAAAAGCCCTTGTATATTTTTCACTAATATGGTATAATGTATTCAGCTTTTATTGTATAATTTTTAGACAAGGAGGAATGAGTGTGACTTACCACGAAATTTTCAACGAGGTTAGGACGGAGCTTATGAAAGCGGACGTGTCGGATGTTGGCGGACAGCTGGCATTGCAGGTTGACATCACCGGCGAGGGCGAGGGGATATTCTACATCAAGCTCGCAGACGGCATCTTAGAGGTTGAACCGTACGATTACATCGACCATGACGTGCGTTTCATCTGCTCGGGCAAGGATTTTATCAACATCGTACGCCAGAAGCTCGACCCGGTATTTGCGTTCACGATCGGCAGGCTGAAAATAGACGGAAGCATCGAAAAGGCGCTTGAGGTGCAGAAGATAGTAAACAGCCAGAAGAAGAAAATACTGTCGTAAAAAAATTACCGCCCATATATCACGGAAGCCTTTCGGAAAGCTCCGTGATACGGGCGGTATTTTTATATTCGGCGGGCTTATTTACCCTGGCCGTAGTAAGCGTTTGCGCCGTGCTTGCGCAGGTAATGCTTGTCGAGTATCGTCTGCGATATCGGCGGCAGTCCGGGAGCAAG
This sequence comes from Clostridiales bacterium UBA1381, assembly GCA_002305435.1. Taxonomy (GTDB): domain Bacteria; phylum Bacillota; class Clostridia; order UBA1381; family UBA1381; genus UBA1381. The sequence goes on from DBQZ01000019.1 coordinate 4,996, forward strand.
CGTCATCGCCCTGTAAGCCATCTTCGCAACCTCTTCCAAAACAACGGCGTTATGTACCGCATTATGCGCATCCGTACCCCATGCAAACGGGCCGTGGTTCGATACCAGCACGCCGGGAACAGCAGCAGGATCTCTGTCCTTAAATGTTTCGATTATAACCGTTCCGGTGTTTTTCTCATAATCGCCCTCAATCTCCTCTTTCGTCATAAGCCTTGTCGCCGGTATTTCGCCGTAGAAATAGTCGGCGTGCGTTGTGCCGAACGGAGGGATTGATTTGCACGCCTGAGCAAAGCTTGTCGCCCATGACGAATGAGTGTGGACTATTCCGCCGCATTCGGGGAAAGCCTTGTAAAGCTCCAGATGTGTCGGCGTATCGGAGGAGGGGTTTAAATCTCCCTCTACCTTATTTCCTTCCAGATCCACTACTACCATATCTTCCGGGCGAAGCTTGTCATATTCCACGCCCGAAGGCTTTATAACAAAAAGCCCCTTCTCACGGTCTATTGCGCTGACGTTTCCCCAGGTGAACGTTACCAGCCCATAGCGGGGCAGGTCAAGGTTTGCCGCACAAACTTCTTTTTTTAATTCTTCCAGCATTATTTTATCTCCTATTTCTCTTCCTTTGCCTCACGCTTTATTTCCTTAAGACGCTTCATAACGTCGTTGTCCCCGCGTCCGAAGTAATCGTGAAGTATCTTATATTCCGCATACAGCTTATCATACGTCTTAACGTTTTCGGGGATAGGCTTGTATACAATATCCTTTACCTTGCCCATCTTGCCGGCTGCGTCTACTATGGAATCATATCCGCCGTTTTCAGCCCCTGCTGCAACTGCGCCGAACATAGCAGAGCCGAGAGCCGGAGTCTGGGCGGATGCCGATATTCTTATCTCCATATTCGTAACATCGGCGTATATCTGCATCATCATTGCATCCTTATCGGCAATACCGCCGGCAGCGTAAAGCTCCGTTATCGGCACGCCGTTTTCACGGAACGTCTCTATTATCATCCGCTTGCCGTATGCCGTAGCCTCAATAAGCGCACGGTATATCTCCTCCGGCTTTGTAAGAAGCGTCATACCGAGCATCATGCCCGTAAGGTCAACGTCTACAAGCACGCTGCGGTTGCCGTTCCACCAGTCGAGGGCTACAAGCCCGCTTTCGCCGGGTTTTAACTTGGAGGCCTTTTCACGCAGATATTTGTGGATATTTACTCCCTTATTCTTAGCGTCCTCTGTATATTCGGCGGGAACGCAGTTTGAAACGAACCAGTCGAAATGGTCGCCCACGCACGACTGTCCGGCCTCGTAGCCGAGATAACCGGCTATTATGCCGTCCTCAACAACGCCGCACATTCCCGGCACTATCTCTTCCTTTTCGCCCAGAAGCACATCGCAGGTCGAGGTTCCGATTATCATCAGCATCTTGCCCGGTTCGGTTACGCCAACCGCCGGAAGCGCAACGTGAGCGTCAACGTTTGCAACAGCAACAGCCGTTCCCGGAAGCAAGCCTGTCATGCGGGCTGCCTCCTCTGTTATCTCCCCTGCCTTATCGCCGAGCGGGGAAATATCCCTTGAGAGCTTTTCATCTACGAAATTCTCCATCCGCTCGTCAAGCGCACGGTAGAAATCCTTTGAGGGATAACCCTCCCGCTTATGCCAGAGCGCCTTGTAGCCTGCCGTGCAGGAATTGCGGGTCTCAACGCCCGTCAGCTGCCATATTACCCAGTCGGCAGCCTCTATAAACCTGTCCATCTTCTCGTATATCTGGGGTGCTTCGTTCAAAATCTGCCACGCCTTCGGAACGAGCCATTCCGAGGATATTTTGCCGCCGTAACGGGCAAGGAACTTTTCGCCCCTCTCCTCAGCTATCTTATTAAGGCGGTTCGCC
>DBQZ01000122.1:0-1949 GCA_002305435.1 Clostridiales bacterium UBA1381
AAATGAACAGGTATAACAATAAAGAAAATATGAAGGCCGCATTGCTTTAGGGGTAAGGTAATGCGGTTCTTTTTATAGGCAAGGAGGATTCGCTATGATAAGCCAGTCATTTATAGACAACATTTCTGCGCTTGCAAACGCCTCGGTCGCTGTTTTCTCTCAAGACGGCAGCGTTATCCTCCGCTCCTCGGGTACAAATCAGCCTGCGATTACCGCTGTTCCCGTTATTTACACCTCCTCGTGTCTTGTACGTGTTGATTTTCGCCTGTACGCTGTAATAAAGTCGGCTGAGTATACAGTCGTTTGCGGCTCGCTTGATGACGATAAGGCAAAAGCCGCCGCTTCGCTGCTTTGGGAAGGGGTTCATTCCTCCCCATGCCCGCCGGAGTATCTTCTTCTTCCTGACAGCTCCGCCGAGCTTTCCTCTTATATCTTTACCGAACAGGAAACCGAAACATCACATAACCCCTACAGCCAGGCGCGGCGTGAGCAGGAAAGCATCCGCAGCGGCAATATCGAGGAGCTAAAACGCTGCTGGGGCGAAAAATACCATGGAAAAATAGGCTCTCTTGCCGACAATCCCCTGCGCAATGTGAAGAATTTAGCCGTGGCTGTAATTACACTCTCCTCACGAAGCGCTATCGAGGGCGGTCTCAATGCTGAGGAAGTGTTCTCAATGACAGATTTTTTCATCAGGCGCACAGAACGCCTTAGCGACCCGGAAGCCGTCGTTGCCGCCATACATTCCGCCCAGCTCTTCTTTGCCGAAAAAGTCAGCTCAAATAAACAGCCGCAGTCCTATAACCCCACCATTAACAAGGCAAAGGACTATATTTTCCACCATTTGCACAGCAAAATATCCACCGATGAAATAGCCCAATATGCCGGCATACATCCAAATTATCTGTCTGCACTTTTTCACCGTGTTGAAGGTAAAACACTCACGCAGTATATCCTTGATGAAAAGCTTGCCATGTGCGAAAATATGCTCAAATATTCCCAATATTCCATTCAGGAAATAAGCGCATATTTTGCTTTTTGTTCTCAAAGCCATTTTACAAGCCTTTTCAAAAAGCGTACAGGCCTTACTCCCCGCCAATACCGGAATATATACGGAAAAGAAAACTTCCGGGAATAAAATTAAATTCTTAAAATAATGATAAACCGTTTAAAATTATGATAGTTTTTTAAACGGTTTTTTGTTACAATAAAATCATAGACAGCAATCAGATAAAATTTAAAAAGAGGGAGATGTTGTTTATGAAAAAACGGTTCAACAGGCTGCTGGCTGTGGCAGCTGCACTCTCAATGATCCCCGTACAGGGCATAATGCCCCTTACGGCTTCTGCTGCTTCTGATGAGGTAGTACGCCTTAACCCAGCGGACGCATCCCCGTTTAACAACGGAGAATTTGAGGGCTGGGGTACGAGTTTATGCTGGTGGGCAAACCGCATTGGCTACAGCGACAAGCTCACACAGCAAGCGGCGGATCTATTCTTTTCAGACGAGGGTTTGAGTCTTGACATTGCAAGATACAATGTCGGCGGCGGCGATGATCCCAGCCACACCCACATCACACGCTCAGATTCAAAGGTACCCGGTTATGCGACCGGATTTGACGAGGAAGGAAACATCGTCTATGACTGGACAGCGGATGAAAATCAGCGTAATGTGGCTTTAGCTGCGCTTGAGGCAAATCCTGATTTGTACGTTCAGGGCTTTTCCAATTCGCCCCCTTACTTCATGACAAATTCCGGCTGTTCTTCGGGAGCTGAGAACGCCGGAAGCGATAACTTGAGAAGCGACCAGTACGAAAACTTTGCCGAATATATCGCAGAGGTAACAAAGCATTTCCGTGATGAGTTCGGCATAACGTTCCAGAGCTATTCGCCGATGAACGAGCCGGATACAACCTATTGGGGCGCAAACAGCCCCAAGCAGGAGGGCTG
>DBQZ01000122.1:2074-2783 GCA_002305435.1 Clostridiales bacterium UBA1381
CGTTGTCGGCACAAATCCCGGCAATATGGGGGCGGCTTTAAACCTTGCCAACTGGATATTAAACGACATGAACGGGATGCAGCCCGCAGCATGGATAATCTGGGATATTATTGATTCACACCGTGACTCTGATTTCTACTATACAGACGAAAACGGTAACAAGGTGTATTCAGAAGCTAATACCACCTTAAACCATGACGGCGGATTGTGGGGCGTAGGTCTTGCAGACCATGATAACGAGGTTATTGAGCTCTCACAGAAATACTACGCTTTCGGTCAGTTCACCCGCTACATTGAACCGGGCGATACAATAATCGCCTCCTCCGCAACTACACTTGCCGCTTACGACAAGGAGAGCGGAGATATTAAGATAGTTGCTGTAAACACAGATGGCGTATCAAAGAATTACACATTTGATATGTCCGCATTTTCTAAAGTCGGAACGGACGCTCAGGTTATCCGTACAAGCGGCTCTATAAACGGCGGCGAACACTGGGCTGATCTTGGGAAAACTGCGGTAAATGACAAATCGTTCGATTACGAGCTCCCCGCAAACTCTATCACCACCTTTGTTATTGAGGGCGATGGCGAGGGTACCGGCTACATCTCAATAGACGGTTCTGAGAGGGCAATGCTCGGCCAGAATGAACAGTACACAGCTGTTACAAGCGATAATTCCGCAGTCAACTGGACAGTATCCGATGAGTCT
>DBQZ01000122.1:2867-8298 GCA_002305435.1 Clostridiales bacterium UBA1381
GCTAATTACGAAAAAGCCGCAGACGGGAACCTTTCAACTTACTTTGACGGCTTGGCAAACGGCTACGTATGCTTTGACTTGGGAGATGAATACATGATCGGAGCAATCGGCTATGCTCCCCGTGCCGGCTACGAGTGGCGTATGATAGACGGTATGTTCCAGGGCTCAAAAGACGGCGAGGTTTGGGAAACAATATATACCGTTCCCACACGCCCGAGCGGAAATGTTATGAAGTACGTATATTCGGAGGATATGGCTCCTGAGACTGCCGACAATACATACAGATATGTGCGCTACACCGTCCCCGACGGCACGCAAAGCTATAACAACAATAAATCTGAGTCCTACCTCTGCAATATCGCAGAAATAGAAATCTGGGTATCAGGCAACAATGCTGTTTTAAGCCAGGCGCTCTCGGCTGTACGTCCTCCCAGCGAGGTATACGGCAATCTCTTTATGCCGGCTGAATATGACGGCGTAAGCCTTCATTGGACATCATCTAATCAGGATATAATCACTACAACGGGAGAGGTAACCCGTCCCGCTGAGGATACGTTGGTAACGCTTACTCTGCAAGCATCGTACGAGGGCGAGAGCTTGCGACGTGAATACGAAGTGACGGTCAAGGCGGCTGCTGAGAATAAAACAGAGAACGATATGCAGGCATACCTGTTCGTGCATTTTGTTGGCACAGAATCAAACGTTAACGAGGAGCAGATATACTTCTCCGTATCAAAAGACGGTTCCAACTGGCAGACTCTCAATAATATGCAGCCGATACTTACAAGCGATATAGGCGAGGGCGGCGTTCGTGACCCGCATATAATCCGTTCACCCGAAGGAGATAAATTCTTCCTTATTGCAACCGATCTGTCGATATACAACCGCCGCAGCGATTCTGACCGCTGGTCAACCTGCCAGAGATCCGGCAGCAAGTCGATCGTTATATGGGAATCCACCGACCTTGTGAACTGGTCAGAAGCTCGTCTTGTGCAGGTAGCTCCAGATAATGCAGGCTGCACATGGGCTCCGGAGTCGATATATGACGATGCAACCGGGCAGTACATGGTATTCTGGGCCTCTAAAACGGCTGATGATGACTACACCTACCAAAGAATATACAGAAGCTACACAAGAGACTTTAAGAACTTCACAGAGCCTGAGGTCTATATAGACGATGCAACAGAGGCTGATATAGCCTCTAGCACTGCTGTCAGCAATATCGACACTACCTTCCTTAAAAACGACGGCAAGTATTACCGTTTCACAAAGAATGAGTCACGCTCTTCTGTAATTATGGAGGAAAGCACCTCTCTTGACGGTCCGTTTACAGAGGTTTCCACCTACACGCTTAATGGCACAGCCGGAAATACCGTCACCGGTTACGAAGGCCCCACAGCATATAAGCTGAACGGTGAGGATACGTGGTGTCTACTTCTTGATTACTATTCAAAGAGCCAGGGCTACAAGCCGTTTGTAACAAATGATATTACGACCGGTGTATTCACCTCGGCGGCAGATTTCAATTTCGACACGAAATACCGCCACGGAACAGTAATGCCGATAACCATGGACGAATACGAAGCCCTGTTAAAAGAGTTCACAGATGTGGAAATCCCCGAAGAGGGCGAGCTTATATTGAGCCTTGATTTTGACGGCGAGGATCTTTCCTGCGATGTCGGCAAGGCTGAGCTTGACGGACAGCTTACATACGAGGATGGTCACAAGGGCAAGGCAGCCGTATTTGACGGGACGCAGTATATAGCTCTTACAAAAGAGGATGGTTCGCCCCTTTTGAGCGGGCTTGACAGCTTTACGGTATCGTTCTGGTCAAAGGCTGATGCACAGTCATGGTGGTTCTATGCAGCTCCCAATGATTCTGCACAGACGTACAAATCGGAAAAATACGTTGGTATTTTAGACAGCGGATCAAAGATAACTGCCGAAAGATACAACAGCAATAATATTGAGCGCCCGGCTTCTGCCGCTGCCTCGTATCCGAGCGGTCAGTGGAAGCACGTATCGGTTGTTCATCGTGATGATTCATTTACGCTTTACATAAACGGCGAGAAGGTATCTACTGTGGCTACAACAGTTGCTCTTGCTGATATGCTCGGTTCAAGCTCCGTTGCATATATAGGCAAAGCTAACTGGATAACCAATGATAATTTTGAATTTTCACAGGGAATGATTGATGAATTCCAGCTTTATGATTATGCTCTTACTTCCGAGCAGGTTAAGCTTCTTTATAACCAGATTTGGTTTGAGAGCATAACGGAGGACGGCGGGAACATAACCTACACAGTTGCAGGTTACGATGATCCGGGATATAACCTCTACGTTGGCATCTACGAAGCAGCAGCTGACGGTTCAGTAGGACGTCTTTTGGGCGTATCCACTTCTGAATCCGATACATTTACAATGCCGGCAGGAAATTATATGCTCTACGCTTTCCTCTGGGATGATAATCAAAAACCGCTCTGCAACGCTGCAGCAACGGTAGTTACATCTGCCGAATAATGCGAAAAAGGCTCAAGTCCAAAACGGGCTTGAGCCTTTTCTTTATATATTACAGCCATTTTTTCAATCCTTCATGGCTGTCCTTAAAACCGAACTTCTCATAAAAGTGCAGCGCCCGAGGCCGCAGCTTATCCGTCGTAAGCTGCAAAAGGCCGCAGCCTGCCGCTTTTGATTCAGTCTCTGCATATTTCAGCATCTTCTCTCCCCAACCGCAGCCACGCAGCTCCTTCTTTATTCGTACCCCCTCTATCATTGCCCTTTTCGTGCCGCCGTGAGTCATGCACGGTATAAACGTAAGCTGTAGACAGCCGCATACCTCACCGTCAATATCAAGGACTATAAGCCGGTTATCAGGGCTTTTGTCGATTGCATCAAAGGCTCTGCGGTATTTTTCATATTCCGCCGATTCACGGTTACATCCCAGAAAATCGTCTGCCAGCAAAGCGGCAACAGCTTCTATATCATCACGTTTTGCATCTCTGAAACTCGTCTTAATCATCCTTTCTTCCCCACCAATACGGAAAAATTTCCTTAAGACGCATCGTCCGTCCTTTTTCCATATCTACAAGAAACTCTATCTCCCCGCCATTCTCGCAAATCTGCATCAAAAACTCAAAGCACGCCCCGCACGGATAACCAACGCTGCCATCACCCATAACAGCCACTGCCTTTTCTACTTTATTTTCGCCGTGAGTTATCATATTCGCCGCTGCATTTCTCTCAGCGCACATCCCCAAACCACAAGCGGTATCTATGCAGACGCCGGTATAAATACTTCCTTTGTCAGTAAGAAGGGCTGCGCCTACCGCCCCTGCTTCACCATATGGCGTAAGTGTGCGAGCATTTCTAACCTTATCGGCTTCTGCGTAGAGCTTCTGCCATATGTCCGGAAGATGAGATATTTTTTCCGTTTCATTCATTATTATAACCTCCCAGATTTAAAAAGCGTCCGAAGATATGTCTCTTTCCGGACGCTTATAGTTCTTACTGAACGTTAAAATATTTCCATGCGTTTTCAAAGCATATTCCCTTAACAATCTTGCCCAAAGTATCAAAATCAGCCGGAAATTCGCCGTTTTCCACCCATTCGCCGAGCAAATCGCACAGTATACGGCGGAAGTACTCATGGCGTGTATAAGAAAGGAAGCTGCGTGAATCGGTAAGCATTCCCACAAATGCGTGCAGCGCTCCAAGGTTTGCAAGAGCCTTCATCTGCGCCTTCATCCCGTCACGCTGGTCGTTGAACCACCAGCCTGAGCCAAACTGTATCTTGCCGGCTATACCGCTTCCCTGGAAATTTCCCAGCATAGTTCCCAATACGTAATTATCCTTGGGGTTCAGAGTGTAGAGTATGGTTTTGGGAAGAGCGCCGTCCCTGTCCATTCTGTCCAAAAGCCGTGAAAGAGGATAAGCAATCTGTCCATCATTTACCGAATCAAAACCTGTATCAGCTCCGAGCTTTTCAAACATTCTCGTATTGTTATTGCGCAGCGCACCCATATGCAGCTGCATTGCCCAACCAAGCTCAGTGTATTTTTTTGCAAGCGCTGTCTGTACTGCAGTTTTGTAGAGAGCTATTTCATCAGCTGAAAGCTCTCCGCCGTTCATTGCCTTATCAAATACGGCAGCGGCCTCTTCCTTGGTGAAATCATGATACTCAACACTGTCGAGCGCATGGTCGCTTATGCGGCAGCCTGCTTCGTGGAAAAATTCTACCCTTTTTTCTGCCGCCTCAATAAGAGCGTCAAAATCTCTACCTGCAACACCGCTCACCTCAAGCAGCTGTTTTACATAATCGCAGAATTCCGGCTTTTCTATACGAATAAGCTTGTCGGGACGAAATGCCGGCAGTACCAGCGCTTTTACGTGTCCCTTTTCTTTTATCTTTTTATGATATTCGAGTGAGTCGATCGGATCATCTGTAGTGCAAAGCGCAGCTATGTTAGACGCATTTATAAGATATGAGGGGGTGATATGCTTTTCGGCTATTACCCTGTTGGCTTCCTCACGTATTCTGTCGGCGTTATCAGCATTGACGGTTTCATTGATGCCGAAATAACGTGAAAGCTCCAAATGTGTCCAATGATAGAGAGGATTTCCTATTGCATACTGAAGTGCAGAGCAGAATGCACGGAACTTTTCCGCTGCCGGCTTATCACCGGTGATATATTCCTCGTCTATACCGCACGAGCGCATATAACGCCACTTGTAGTGATCCCCGCCGAGGAAGATGTCGGCAATATCATCAAACTGTTTATCCTCATATATCTCCTGCGGACTTAAATGGCAGTGATAATCGAATATGGGCATATCCTTAGCGTACTCGTTGTACAGCTTTAGCCCGGTTTCATTGGAGATCATGAATGAATCATCCATAAATTGTTTCATTTTTGTTGGTCCTCCTATTTGATAAACGGTATTTCCCGCACTTTTATCTGAGGCGGGTTTGCTCATATCTCTCTTTTCTTATCTTATATTATACTATTGCCGCAATACAAAGTCAAGCATTATATTGCAATCATTTTTGTCTTCCTCCAATTACATAAAAAACTCCCGAAATAAAGCAGTTTTCGGGAGTTGTTATATTTAATATATTTGCAAACTGTCATAGATGTCATTTACATATTTATCATAAATGCTGAACATATCGCTATCAAAATCAAGCTCAAAGCCGATGACATTACCGTTTTTGAATTTGCAGTATTTGTAATAATACCGCCCACCGTTTTTCATACGCACAGCAAAATAATCGCTTCCACTTGTCTCGTAATCAACACTGCCGCCAACGCTCCGTTTAAAATCTGCTAAAGCGCCATTTACGGTCAACGAACCGTCCACATTGCTGCGTGCGTATATTTTCTGTACCGCCGAACCATCAGGAGCTTCCAGCGTATAGCGGTTATTATCATTA
>DBQZ01000048.1:0-492 GCA_002305435.1 Clostridiales bacterium UBA1381
GCTTTTTTATTTCGTTTTCGGAAGAGGTATAGTTACAACAACCTCGGTACCCTTGTGAAGCTGGCTGTTGATTTTTATACGGCCGCCGAAAGATGACTCTATCGTCTGCTTTGCGATTGCAAGCCCCAGACCGGTGCCGCCGGTATCACGGGAACGAGCCTTGTCCACACGGTAGAAACGGTCGAATATATGTGGCAGGTTTTCCTCGGGGATGCCAATGCCGTTGTCTACGACCTTTATACATATGTCGGAAAAGAGGCGGCTTGAGAACACGTCTATCCGTCCCTCGGCGGGGGTGTATTTCAGAGCGTTTGACAGGACGTTTACGATAACACGCTCCAGCCCGTCACGGTCACCCTGGATAATGGGAACCTCGTTTATCGGGGTGTAGACGAGGGTTTGCTTCTTTTTGCGTGCGTTCATGCGCATACGTTCGGTGACGGTTTCGAGCATAAGTCTCACGTCAATCGGTTCTGGCGCCTTAAAAGACGC
>DBQZ01000048.1:574-1365 GCA_002305435.1 Clostridiales bacterium UBA1381
CGTGACTGGTCGAGCTTCTGCTGCTTCGTTATATCATGGATAACGACTAAAATGCCGCTTATCTTGTCATCGACCCTAAAAGCGGCAAAATTCATTTGCAGATATTTGTCGTTTTGCAGACACACCTGACGCTCAAGAGCCGAATCCTGCGATACGTATAACAGATCTCCCATAGAGATGTTGGCGTTTATTTCCTTAAAAAAGCTGTCGAATTTAATATCGTCCACGAAATTACGGTTTAACAGCTTCTTCGCTTCGGGATTTATATGCGTAAGCTCGCCCTTGAGGTCAAACGCAAGCACGCCGTCGTGCATATTCTGCAAAATTGTTTCAACGGTCGTTTTCTGGTTGCGGATTTCCGCCATGGACTCGTTTAACCCCTCTGCCATCTTTGTAAGGGTTGCGGCAATTTCGCCGAACTCATCTCCGGGCGGGAAAATATCCATTGCTGACGTATCGCCATCAAAAAGTTTTTTTGTACGCATATTAAGCTCGGTAAGCGGCCGGGTGACTATACGGGAAATAAGTATCCCGCAGATACATACGGCAGCCAGAGCCGGCAGTGCGGCATAGGCGGATATTTTCATAAAGCCGCTGATGTCCTGATAGTGCATCTGACGGCTGTCGAAGAGATATACTATGTACTCAAGCTCTCCGTCTGCCGTTACCGGAAGTGCGTAGTCCATGTAGTCTCCCCTCATGCTTATCTGCGAGGAGGCGGTGTTTTGCTGAGCCTCTGTGATACTCTCGGTTATGGCTGGAGCCGGGGCGCCGGGCGATGAATACAGGAC
>DBQZ01000048.1:1378-13101 GCA_002305435.1 Clostridiales bacterium UBA1381
CGCATTTTGCTCAATCAGCTCGATAAGATGCGGCAGGTTATCGGTCGGCACTTCTTCTACGATATAGCTGCCGATGTCGGGGTTAGATGTTGTCTGGACGTATTCCCGATGCGAGGCTGCCGAGCTCAGCTGAGATACGAACGTTGTACTCAAAAGCGCTGAGCAGTCGTCACGGAACGAATTGCGGTTTGAAATCATCATCCCCAGAGGAAACGATAGCCAGACTGCTAACAGCAGTATAAGTGAGAGAACGACAAAGATCAGTGATATTTTTCGTCTTGTGCTTTTAAACATTCTGTACCTTTCTGCTTAAGAGACGCTGAAATAATAGCCCACGCCTCTTTTTGTGATTATATACTTGGGCATACGGGGATCATCCTCGATTTTTTCACGCAGCCGCCTGATGGTTACATCCACCGTGCGCACATCACCGTAATATTCGTAGCCCCACACATTTTCCATAAGCGTTTCACGGCTGAATATCGTGTTCGGCTGATTAACGAGGAATTTCAGCAGCTCAAACTCACGCAGCGTTATATCGACTATTTCATTGTTCTTCTTTACCTCATAGCGGGAGATATTTATTGAAAGATCGCCGAAGGTCAGGGTATCGGGGTTCTTTTTCTCCTCTGTTTTTGTGAGGGCGGCGATCTCAAGCTCCGTTATACGGCGCAGATTGGCCTTAACCCTTGCCAAAAGCTCACGTATAGAAAACGGCTTTGTGATATAGTCGTCAGCCCCCAATTCAAGGCCGAGAACCTTGTCAAGCTCTTCCTCACGGGCAGTAAGCATGATTATCGCCACGTTTGATTTTTCACGGACACGGCGGCATACCTCGTGGCCGTCAATGCCCGGCAGCATTACGTCGAGCAGTATTAAATCCGGTGATTCGTTCAAGGCTTTTTCAAGCCCGGTTATTCCGTCGAGTGCGGTTATAGTCCGATAACCGGCGTTTTCCAGATTGAATTTTAAAATATCAACTATAGGCTGTTCATCCTCGATTATGAGAATAGTGCGTTTGTTCAATATAAAGCATCCTTTCTCTCCGTTATTTTGTATACATATAAAATTTTTCTTACTTATTATTTTAACAGATATTCTAAAAATCTTCAAGAGGGAATTACGATAATTTTGGGGAAATTTCCGAGGGTTAAAATTTACATTATCCGGTGGATATTGACATGACAGCAATGCTGTTGTATAATAAACATACAAACTAAAAGGAGAAATAAAATCATGAAATTATGTATATTTGATTTGGACGGTACGCTTGCCGACACGCTGTCCACGATAGCCCATTACGGCAATACAGCTCTTGCTGCCTGCGGTCTGCCGGAAATAGCGACCGAGGATTACAAAACGCTCGTAGGGGACGGGCGGAGCGTATTGATTCACCGTATGCTTGCCTGCTTTGACAGCGACGGCGAGGAGACGTTTAAAAAAGCCTGCGAGGTATACGACAGGGCTTATGAGGCGGATGTGATATTTGATACAAAGCCGTATGATGGCATCATTTCAGCTGTGCAGTCCCTGAGGGAAAAAGGTGTAAAAACGGCGCTACTCTCAAATAAGCCGGATAACGTGGTGAAGATGGTATGTAAAAAGCTCTTTTTTGACGGGCTTTTTGACGAAATACGGGGTCAGCGTGAGGATACGCCGAAAAAGCCGGCTCCCGACGGCGCATTGATTCTTGCGCAAAAGCTTGGGATAGACAAGAGCGACTGTGTATTCGTGGGGGATACGAACGTGGATATTTTCACCGGCAAAAATGCCACCATGGTGACTGCGGGCGTTCTCTGGGGATTTCGCAGCCGGGAGGAGCTTGAGGCTGCCGGGGCTGATGTTATACTTGAAAAACCGTCGGATATTATAAATTTGGCGGATTTTGTCAAGTGATTGTTGTAAACAGTTAACAACTTTGTAAAAAAGCTATGGTATAATAATTAAAGCGATAAATAGAAATATGAAACCCTCCGGCGTTATATAAAAAACGTACGGAGTAAAAAATATCAGAAAGGATGGAAATGGTATGCGAGGAAGCGGAATACTTCTGCACATTTCATCTCTGCCGTCGCCGTACGGGATAGGTACTCTCGGACGGGAAGCGTATAATTTTGTGGATTTTTTGAAAGCGGCCGGTCAGAGTTATTGGCAGATACTGCCGGTGGGACCGACCTCCTACGGGGATTCGCCGTATCAGTCGTATTCGACCCATGCCGGCAACCCGTATTTTATAGATCTTGACCTGCTGGCTGAGGAGGGGCTTTTGAAAAAAGCCGATTACAAGAACATCGATTGGGGAGAAGATGCCGAAAGAGTCGATTACGGGCTGCTTTATGAAAACCGGTTTGATGTGCTTAAGAAAGCGTTTGATAATTTCAAAAAAGGCGGGATGGAAGGCTTTAGTGAGTTTTTGGACGAGAACGAAAACTGGATTTCAAATTACGGCCTTTTTATGAGCATAAAGGATTACCATAAGGGGAAGAGCTGGATAGAATGGGAGGAACCGCTGAAAAGACGTGATCCCCATTCGCTGTGGGAATTTTCCTGCGAGCATCGTGATGAGATAGATTTCTGGATGTTTTTGCAGTTTATGTTCTTTAAGCAGTGGAAAGCGCTTAAGGAATACGCCAACGATATGGGGATAAAAATAATCGGGGATATTCCTATATACGTTTCTGTTGATTCGGCTCCGGTATGGGTATATCCCGACCTGTTTGATCTTGACGAAAAGCTTTTGCCGGTGACGGTGGCAGGCTGTCCGCCGGACGCATTTTCCCCCACAGGGCAGCTGTGGGGGAACCCCATATACAACTGGGAGAGACACAGACAGACCGGTTACAACTGGTGGATAGACCGTATAAAGGCCGCCCGTGAGCTGTATGATGTTATAAGGATAGACCATTTCCGTGGATTTGACAGCTATTATTCCGTGCCGTACGGAAATAAGACAGCAGAAAATGGCAAGTGGAACCCGGGACCGGGGCTGGAGCTTTTTAGCGCTGTCGAAAAGTCTATCGGCAAAACGGAAATAATAGCCGAAGATCTGGGATTTTTGACCGATTCGGTAAAGAAGATGCTAAAGGACAGCGGTTTTCCGGGAATGAAGGTGATGGAGTTTGCTTTTGCTCCGGGAGAAAACAGCGATTATCTGCCGCATAATTATATAAAGAACTGCGTAGCGTATGCGGGAACTCATGACAACGATACCATTCTCGGCTGGATGCGTACAAGCGGCAAGAGAGAGATAGATTTCTGCCGTGATTACCTGCATATCGGCGCAAAGGACAATTTTGTAACAGAGGTTTTGCGCGGGCTTTTCAGAAGCGCCGCAGATACTGTTATAGTACAGCTTCAGGATTGGCTGGAGCTGGGTTCTGAGGCGAGGATGAACACCCCGTCCGTACCGTTTGGGAACTGGACATGGAGGGTGGCAAAAAAGAATATCTCCCCTAAGCTGGCGAAAAAGATAGAGTCTATGACTGTGCTCTACAGCCGCTGAAACAAACAAAAAGCAGGATACCATTCATCCGGGTATCCTGCTTTTTGTTTCTACTCCCGCAAGCTCCGTGGCAGATATGCAGAGCTTACTTATCCTATACTATATTTGATCAGACAACACGGCGCGCTCCTGCGTACTGCTTCTGTCTGTAGGCTGTCTCAATAGACGATATTTTTACAACGTCGCCGGTCTGTGGTGCGTGGATCATGTTGCCGTTGCCAACATAGATGCCGACATGGTGGATGACGCCGTTTCTGGCGAAGAACACAAGGTCGCCCGGCTGCAGATCCGACTTACTTACTGCTACGCCGTTTTTGAACTGTTCCCTTGAGGTACGGTTTACGCTGATGCCGTTCTGGCGGCATACGTACTGAACAAGACCGGAGCAGTCAAAGCCTGAAGGCGAGGTGCCGCCCCATACGTATTTTACGCCTAGATACTTCTTGGCAGTGTCCACAAGAGCCTGTCCCTTTGATGAGGAGCTCGACGATGAAGAGGACGAGCTGGAGGATGAAGACGAGGATGAGGAAGAGGAAGAACTCTTCTTTGAGCTTTCTTCTGCAGCTTTCTTTTCTGCTTCTTCCTTTGCACGAGCCTCAGCTGCTGCACGTTCTGCTGCTTCCTGCTTTTCACGCTCTACCTCTGCCTGACGGTCGGATACGTCTGTCTTTAATATCCACTCGTCATCAAGCATAACAGCTGTGTTTATAACATACCCTTCGGTGTAATCTTCGCCGTAGGCAATATGTATATAGTTGCCCTCGCCGCCGAGGTCTATTATCTCGGTGTCGTCGCTAAGCTGGGTTATAACGCTTGAGCTCTCATCGGCTGCTGAACGGACGTTTACGGCGCTATTGGAGTCAATGTGGGCCTTTCTGTAATGTGTGTAGTTCATAGCGGCTTCTTCAGCTTCTGTCTTATCCTCTGTGATAAAAGCTGATACGACATAGCCCGTCTTGTTGTCGCCGTATGCTATCTTATACCAGCCTTCGGTGGATTCGAGGATTTCTACCTCTGTCATCTCCTTAGCCTGGTCTATAATTTCTGCTTCGTCAGACGGTGCGGCGTAAACCGGAAGCGTTCCTGATGCCAGCTTTGTGTATGCCACCGGCAGGAAGCTCTTTTTAGCAATGTCCTCTTCCGTTTCAATATCTATCATCTCCGCATACGAGGGTATTCCCTCTGTATCGGAGGTTTCAAATACCAGCGCAGTGCCGGCATTGCCTTCTTTTTCTGCTATAGTTATTGTATTGCTTGCTGCGTTTGATGTAATCCTGCTTATTCTTTCTTCCTTTAATTTTGCTTCGCTTGTTATCTGAGCCGTGCCCATTGCGCTTATCATCGCTACTGCTATAACAGCCACAATCGTGTGTTTCAGATTTCGCATAAACCAATTACCTCCCGATGTCACACCCTCTGTTTCGGACGTGTGACAAATATGTTGCTTGAATGTTTCTCAATTGTTACAAACCCATTATACACCACTATTTTCGGTTTGTCAAATGTTTTTTGTCAAAAGACGTAATTTTTGTAATTAAAATGTAACAAATTTGTCTTTAAAGCGGGTGAAAAATCTCCATATTCTGGATTTTTTGCAGCTAAAAGAGAGGAATCTTTGACGGTTGTGCGAAAAATATACAAAAATTAAATCCCAAAACTATGCAGTTTTAACGAAATTTCAAATCTCAATGTTACAGCAATGTTACAAGCTGATTTCAGCTACGAAAAGAGCATCACGAGGTGAATGTTACAGTAATATTACACGAATATTTCAATTGACAACGGGGAGAAAAGCGGATATAATCATATTATAGAGTAAAAAACGAAGGAGGGACAGCATTGGCGATTTATGTTTGTATAGGAAGCTCCTGCCATCTCAGAGGCTCGGCTGAGATAATACAGCGCATGGAGGATACGATAGCCGCAATGGGGAGAAAGGACGAAATCCAGGTTGCAGGTTCGTTTTGCATGGGAAATTGCAGCCGTGACGGCGTGAGCGTGAAGTTCGAGGATGGAGTTATTGAGAGCGTGAACGAAGAAAACTTTGATGAAATATTCAGAAAACATATAAAGGAGGAATAGGAAAATGGAGGATTGCTTGCAGCTGAAGCAGTCGAACTGCAAAAACTGCTACAAATGCGTGCGCCAGTGCCCGGTTAAATCAATAAAAATAAAAGAACACCGTGCGTATATTGTAGCTGAGGAATGTATACTCTGCGGAGCGTGTTACGTCTGTTGCCCTCAGGACGCCAAGGAGATAAGAAACGACGTTCCCCGTGCAAAAGAGCTTATAGCCTCGGGACGGCCGGTGTATGCAAGCCTTGCGCCCTCTTTCGTCGCAAATTACGATGGAGCCTCGGTATCATCACTTGAAAAGGCGCTTAAGAAGCTGGGATTTGCTGCAGCGGAGGAAACGGCAATTGGGGCTACCATTGTAAAGCGGGAATACGAGAGACTTGTACACGAGGGCAAGCAGGACGTTATAATTTCCACCTGCTGTCACAGCGTGAATACTCTTGTGCAGAAATATTATCCGGAGGTTCTGCCGTTTATGGCAAAGGTGGTAACGCCGATGCACGCTCATACAATAAAGATTAAACAGGAGCATCCGGATGCGGCTGTAATATTTATCGGACCGTGCATATCCAAAAAAGCAGAAGCGGAAAAATACAAAAGCGCCGACTGCGTCCTGACGTTTCGGGAACTGTCGCAGTGGATGGCGGATGAAGGCGTGGAAATAGAACAGCAGGAGGATGAACGCCAAAAAGGACGGGCGAGGCTGTTCCCGACCTCAGGAGGGATAATCAGGACGATGGATCTTGAGGACAGCTGCGATTACATAACGATAGACGGGCCGTCAAACGTTATCAATGCCTTGAATGATATTAAGCACGGAAAATTTAAAAACTGTTTTATAGAAATGTCAATCTGTCANNCGTGATGATTTTTCGGTTGAACAGCCGGAACAGGCGCAGCTTAAAAAGCGCATATCATTTGAACGTACCGGAAAAACCATACCCGGAGAAGCCGCCATACAGGAGGTTCTGCATAAAACCGGCAAATTTACCCCTGAGCAGGAATTAAACTGCGGCTCCTGCGGATACAGCACCTGCCGTGAAAAGGCAATAGCCGTCTGTCAGGGCAAGGCGGACGTGTCTATGTGTTTGCCGTATCTTGTAGAAAAGGCGGAATCATTCTCCGATACGATAATCCAGAATACGCCGAACGGCATAATCGTGTTGAACGAATCGCTTGAAATACAGCAGATAAACAACGCTGCCTGTTCGATGCTTCGTGTGAAAAATGCAGCAGACCTTGACGGAGAGCCGGTAATGACGCTGCTTGATCCCACCGATTATTTCCTGGCGGTCAACAGTGGGGAGAAGGTGACTAACCGTCTTAAGCACCTTGATGAATACGGGCTCTATGTTGACGAGACGATTATTTACGATAAAGCGTACAAAATAGTAATGATACTTATGCGTGACGTTACACGGGAGGAGCAGATGAAGCTCGACAAAAAGCTCCGCAGTGAAAAGGCGGTGGAGATAACCGACAAGGTGGTTGCAAAGCATATGCGCACCGTTCAGGAGATAGCGTCGCTTTTGGGAGAGACAACTGCCGAAACGAAGATAGCGCTTACGAAGCTGAAGGAGAATCTGACCGATGAATAACTTGTGCGTTGATATTGGTTTTAGGAGCCTGATAAAATACGGCGAGGAGCTGTGCGGCGACTGCGTGCAGACGGCACGTATAGAAAAAGACGATACTCAGATACTTGTGCTGGCTGACGGCCTTGGAAGCGGGGTTAAGGCGAATATCCTCTCAACGCTTACTGCGCAGATACTCTCCACAATGATGTCGGCGCAGATGAGCATAGACGAATGTGTGGAAACTATGGCGGCAACGCTGCCTGTCTGTTCCAAAAGAGGGGTCGCCTACTCGACGTTTACGATTATTTGCGTAAGGAACAACGAAAGAGTAGATATAATACAGTACGATAACCCGATGGTTATAATGCTAAGAGGCGGCAAAAATTACGAATACCCACGCACAATGCGCACAATAGGCGGCAAGAAGATATACGAAAGCTCCATAGAGCTTGAGCAGGACGATGTATTTATCGCCATGAGCGACGGGGCAATATATGCCGGCGTTGGGATGGTTTTAAACTATGGCTGGCAGAGGGAAAATATTGTCGCCTATATAGAATCACGCTATGATGTGAAAATGACGGCTAAGATAATAACCTCACTCATTCTTGACGAGTGTGACCGCTTGTATGATTCACGTCCGGGTGACGATACAACGGTGGCTACGGTGCAGATAAGAAAACGCAAGCCGGCAAATCTGGTTATAGGCCCGCCGAGAAATCCGGAGGATGATAAGGTTATGATGGAGCGGTTCTTCTCGCTTGAGGGACGCCATATTATCTGCGGCGGTACAACCTCGCATATAGCGGCGAACTACCTTGGCAAGGAGCTCGTACCCTCGATTGATTATGAGGATCCCACCGTTCCGCCGACAGCCACGATAGAGGGAGTGGATCTGGTGACTGAGGGAGTTATAACCCTGAGCCGTGTGCTTGAGTATGCAGAGGATTATCTTGAAAAGAACGAGTATTACGAGCTGTGGGATAAGAAAAATGACGGGGCGTCGAAGATAGCGCGGCTGTTATTTAAGGAAGCAACGGATATAACGTTTTTCGTTGGCCAGGCGGTGAATCCGGCGCATCAAAACCCTGATCTGCCGATAAATTTCAACATTAAACGCCAGATAATACATGATTTGGCATCCTGCCTTGAAAAGATGGGCAAGCGTATAAGCGTGGAATATTTCTAAAAAAGGAGGCGCATTGATGGACGACAGCAAAAAAATGGGAGCACTGCCCGATGATGAGGACCTTTCCAAAATTGTACAGGCGTTTAAGGTGTTCGGCGACAATACACGGATAAAAATACTGTGGAGTTTGGCGGATGAGCAGCTTTGCGTGTACGATATTGCCCGGGCAGTCGGGATGTCGCAGTCGGCTGTGAGCCATCAGCTGCGGATACTCCGTCAGGCAAGGCTTGTAAAGGTAAGGCGTGAGGGCAAAAACAACTACTACTCTCTCGATGATGAGCATATACAGAGAATAATCGAGCAGGTAGTAATACACGTTCGGGAGGAATAACAAACACAGACCGCCGGTATGGCTGTTATGGCAGCATACGGGCGGTTTTTTACAGCTTGCTTCTTTATTTTAGAAATACTCACCGGTGTGCGGTTCTCCTCATATAATATGGGGAGGTGGTCGCATATGTTTTTTCTGGAGCTTATAGGGCAATACTTAAACGGCATAATGCTTTTAGCAGGATATGTGAGCGGAAGCTCGAGCTTTCCAAAGCCGCTCACAGCCGAGGAGGAGAGGGAGTATCTTAAAAGATGGCGTGAGGGGGATGAGTCGGCAAGGGCTGTTCTTATTGAGAGGAATCTGCGGCTCGTGGCGCATATCGCAAAGAAATACGGCGATGAGAGGACGATGGAGGATTATATTTCAATTGGTACTATAGGGCTGATAAAGGGTGTGGATACGTTCAATGATGAGAAGAACTGCCGCCTTTCATCCTATACTGCCCGCTGTATAGAAAATGAGATACTGATGCACCTCCGTTCGTCAAAGAAGCTGCAAAATGAGGTGTCTATAGAAGAAAGCATTGGCTCTGACAAGGAGGGCAACAGTATGACCCTTGCCGATATACTTCCGGCAGATGGGGAGGACGTGGCGGAGGCGGTATGGGCGAAGCTTGAAGCCTCAAAGCTGTGCCGTGCCATGCGGACTGTGCTCACGCCTGAGGAGAGGGAGCTTTTATGCCGCCGCTACGGGCTTGACCATACCGAGAGAAAAACTCAGCGGGAGATTGCGGCGGATATGGGAATATCCCGCTCATACGTCTCCCGCATAGAGAAGCGGTGTTTGAAAAAACTGTATGAAGCTCTTAAAGAATAACGGGGCTTTGCACAAAATCAAGCCCGCCGGAAGATGGCGGACAGCGGCAGAGGGCGGCAATGTCGGAGGCCTTTATATCGAGCAGAAACTTTTCAGAACGGACTTTAAAATCCGCCGTCTTTGTGATTACTGTAAGCGGGGAGGAGTGCTTCATTTTAGCAAGCAGCTTCTTGCCCGTATCGTTCATCCCCAAAACACGCAGGTAGTCGGGAGAGGAGGCGGAAATATCCTTTCCTATCCCCAAAAGAGCGCACAGCAGTATGCGCCGCAGGCGGGAGAGAGGATAACGCTTCGTTTTGACAGCTTCCAAAAGCTCCCCGACACAAATGCAGGAGGCGGCTGCTGATTTAAGCCGGTTTTCAAGCCCCTCGGTAACGTCGCTTACAAGTGAAAGCTCGGCGGCTGACATAAGCCTAAGATGAGCAAGCACCGCCGTATCAATGGCTGCGGTATCGTAAATGCAACAATCCTTGTACAGGGCAAATGCACATGACGGCACATATGGGGAATAGTCCTCCCCCTTGGCGATAAGGCTGCGCACGGCGGTGGCGGAGGCGATATTGCCTGAGGGAAGCGGGGAGTGGTGGCCGACATCTTTTCGCAGCAGGGGCAGAGGCTTTATCCGGCTTTTCAGGCGGATAAGCGAGCGGATGTATTCCACAGCCAGTATATTATTCGGCGAGGAGAGCAGGTTTTGCATTTTTTCAGGCAAGGCGAGGGAACGTGCTGCCGGATATGAAAGACCGGATGAGAGATTACGTTTTAGGGCTGAGGAAAATTCCTCCGGCTCATCCTCAAGCAGGCGGGCGGTTTCGGTGAGAAGCTCTCTGTCCTCGGTTTCCGCACCGAAGCACAGGCCGTCAACTACTCCCGTAAGCTCCAGTGAATATACTGCCCCCATAGCAAACCGCTGCGCTGTTGAAAGGGCGTATGCTGTCGGCAGTTCCAGCACTAAGTCAGCTCCGTTTAGAAGGGCAGCCCTTGCCCTTGTCCACTTGTCGAACACGGCTGCGTCTCCCCGCTGCACAAAAGCGCCGCTCATGATTACGATTACGGCGTCGGCTGTTTGGCGGGCGGTTTTTAGCTGATAGAGATGGCCGTTATGGAAAGGGTTGTATTCGGCGATTATAGCTGTTGTTTTCATTGGAAGCCCTCCTTTTTGCTTTATTATACACCAATTACCCCGGTATGTAAAGAAAAATCCCGCAAAACCTCTTGCGGTAGCGGGGCAGATGTGGTATAATAAGAAAAAACGCAGGAGCGGGAGGGAATACGATGGTAACAATAATTGCAGAGTTTACGGTAAAGAGCGGCAAAGGGGCGGAGTTTGAGAAATTGGCATCCGAGGTGATGAAGTCAAGCCGCCGTGAGCATGGGAATATCGGTTATACAGTATACAAAAGCAGGAGCTGTCCTGATAAGTATACTTTCATAGAAGAATGGCTAAACGATGCTGTTATAGCTGTTCATAATGAATCAAGGCATTTTAAGACGTTCATAGGAGCGATTGCCGACATAGTGGAGACTGAGCCGGTTATAGCCCAGTATGAGAAAGTCGGCCGCATATACGGTTAAAACAAAACTGCTGCTTTTTGGTTATAACTAAAAGCAGCAGTTTTGTTTTATGGTTTAATGAGATTCAAGCCACGCTTCAAATTCTTCCTCGGGCATTGGCCGTGCAAAGAGGAAACCTTGTATCTGCGTACAGCCGGCGCCCTTTAGGAAGTCCGCCTGAGCGGCATCTTCAATGCCTTCAGCAACGGTTTTAATCCCGAGGTTTGAGGCAAGGTCGATTATCGAGCTGACAACATCCATGGCTCTCTCCGACCAGCCGGAGGCGAAGAAGCAGCGGTCGAGTTTTATTGCGTCAATGTCGAAGTCCTTGAGAAGTCCCAATGAGGAGAACCCGGCTCCGAAATCATCAAGCGAGCATAAGAACCCGGCGTCGTGCATATCATGGATGATGCTCTGGACGTTTTCAATATCACGGTTGGTGAAGAATATTGATTCGGTAAGCTCTATTTCTATCGTGTTTTTGGGGATAGAATATTTTTCGGCAGTTTTCCGGAACCATGCGATTGGATCCTCCTGCTGGAAATGCTGGCGTGACAGATTGACCGATACAGGCAGTAGTGGTTTCCCCTCATCCATGCGGCTTCTTATCAGCCGGCAGACTTCCTCAAAGACGAAGTAGTCAAGGCGGCGGATGCTGCCGCTGTTTTCAAACACCGG
>DBQZ01000048.1:13132-17015 GCA_002305435.1 Clostridiales bacterium UBA1381
TTGGGCTGAAAGTACACCTGAAATTCCCCGTTTGCAAGCGAGCGTGCCATTGTATCGTTAAGCTCCTTTTCATGGCGGAGTTTTTCGGCAGTTTCTGTGCTGTAGAAGCCGCAGTTTGCGGTTTTCTGAGCGCTCTCACGTGCGACGTTAGCTCTTTCCTCCATTTCCGCTGGGGAGAGATTACTGTCGTTTATCAGGTAGGCTCCGAACGAGAGGAGGATGTAGTACGGCGGATTTATATTTTTGTTAAAGGAATTTATCCTGTCCGCAATTTCCTCGGTTCTTGTGATAATGCCCTCCTGGCTTTTTTCCCTGAGCAGGAGGTAGAAGTGATCCTCGTTTGCATGAACAGCAACCTCACCTGGAGATAAATATGCTGTTATTGTTTTAAAGATATATCTGAGCGTATCATCGCCTGCTTTTCTGCCGAAGGATTCGTTTAAGAGGTTGAAGTTTCGGATATTCATCGACAGCATGGCATAGCTGGCGGAGGGGTGTTCTTTAAGTAGCCGCTCACATTCAAAGGTGAAGCGGATGTTGTTCATGCCGCCTGTCAGGGGATCGGTAAAAGCGAAGTATTCAAGCCTCTGCTTATAGGCGGTGTGAATATATGCGACAACGGCAAGGATCAGTATAAAGGAAGCTGCCACGAATATCTCAAGGGCTATCGTCTGCATAATGTACCTGTCTACCTCGCCGGAAATAAAGTCGGAGTTTACAAGAGTTACCAGCACCCAGTTGTATGAATTAAGCGCATTATAGGAGATTAGAAGCTCCTCCTCGTCAAACGGCATCAAAACCACGCCGTCAGTAAGGTTTGCGGCATCGCTTTTTATTTTGCTCTCCATTTCATACGTTTCATCAACTGCATGATTGGAAAAAAGATCAACAAGCTCTGCGGCAGTATCCGGATCCGGCGGCATGAGCAAAAGGTCGCCTGCTGTATTCGTTATCACCGAAAGGCCGTTACCGCTGAAGCTCTGATTATCTATCAGGCGCTGTACGTACTGCCCGCTTCTGATTCCTGTGCAGATGTAATTTTCCCCGTCGGGGAAAACCACGGGTGATGAAAATACAAAGTTCTGGTTGGACGTGACAGAAACCCCGCTCTCACCGGCTGCGGCTGCAGCAAAAGCAGGCAAAGAGGTGACCTCATCAATGATTTGCCCGCTGGAGGCGACAGCTTCCCCATCCGGCGTCCACAGTGTAAGGTTAAGGAAATTCCATGCGTTTGAGTCGCGGATGAGAACCGTCTCAATGGATTCTTCAGATGATATGAGACTTTTTGCAACAAAGCCTATGTTGCGGATATTATTCGATATGTGAAAATCTATGTTCCGTGCTATCTGGCGGGAAACATCGCTTACGTAATTATGCGTCTGCGTTTGAATATGGAGGCTTAGGGAATGGATAGTGAAAGCCATGATAATAACGACTGCGCTTACGATAAGCACGAGGACTGCGGAGATGATTTTAAAGTCGAGTCTTAAGAAACGACCGGGTGTATCTGCTGATTTGCGGTGTTCGGTTTTGTTTTTTCGCATGGATTTTCATCTCCTATGTGTATTTCTCAGTATAAATTATATCATAGACGGCATGAAAAAGCAAGGTGCAAATTTACCGCTGTTGGTGGGTGCGGGAAGGCTGAATTTGTTAAATTTTTGATAAATTTTCCCGAAAGCCTACATATTATATTGACAAGAGGAAATAACTGTGATATAGTAAAATACCGGGTCGAGGAATATCGGCTTATATTAAAATTTGGGAGAGTGTCTATGAAGAAATTTTACAACAAAGTTGCTATCATAGGATGTGGAGCTGTCGGAGCGTCGATAGCGTATGCGCTTTCTATACAGGCGACTGTGTCGGAAATGGTGCTGATAGATATAAACCGTGATAAGGCTGAGGGTGAGGTCATGGATATAAACCATGGCATGCTTAATTTTACACCGATGGATATATACTGCGGTGATTACAGCGATGTGGCAGACTGCGACATCATAATAATAACCTCAGGAGTTGGGAGAAAGCCGGGAGATACCCGTCTTGACCTTACAAAGAATAACGTAAACATAATCAAATCGGTTGCAAAAAACATAAAGCCGTACTATACGGACGCTATTATCCTGATGGTTGCAAACCCGGTGGATATATTAACGTACGTGATGTCAAGGGAGCTTGATATACCGAAAGAAAAAATCATAGGAACAGGAACAACGCTCGATACTGCAAGGTTTAAGTACTTCCTGAGTCAGGAGCTTGGCATAAGCGTTGGAAATATCCACGGCTACGTAATAGGAGAGCACGGGGATACACAGTTCCCGGTCACAAGCTCAATAAATATTGCCGGAGTATCGCTTGATGATTACTGCGAGGCTAACCATATTGATGTAAATATCGATGAGATAGCAGACAGGGTGAAAAACGCCGGCGCAGAGGTAATAAAGCGCAAGCATGCCACGTATTATGCGATAGCATCAAGCGTTTGCCGCATAGTTACAACGATAATCAAAAACGAGTATGCGGTGCTTACGCTGAGTACGGTAAAATGCGGCACTTACGGACTTGAAGACGTGTCTATAGGACTGCCGTGCATAGTAAATGCCGAGGGCATAAACAAGGTGGTAACGCTGAGGCTGTCGGAGGATGAGCAGAAAAAACTTCGCTATTCTGCCGATACGCTCAAGCAAATAATAAAAGAAACAGTGTAAAAGCTGCAAACAAATAAAATGGAGGACAAAATAATGGATAAGAAAGAGTACGCACTTAAAAAGCACGAGGAATGGAGAGGTAAGATCGAGGTCATCTCAAGAGCGCCGATAACAACACGTGAGGAACTTGCTGTAGCATATACGCCGGGCGTTGCTGAACCGTGTGTGAAAATTTCCGAGGATACCGAGCTTTCCTACAAGTACACAAGACGCGGCAATCTCGTAGCCGTTATTACCGATGGAAGCGCAGTTTTGGGTCTTGGCGACATTGGCCCCGAGGCTGGTATGCCTGTAATGGAGGGCAAATGCGCCCTGTTTAAGACTTTCGGCGATGTGGATGCTTTCCCGCTCTGCGTGCGTTCGCACGATGTTGACGAGATAGTAAACACGGTTAAGATGATAGCGGGCAGCTTCGGCGGCATCAATCTGGAGGACATATCGGCTCCCCGCTGCTTCGAGATAGAAAGACGGCTTAAGGAAGAGTGCGATATACCTGTATTCCACGATGACCAGCACGGAACGGCTGTAGTAGTGCTTTCGGCAATGCTCAACGCCCTTAAGCTTGTAAATAAGGATATTGCCGATATTGAAGCCGTTGTAAACGGCTCAGGTGCTGCCGGTATTGCTATTACAAAGCTCCTTATGTCGATGGGACTTAAAAACGTCATCCTCTGCGACAGAAGCGGCGCTATATACGAGGGACGTGACAACCTGAATACAGAAAAGGCCGAGATGGCTAAAATATCCAACAGACAGATGAAGAAGGGCAGTCTTGCAGAGGTGCTTGCGGGCGCTGATGTATTTATCGGCGTTTCGGCTCCGAACACGCTTACCAAGGAAATGGTACAGAGCATGGCGAAAGACCCGATAGTATTTGCAATGGCAAATCCCGTGCCGGAGATAATGCCCGATGAGGCTATGGAGGCCGGAGTAAAAATAATGGGTACAGGCCGCAGCGACTTCCCCAATCAGATAAACAATGTGCTGGCATTCCCTGGCATATTCAAGGGCGCTTTGTCTGTAAGGGCAAGCGATATAAATGACGAGATGAAGATAGCGGCGGCTAAGGCTATTGCCGGACTTATCTCCGATGAGGAGTTAAAGCCCGAATACGTTATTCCCGACGCTTTCGATAAGAGAGTTGCCGAGGCTGTTGCCGCAGCTGTTGCAAA
>DBQZ01000048.1:17125-20557 GCA_002305435.1 Clostridiales bacterium UBA1381
TCGGGCGAGAGTATGTTCCAGAACATCTACACGGCTCAGGGGGATGCTATGATAGCGTTCGGTTCGAGCTTTCCGGGAAGGATAATACCGCTTGACATAGCCCCGGGACGTGAGATGATTCTGCAGAAGAGTGCGTTTTTGGCAAGCGAGGCGGGAGTGGAGCTGAGCATCCACTTCAATAAGCGGCTTGGAACGGCGTTCTTCGGCGGAGAAGGCTTTATCATGCAGAAGGTTGCCGGCATGGGTACGGCTTTCATGGAGATAGACGGCGATCTTATGGAATACGAGCTTGCGCCCGGTCAGCAGATAGTTGTCGATACAGGCAATGTAGCGGCTTTTGAAACAACTGTTTCCATGGAAATCCGTCAGGTGCCGGGGATAAAGAATAAGCTGCTCGGCGGCGAGGGCTTATTCAACACCCTTTTAACAGGCCCGGGTAAGGTATTTTTGCAGACTATGCCAATATCGGGCGTGGCAATGTCGATATACCGTTATCTGCCGAAAACAAGCGGCTGATACTGCCAAGATAAAAGAAGCGTCTTTATACTGTTTCGGTATAAAGGCGCTTTTTTGGCATACGGATATATTTTGCGGGAAAAGCGCATAATCATATCATACCGGGAGGTGAGAGCGGTGATTATAATAGGAAGAAAAACGCTCATAGCATCTGTATGTATGCTGGCGGCAGGAGCCGCAGCGGCTGCCGTTATACGGTATATGCCGATGGAAACGTTCGGAGGGAACCATTTGCGGGTAGTCGTTGATGCCGGTCACGGATTTCCGGACGGCGGGGCCGTCGGCGCTCTGGGAACGCTTGAAAAGGACGTGAATATGGCAATTGCCGATGCTGTGCGGGAGGTGCTTGAGGGCAAGGGCGTATCGGTGGTAATGACACGTACGTCCGACAGCGGGCTGTGGGAAACAGAGGGGAGCATACGCCAGAAGAAGCGGGAGGATATGAACAGGCGCCTTGAAATCGTAAAAGACAGCGGGGCGGACTTGTTCGTATCTATACATATGAACTCCTTTGAGGACGAAACGGCAAACGGGCTTCATATATTTTATGCAAAAAACCATCCCGAGGGCAGGGAGGTGGCTGAGAAAATACAGGCGGGGATAGCGGAAGTCACAGGAGCTGAGGTTCATGCTGTTAAGGCGGCTGATGAGAGCTTGTTTTTGATGAAATCCCCGCCTATGGCGGCAGTGCTTGCAGAGTGCGGGTTTTTGTCAAATCCGGAGGAGGAGAAAAAGCTAAACGACCCCGATTATCAGAAACGGATTGCATGGGCTATCGCCTCCGGCATTGAGGAATATTATAACGATATGCGTACATAAGCTGTGTCGGGAGGCGGATTTTGGCGTTATCGGGGCTTTATACACGGAAAATTCATAAAAAAGTTAAAAAAGAATTATAAATTACTATTGACGAATTGAAAAAAAAGGATTATAATAAAGAATGAATGTTTATTAAAATAATTTCAGAAGGACAAATGAACACAGTACATTGGAGGTTTTTTAAATGAGCAGAGTTTATAATTTTTCAGCAGGTCCGTCCATGCTTCCGCTGGAGGTGTTGGAGAAGGCTGCGTCGGAGATGACGGAGTACGGCACAAGCGGTATGAGCGTTATGGAAATGAGCCATCGTTCAAAGGACTTTGACGATATTATAAAGGGAGCTGAAGCTCTGGTAAGAGAGCTTATGAACGTGCCGGATAATTATAAAGTGCTGTTCCTGCAGGGAGGCGGTTCCTCGCAGTTTGCAATGGTGCCGATGAATCTGGGAAACAAGAACAAAAAATGCGATATTGTTATCACCGGACAGTGGGCAAAGAAAGCTGCGGCTGAGGCAAAGAGATACATCAGCGTAAATGAAGTTGCAAGCTCGGCCGACAAGACCTTCAGCTATATACCGAAGCTCGACGAGAGCACTTTTTCAAAGGATGCGGATTATTTCTACATCTGTTATAACAACACAATATACGGAACACGCTGGACAGAGCTTCCTAAGACTGACGCTCCGCTGGTAGCTGATATTTCATCCTGCATAATGTCTGAGGTTATCGACGTTGAAAAGTTCGGCCTCCTGTTTGCCGGTGCGCAGA
The DNA here is from genome assembly GCA_002305435.1 of Clostridiales bacterium UBA1381. Classification (GTDB taxonomy): domain Bacteria; phylum Bacillota; class Clostridia; order UBA1381; family UBA1381; genus UBA1381. The sequence goes on from DBQZ01000048.1 coordinate 19,228, forward strand.
AGAACCTCGGTCCTGCCGGTGTCACCCTCGTAATTGTACGTGAGGATCTTATCGGCAACGCTATGGACATAACTCCGACGATGTTCGATTATAAGATACACGCAGATAATGATTCACTCTACAACACACCTCCTACATACGGCATTTATATGCTCAAGCTCGTTATGGAATGGGTGAAAGAGCAGGGAGGCGTAGCAGCTATACAGGCTGTAAACGAGAAGAAGGCCGCTATCCTCTATGATTACCTTGATTCCTCAAAGATGTTCAAGGGCACTGTTGCCAAAGAGGACCGCTCGCTTATGAACGTTCCGTTTGTAACCGGCGACAAGGAGCTTGACGCTAAATTTATCGCCGAGGCTACAAAGGCAGGCTTTGTGAACCTCAAGGGTCACAGAACTGTAGGAGGCATGAGAGCAAGCATCTACAATGCAATGCCTGTAGAGGGCGTAGAGGCGCTGGTTAGCTTCATGAAGAAGTTTGAGGAAGAGAACTGATATACGAAAGGAACATATAAAATGTATAAGATTCTTACATTAAATAAAATAGCCAAATGCGGTCTTGACAGACTGGATGCGGCTAAGTATCAGATAACGAACGATGAAAAAGATCCCGACGGCATAATACTCCGCAGCTTTTCCATGCACGAAATGGAGCTGGGAGATAATCTTAAGGCTGTAGCAAGAGCCGGCGCCGGAACGAACAATATTCCTATAGACAAATGCACAGAAAAGGGTATAGTAGTATTCAACACCCCCGGTGCAAATGCCAACGCTGTTAAGGAGCTGGTTATTGCCGGTATGCTTTTAGCATCAAGAAAGATCGTACAGGGCATCAACTGGGCTAACAGCTTAACGGGTGATGATGTTGCAAAGCAGGTGGAAAAAGGCAAGTCGAATTTTGCCGGCTGTGAGATAAAGGGAAAGACATTGGGCGTTATCGGCCTTGGCGCTATCGGCGTTCTTGTGGCAAACGCTGCTGTTGAGCTGGGCATGAGCGTTATCGGCTACGACCCCTACCTTTCGGTAGACGGTGCGTGGAAAATATCGAGCGGCATAAAGCACGCTGCAAAAATCGAGGATGTATTTGCAAATTCCGACTATATTACAATACACGTTCCGCTGACGCCGGATACAAAGGATACGGTCAATAAGGACAGTATCGCCATGATGAAGGACGGAGTAAAGATAATGAACTTCGCAAGAGGCGGTCTGGTAAATGTTGACGATATTAAAGAAGCTCTGGCTTCGGGCAAGGTATCCTGCTACGTTGTGGACTTCCCTGACAGCGACGTTGTAGGCGTGGAGGGCGTTTTGCCGGTACCGCATCTGGG
>DBQZ01000048.1:20595-21888 GCA_002305435.1 Clostridiales bacterium UBA1381
CTTCCTATGGGCAGCGGCGGCAGAGTGGCTGTTATCCACCACAACAAGCCGAAAATGATAGGTGCGTTTACCACGATGCTGTCCAATGCGGACATAAACATCTCTGATATGATAAACAAATCCAAGGGAGAAAACGCTTACACGATCATGAACACCGATTCGCCGGTATCTGAGGAGCTTGCAAAGCAGATGGAAACTGTTGACGGTGTTGTTAAGGTAAGAGTAATAGCCTAACGGCTTGCACATATAAAAAATTTAAAGGAGAAGAATAATGGCAGTAAAGTCAGAACAGATAGAAAAGAATCTTACAAAATTAACGTTTGAGGTTGAGTCCGAGATATTTGAAAAGGCTATAAACCGTGCGTACAAGAAGAATGTAAAGAAAATAAACATTCCTGGTTTCAGAAAGGGAAAGGCTCCCAAGGCTGTTATAGAAAAGTATTACGGCGAGAATGTTTTCTATGAGGACGCAATTAACGACGTGCTTCCCGAGGCTTACGACAAGGCACTTGAGGAGAGCGGTCTTGACGCTGTTGCCCGCCCCGAGATAGACGTTGAGGATATAAAAAGAGGCGAGGCTGTAGTATTCACCGCCCTTGTAACAACAAGACCGGAGGTAAAACTTGGTCAATATAAGGGTATAGAGGTTGATAAGATAGAGCATAATGTAACAGAGGAAGATGTTGACAAGGATATAGATGCTGTACGCAGACAGAATGCTCGTATGATCACAATTGAGGATCGTGCGGTAGAAAACGGCGATATTGCAAACATCAACTTTGAAGGCTTTGTTGACGGTGAAGCATTTGCCGGCGGCAAGGGAGATGATTTCGACTTAGAGATCGGTTCGGGTACGTTTATCCCCGGTTTTGAGGAGCAGATAATCGGCGCACAGACAGGGGCTGAGATTGAAGTAAACGTTACCTTCCCTGAAGAGTACCATTCCGAGCAGCTGGCAGGAAAGCCCGCTATGTTCAAAGTTAAGGTAAACGAGATTAAAAAGAGAGAGCTGCCTGAGGCTGACGATGATTTTGCAAGCGAGGTTTCAGAGTTTGAAACAATGGCAGAGTACAGACAGAGCGTAAAAGAAAAGCTCGAAAAGACAGCTGCTGAAAAGGCAGAAACCGAAACAGAAAACGCTGTAATCGACAAAGTTGTTGAAAACGCTGAGGTTGATATCCCCGCCGCTATGATCGATATGCAGGTGGAAAGACAGCTTAATCAGTTCGCACAGCGTCTGAGCTTCCAGGGGCTTAATATGGACGATTATATGCGTTACACCGGAACGAACAT
>DBQZ01000048.1:21896-27545 GCA_002305435.1 Clostridiales bacterium UBA1381
ATGAATGCTGAGGGCATAGTTGCAGAGCCTGAGGAAGTAGAGGCTGACCTTGTAGATATGTCCAAGAAGTACAACATGGAGCTTGACAAGCTCAAGGAGCTTTTGAGCGATACGGAGATGGAAAATATCAAGAAGGATCTGGCAATAAATAAGACAATAACTATGCTTGTAAACAACGCTGTTGTAAAATAAGCATTATTGCCGGCGGTTTTCATCTCCCCGAAATAGTGAAAGGATGAATTAAGTATGAGTTTAGTGCCAATGGTAGTAGAACAGACGAACAGAGGCGAGCGTTCGTACGATATTTTCTCGCGCCTTTTGGAGGACAGGATAATAATCCTCAGCGAGGAAGTAAACGACGCTACGGCAAGTCTCGTCGTTGCTCAGATGCTGTATCTGGAAGCTAAGGATCCGGACAAGGATATTCAGCTGTATATAAACAGCCCCGGCGGTTCGGTTACGGCAGGAATGGCTATATATGACACAATGCAGTTCATACGCTGCGACGTATCTACGATATGTATAGGAATGGCTGCCAGCATGGGCGCATTTCTGCTTGCGGCAGGAGCTAAGGGCAAGAGATATGCTCTTCCCAACAGTGAAATAATGATACACCAGCCGCTCGGAGGTATGCAGGGTCAGACCACTGATATAAAAATACACGTTGACAGAATGGTCAAGATAAAGGAAAACTTGAACCGCATACTCAGCGAAAGAACCGGTCAGCCTTATGATCAGGTAGTAGCAGATACGGAGCGTGATAATTTCATGTCGGCCGAAAAGGCAAAGGCATACGGCCTGATAGATGATGTTATCACCTCGAAAGTTCAGGAGAAATAAGTAATATATGGAAGATAGAAAGCAGAGAAGATGCAGTTTCTGCGGCAGGGGCGAGAATGAAGTCGGAACGCTGATTTCGGGCAGCGGGGTATTTATATGCGACAGCTGTGTTCGCCGCTGCGATGAAATATTAGCAAGTGAACCGGCTGCAAACCGGTTAAGCCGTGGCGACCTTCCCACGCCGGAAGAGATAAAGAATTTTCTCGACCAGTACGTAATAGGGCAGGAAGCTGCAAAGAAGGTTTTAGCGGTTGCAGTGTACAATCACTACAAGCGTATCGGCCATGCCGAAGCTGCCAACGGCGTTGAGCTGCAAAAGAGCAATATCCTGATGATAGGGCCGACAGGCTCGGGAAAGACGTTCCTTGTGCAGAATCTGGCGAGGCTTTTAAACGTCCCCTTTGCGATAGCCGATGCAACCTCACTTACAGAGGCGGGCTACGTGGGCGAGGATGTGGAAAACATCCTTCTCAAGCTGATACAGGCTGCTGATTATGATATAGATGCCGCCGAAGAGGGGATAATCTATATAGACGAAATCGACAAGATAGCAAGAAAGTCCGAAAACACCTCGATAACCCGTGACGTAAGCGGCGAGGGTGTTCAGCAGGCGCTTTTGAAAATACTTGAGGGTACTGTAGCCTCCGTACCGCCGCAGGGCGGCAGGAAGCATCCGCAGCAGGAGTGCATACGTATAGATACGACGAATATCCTGTTTATCTGCGGAGGAGCGTTTGACGGGATAGAAAAGATTATCCAGAGCCGTATCGGCAAGAGCGGACTGGGATTCATGGCGGACGTTAAGAGCAAGCGTGAGATGAATATATCCGAGCTTCTGGCTGAGCTGACGCCGCAGGATTTGTTGAAATTCGGTTTAATACCGGAATTTGTCGGACGTTTGCCGGTGTTTGCAAAGATAGACCAGCTTGACCGTGATACGCTCGTGCGGATACTTACAGAGCCGAAAAATTCGCTTATAAGCCAGTATACGGCGCTTATTGCTATGGACAATGCAGAGCTGAAGTTTGACCGTGACGCTGTCGAGGCGATAGCTGAAAAGGCGATCGAGCGTGGCACTGGCGCCAGAGGTTTAAAGGCGATTATCGAGGAAAGTATCCTTGATGTAATGTATCACATACCGTCCGATAAAACAGTACGCAAGGTAATTATTCATAAAAACTGCGTGACAGACGGAGCCCAGCCGGAGATTATCCGTGATGAGCCGAAAGACCTGTCGGAGCAGCTAAAATTGGAAGAAACAGGCTGATTTGAATGGGCTGCCGCAGTGAAGCATGGCTTTATTTGCGGCGGCCTTTTTTAAGCGATAAACGAATGGAGGAAGATAATGGTATCAGATTGCTTATCAATAAACGAGAAAAACCACTTGACAATAGGTAAACACGATACGATAGAGTTGGCGGAAAAGTTTGGCACCCCGCTTTATGTGATGGATGAGGATCTCATTCGTCAGAACTGCCGCACGTATAAAAACGCCCTTGATAAATACTATGACGGCAGGGGCTTAATACTGTATGCCAGCAAGGCTTTTTGCAGTCTCTATATCTGCCGTGTGGCAGCCGAAGAGGGGATGGGACTTGACGTTGTCTCAGGCGGCGAGTTGTATACAGCCCTAAAAGCCGGCTTTCCGATGGAGAGGGTTTATTTCCATGGAAATAACAAGACCGAGGAAGAGCTTATTATGGCAGTCGAAAACGGCGTAGGCCATATCGTTGTTGACAACATCTATGAGCTCGAAGCTCTTGACCGAATAGCCGGTGAGCGTGGAGTTGTGCAGAAAATAATGTTCCGCATAAAGCCGGGCATAGACGCACATACCCATAATTTCATCCGCACCGGGCAGATAGATTCAAAATTTGGCGTGGCTTTGGAAAACGGGGAAGCGTTTGAAATATATGAAAAAGCTCATGCAATGAAAAATGTAAATCCTGACGGCGTTCACTGCCACATCGGTTCGCAGATATTTGATATAGAACCGTTTTGTCAGGCAGCGGAGGTTATGATGAACTTCATCGGCGACCTTAAGGACAAGCTCGGTCTGGAGGTTGAACAGCTGAATTTGGGCGGCGGTTTCGGCATACAGTATACGGAGCATGACGATCCCGTGCCTTATGACGAGTACATCCGCCACGTTCGTGAGGTTGTACACGATACAGCCGAAAAACGTGGTGTAAAGCTGCCGTTTATCGTAATGGAGCCGGGACGTTCGATAGTAGCGCCCGCAGGTATAACACTCTACACCGTGGGCGGGGTTAAGGATATAAAAGGGGTACGCAAGTACGTTTCAGTGGACGGCGGTATGGGCGATAACCCACGCTATATAATGTACCAGTCCGAATATACGGCTGTTGTGGCAAACCGTGCAGAGGGCGATAAAAAGGAAAAGGTGACGATTGCCGGCAAATGCTGTGAATCGGGAGACATTCTCCTAAAGGATGCAGTGCTGCCTGAAATAAAGGTCGGCGATACTCTGGCGGTGCTGGCGACAGGCGCATATAATTATTCTATGGCGAGCAACTATAACCGTATCCCCCGTCCGGCAGTGGTGGCGGTTTGCGGTGACGAGGCAAAGATAGTGGTAAAGCGGGAATCGTATGAAGATTTGATACAGAATGATCTGATATAAGACAAACCGGCGTCACAATCCTGACGCCGGTTTTGTCTGCCGTAACAAAAAAATCAGGCCGAGAAAGCCTGATTTTTTTGTATTTACTTGCTTAATTCCTCATCTATTGCCTTGGCGGCAGCCTTTCCGGCGCCCATAGCGAGGATTACCGTAGCGGCTCCTGTTACAACGTCGCCGCCGGCGTATACGTGTTCACGGGAGGTTTTGCCTGTTTCTTCGTCTGCTACTATGCAGCCGCGGCGGTTTGTTTCAAGGCCTTTGGTTGTCTGCTTGATAAGCGGGTTTGGAGTCTGACCTATGGCTACGACTACCGTGTCAACATCCATTGTATGCTCAGAACCCTCGATTTTTACCGGACGGCGTCTGCCGCTTTCATCCGGTTCGCCAAGCTCCATGTTGACAACTTCCATGCCGACTACCCAGCCCTCATCGTTGCCGAGCATCTTTGTGGGATTGGTGAGAAGCTTAAACTCTATGCCCTCTTCCTCTGCGTGAGCAACCTCTTCAGCTCTTGCGGGAAGCTCTTCTCTGCCTCTGCGGTATACGATGTAGACATTTTCCGCACCGAGACGCTTTGCACAGCGTGCTGCGTCCATAGCAACGTTACCGCCGCCGAGAACGGCGACATTTTTTCCTATATATACGGGAGTATCATATTCGGGGAATTTATATCCCTTCATCAAATTTATTCTTGTAAGGAATTCGTTGGATGAATATACGCCGTTTAATATCTCTCCCTCAATACCCATGAATGACGGCAGACCGGCACCTGAGCCGATATATACGGCATCATAGCTTTCCAAAAGCTCATCAACAAGAATGGTCTTGCCTATAATAACGTTCGTTTCAATATCAACGCCCATAGCCTTAAGGTTTGCGATTTCCTTTTGCACAATATCCTTGGGCAGACGGAATTCCGGTATACCGTACATCAGCACGCCGCCGGCTGTGTGGAATGCCTCGTATATTGTAACCTCATATCCGAGCTTTGCTAAATCACCGGCTGCTGTAAGACCGGAGGGGCCTGAGCCTACAACGGCTACACGCTTGCCGTTATGAGCGGGAACCTCTATAGTTTCCTCAACGTTTGCCATGTGCCAGTCGGCAACGAAACGTTCCAGTCGGCCGATTGCAACGCTTTCGCCCTTAATACCACGGACGCACTTTGATTCGCACTGCTTTTCCTGAGGGCAAACACGGCCGCAGACAGCGGGCAGGGCGTTTGTCTCTTTTATTTTCTGGTATGCTTCTTCAAATTTACCCTCTGCCACGTAGGCAATAAAGTCGGGTATTTTTACGCTTACCGGACACCCCTGCATACAGGGCTTATGCTTGCAGTGAAGGCAGCGCTGTGCCTCGTCCATTGCCGTTTCGGCTGTATAGCCGGTAGTTACTTCCAGGAAGTTTTTGTTACGGACATTGGGACACTGTTCCGGCATGGGGTTTTTTGTTAAAGACATATTAGGCATTATTTTCCCCTCCCTATTCTGCAGTGTCCTTCCTCGCAGGAACGCTGCTCATACGATTTAAACATACGCTGACGGTTTAATGCTGACTGCCAGTCTATCTTGTGGCCGTCAAAATCCGGGCCGTCTACGCAGGCAAATTTCGGCTGGCCGTCCACGATAACACGGCAGCCGCCGCACATTCCGGTACCGTCTATCATGACCGGGTTCATGCTGACAGTGGTCGGCGTGTCGTATTCTTTTGTAAGCGTACAGACAGCACGCATCATTACAAGCGGGCCGATTGCTATAACCTCGTCGAACTTTTCGCCCGCTTCAAACAATTCCTTGAGACGGTCGGTAACAAAGCCCTTAACGCCGTTTGAGCCGTCGTCGGTCGTTATGATAAGGCGGTTTGACACCTTCTCAAGCTCGTCCTTAAGGATGATGAGATCCTTATCACGAAAGCCCGTTATAACCGTTACATCAGCCCCTAAAGCGTGCAGCTTTTTAGCCTGCGGATATGCGATAGCCGTACCGAGTCCTCCGCCGATAACAGCCACCTTCTTTAAGCCGTCAAGCGGGGTGGGCTGACCGAGAGGGCCTGCGAAGTCGGAGATATAGTCTCCCGTTTCAAGCTTTGCGAGGTCTGTGGTGGTTTTTCCTACTATCTGGATAATAACCGTGACCGTGCCTTTTTCACGGTCGAAATCGGCAACG
>DBQZ01000106.1:0-1010 GCA_002305435.1 Clostridiales bacterium UBA1381
AATCTCCCCTCAAGATCCTGCTTTTCTATCGGCGAAATATCCTCCGAAACGTGGCAGTGGAAGCTGTTCGACACGTATTCACGGTCTGAAACGTTCTCCACTACCCCATACATCTTCCGAAACTGCGTAACCTGCAGCCCGCACAGCGATTCGGCAGGGGTGCCGTAGATTGCATACAGCCGCCCGTCCTCTTTTTTAAATTCATTGACCTTGTCGTTTATATATTTAAGCGTCTTAAGGGCAAATTCCCCGTCCTCGACTATCGACTTTTTGTTGTAGAGCCGCTGTAATTCATTCAGCGCCGTTATGCCAAACGACGCCGTTGCGGTTTTTAGGATAGGCTTTATTTTATCGTGCAGGCCAAGGTGTCCGCCGTAAAATCCGCCCTCGCAGTACGCCAGCGGATTTGTCGAAGCCCTCATCTCGCCCAGATAATCATACGTGCGCAGATGAAGCCCACGTATGAGTCCGAGATAGTAATCAAGCACTTCAAAGAAATCACGTGATTCCTGACGGGATTTTGCAAGTATCATCGGAAGATGCAAACTTACAACGCCGATATTCCAGCGTCCGACAAATACCGGCTTGTCGTCATCGTCCGCAGGCTCCAAGCCGCCCCGTTCATACCACGGGGATAAAAACGCACGGCAGCCCATCGGGGAAATTATTTCCCCGTATTTTTTATACATCGAGGGTACGTATCCTTCGCCGGTCAGGCTCAGCCAGTCGGGGTACATCGTCTTTGAAGAACAGCTGATGCCGGCTTCAAATACATCCTCCAGCTCCCCGCCTTTGCCGTGGAGCTTCTCATCATAGAGGAAAACTATCTTCGGGAACAGCACCGGCTTCTTGCGGCCTTTTTTGCCCTGTCCGCCGCTTCTGACCTTGAGCATAGCAAGCGACGCCATTTTCGCAAAACGTCCCCTGCCCGTGCCTATTGTGACAGTAATGAACGGATAGTCTCCCCGGCTTGAGGCTACTGTGTTAAACTTATATTCCCAGCCCTGAAA
>DBQZ01000106.1:1078-1861 GCA_002305435.1 Clostridiales bacterium UBA1381
GCCGTACTGCTGGCTTGCCGCCGAAAGCACTATGTCGCCGATAACGTCAAATGCAACAGCCAGAGTTTTCGGCTCGTTGTACCAAAGATTCCCCATTTCAAAGCCGCCCTCAAGCACGTTTTTAACGTCAAACAGGCAGCAGTTCATCGTATCACGCCGTGAGGACATATCGTGTATGTAGATATAACCGTCCCGGCAAGCCTGCAACTCCTCTGTTGTCAGAAAGAATTTCTTGTACAGCTCCTTGTTAAGCTGATTGAATATAAGGCTGCGTTTCGTGGAAACGAGGGCGCTGTCCGTGTTGGAATTTTCTTTATCGCCGATATACATTATCGACTGGCTCTTTTTGTACACCTCGTCAAGCATCTGCACAAAATCCTGCTTATAGTTGCGGTAATCACGGTAGCTTTTTGCCACCTTGGGATTTACCCTGTCAAGCGCTCCTTCGACGATATTGTGCATTTCAGCAATAAGGATACCCTCCTTGCCCATAGCCCGTGCCTGCTTTTCAACGAAACGGCAAATGAAATCCAGCTCTTCCTCTGTAAACTCAATAAGCACACGCTTTGCCGATTTGTTTACCGCAACAACGACCTTCTGCACGTTGAAATCCTCTCGTGTATTGTCCTTCTTTATTACATACATCTATAAAAGCCCCCTCGCCTCTGGCGGATATTGCCCATACCACATTTTGCGGCCATACTATATATTGTATATATAACAGGCTAAATCTGCCAAATAAGTCAATATAATGTGTGTAGTAAACATTATACCATTATACTC
>DBQZ01000106.1:1938-7082 GCA_002305435.1 Clostridiales bacterium UBA1381
ACTTCCATCTGCGTCCTCCCTTGGAAAAACCGCAGATCAAGGATGTGTTTCTCCCTCTCATCAAGATGCTTCATTGCCTCATTTAGAGCGATCGACTCAAGCCACGATTCATCAGTATTCTTCTCATCCTTAACCTGATCCATAACGAATATCGCTTCCCCGCCGTTGTGGTACACCGGCTCAAACAGCGATATGGGATCGGCAATAGCGTCGAGTGCGAATACGACCTCCTCTTTCGGAATATCCAATTCTTTTGCTATTTCCGTTATGCTCGGCTCACGGGAATTTTTGTTCATAAGCCTCTCCCTTGCGCCAAGCGCTTTATACGCAATGTCCTTTAAGGAACGGCTCACACGGATAGCGTTGTTATCCCGCAGATACCGCCTGATTTCGCCGATTATCATAGGCACGGCGTATGTGGAAAACTGCACGTTCTGCGACAGATCAAAGTTGTCTATCGCTTTTATAAGGCCGATACAGCCCACTTGAAAGAGGTCGTCGGCATTTTCGCCCCGATTTTGAAACCGCTGTATAACGCTCAGCACAAGCCTTAGGTTGCCCTGTACAAACCTCTCTCTTGCGCTCTTGTCGCCCTTTTTTATCTTTTCCAAAAGCTGTGATTTCTCCTCACGTGTCAATACCGGCAGCTTTGACGTATTCACTCCGCAGATTTCCACTTTATTGACCATGTTAATCCCTCCGTATATTAAAAATCCAATAATATTGATTTCATACCGCTGTTATCAGCAGTTATGTACGGAGGGCATTTTTTCAGCTCATACTCATTATTTCCTTACGCAGCCTTTTTATTATCCGCTTTTCAAGCCTTGATATGTACGACTGGGATATTCCCATCATATCGGCAACCTCTTTTTGTGTAAGCTCCTTTCCGCTGCCAATGCCAAAACGCAGCTTCATTATTTGCCGCTCCCGTCCGGAGAGCTTGCTCATTGCTATGTGCAGAAGGGTTTTGTCAACCTCATCCTCTATATTTTTGCATATAACGTCGCTGTCCGTTCCCAATATATCGGAAAGCAGCAGCTCGTTTCCGTCCCAGTCAACGTTTAACGGTTCGTCTATGGATATTTCCGTGCGTGTATTGGAGTTTTTTCTCAAATACATCAGTATCTCGTTTTCTATGCACCGGGACGCATATGTCGCCAATTTTATCTGCTTTGACGGCTTAAATGTATTTATGGCTTTAATAAGGCCGATAGTCCCTATAGAAATTAAATCCTCAACGTATATGCCGGTGTTTTCAAATTTTTTTGCAATATAGACGACCAAACGCAGGTTATGCTCTATAAGGATATTCCTTGCTTCCTCGTCATTTTCATCAAGCCGCTTTATCACCTCATTTTCCTCTTCCTTTGAAAGCGGGGCAGGAAGCGTATCGCTGCCCGCTATATAAAATATCCCCTCCTCTTCTGTCCTCAGCATAGAACGTATTTTTTCCAAAATTCTCATTACCGCAGTCACCTCTACAACAGCTCGCTCTGCAGCAGCCCGTGATATTCCCCGTTTTTAGACAGCGGCTTTTCCACGATAGCCACAGGCACCTTTCCGACATACTTACTCCCGTCTAAAATCTCAACCTCAGTATCTACCGACAGAAGCGTCCCTTTTGCGCCAACAGCCCGAAACGGCACCGCCCTGATCCTGTATCCTTCGCCTGCTGCCAAATCCGCCACACCTCCCGCCTCTGGGAAAAGCTCCTTCATAACCGCCCATTCAGCCACGATTACCGGCCTGCCTCCTATAGGCTCCCGCAGACAGTTGCCCGTATCTGCCAAAAGCTCTGTCTCTATCTCCCTTTCGTTCAATCGTATTTTCGCCCTGTATATCCGCCTGTTTATCAATGCTCTCAGCCTTCTTATCCCCCATACCGAAACGGGAACACACAATCCGGCGCCAAAAAGCCATTTTACCCATCCCGGCCGTATATACACGCTGTTATTTCGTATAACCGCCTCAGCGCCGCCTGTGTATACAACCGCTGCCATTATCCCTGCCGACAGGAACGATACGACAAAAAACACCGTAAACCGCATCAAAAACTCGCCTGCAGATGAGCGGCCAAACAGTATCATAACCATTACAGCCGCCACTGCCAGCCTGCACGGCCAGATGGATATAAGCGCCCAAAAGAACGCTGTACAGTCATACATTGCCCCAAGTGATGCTGCCGGGATAATACGAAACCCTATTTTCTTCCGCAGGATAAGGGCGGAGCTTTTAAGGATGACTGCGTCCATTAAGAAGCTGCATAAAAACATCTCATCCAAGTACACTCTCATCCTCAAATCCCCCTCATGCTCTTGTTTTTCTGTGTGACTTATATTATACTACCAGGAATCCGATTTTTTTGTCAAAGCTGCGTGTCGAATAAAAAAAATTCTTCGACATTCATCGTTTATATCCTACTATATTTGCAGCCATATCCCATTTTATTTTCATCAGCTGCTGTTCGTCCTGACGGCGAGTTGGTTTTATTAGCGCTTCAGAGCTGATATGACGAATTTTTCCGAATATTTGCGAAATTCTTCGATTTTCCCGCATTATGTCGATTTTTGCGTACGATTTTCGTGATAAATTTCTTATTTTCTCTTGATTTTTTCATAATTCTGTGCTAATATGCAGATAAAGGGGATAAAATTTCCGGAAATTGTTTGTAATTACATCTTAATCGTTCTTCCCCAAAACGTCTTTTTTATCACATACCCCACGGCGGACTGCTGATAAGTGCAGCTATTACCCCAACCTCCGCACGTGATGATTAAGATTTTGGAGGAGAGAATATTCCCGACATATTTTCTACATTGTTATACTTGTTTTAAAGGAGAGAACACTAATGGAACAAATATCAGTTGTTATTGCCGACAGCAATAAGGAATATGCAGACGAACTGTGTCAGTTTTTGAACACACAGAAGGACATAAAAGCGCAGCCGGCTTACGACGGAGAAGAAGCATACGCAATAATTTGCCGAGAACATCCAAACGTTGTTATTGCCGATGCGGTCCTTCCTAAGCTTGACGGGATATGCCTGCTCAAGCAGATTTCTAACCTTGACGAAAAACCTGCCGTCATAGGCAGTTCTATATCAAGCTCCCCGGTAATTATCGAAAGTTTCCTCACCGGCGGTGCAGTATACTTTCTCTTAAAACCTCAGCCGATGGCGTATATCGCCGACAGGATACGCACGGCTGCCGATCCGTTCACGGTGAATTTTGCAGCAAGGAATACACGTGCCATGACGGTTGATCCGGCGGAGGATTTGGAGCTTACCGTTACACAGTTTATCCATGAGCTTGGCGTTCCGGCTCATATAAAGGGATATCAGTATATACGTGAAGCAATAATGATGGTTGTAAAGGATATGGATATGCTCAATTACATCACAAAACAGCTGTATCCTGCCATAGCCAAACGATACGGCACAACCGCAAGCCGAGTAGAGCGGGCGATCCGCCACTCAATTGAGGTCGCCTGGTCGCGCGGCAAGCCTGAGGTTATGGATAAGATATTCGGCTATACGGTTCATACCGAAAAGGGAAAGCCGACCAATTCGGAATTTATCGCTATGGTCGCAGATCACGCCCGACTGGAGCTGAAACAGAAAGGTCTTTTGACAAAGTAAAAAAAGCCCCCTTAAAAGCAAGCCATGCACGTACTTGCTTTTAAGGGGGTATTATTATTCTCCCANNCGCTGACGCCGCTTGCGCAGGAATTAAGCATTGACAAAAGCGCCGCCAAGCCGCCGAAAGACGCTCCGTAACCGACGCTTGTGGGAACCGCTATCACCGGACATTCCGCCAGTCCTCCGATAACGCTTGCAAGCGCTCCCTCCATTCCCGCAACCGCCACTATTACACGAGCCGTCATAAGCTCGTCAGCGTAGCGCAAAAGCCGGTGTATCCCTGCAACACCGACATCGTATATCCGTTCCACGAAGCTGCCCAAGGCCTCGGCCGTAACCGCCGCCTCTTCTGCAACCGCAAGATCGCTCGTCCCGGCAGCTGCAACGATTATCTTCCCTATCTTCTCCTGCGGCATCTTTCCGGCTATGCCGATTCTTGCCGTTTCGTGATAATCTATATCAAGGCATTTGCCGACCGCAGCCGCCTTTTCGCTGTCAAGCCGTGTTATGAGCACCGTTTTCTGCCCGTGCTCCATAAGCGAAGAAGCAATACCTGCAATCTGCTCCGCAGTTTTCCCCGCTCCGTATATCACCTCGGCGGCTCCTTTCCTGATACTGCGGTGGTAATCCGGCTTGGCATAGCCAAGATCCTCAAACGGCTCTATTTTAAGCCTTAATAACGCCTCCTCAGGAGATACGCTTCCCTTCTGCACCTCCCGCAAAAGCTCTCTTACCTTATCCGCTTCCATAAACTCCCCCTCTTTTACAGCTTTAACAGACGCTCTGCATTTTTATGCGTTATCATCTCCATAGCCTCAGCGGGAAACTCCGCTTTTTTCAAAAACTCCATCGTTTCAGCCGGCGATTCCCACGGCGAATCCGTACCGAACAGAATTTTATCAAAGCCATGCTTTTCTATAATGCGCTTAAACTGCTCAAGCTCCATATCGCATGAAACGTATGAAATGTCCATATATATCGGCGTTCCGACAAGATATTTTTCCACCTCATCCCACTTTCTCCAGCCTCCCATATGGGCGGCTATTATATTCGCACCCGAAACCTCTGAAAGTGCGTGAGAGAGCTGTTCGGGTACGCAGTGATAAGGCGGTTCCATCCCTATATCAGCTCCCGCATGGATCATGACTAAAAGCCCAAGCTCCTCGGCTTTTTTAAGCACACGTATACATTCGGGGGAGTCTATATCGACCTTCTGATATTCCGGATGGAGTTTTATCCCCAAAAGACCGCTTTTGGCTATTGACAAAAGAGTTTCCTCCCAGTCTTCCTGCATTGGATGCAGGCTGCCGAAAGAGTATATCCCGTCATGCCCGTTCACCTCACAGGCAAACCGGTTTATAGAGGGCGCCTGTCTTGTGGTAGTTGCTATCGGCATCACAACGGAGATGTCTACCCCGCCCTCTGCCATAGTCCGCTTAAGGCTCTCAAGCGTAGCCGGGTGGAATGCCTTATACGGTTTCTTCTCGACCTTAAGGATATTTTC
>DBQZ01000101.1:0-1495 GCA_002305435.1 Clostridiales bacterium UBA1381
TTGTACGAATAGGAGAAATTTTATGAAACGAATAGCTAAATTCCACAAGGTATCTAAAAAGCAGTTTGACTTGGATTGGGAGGATACGTTTGCAAAAACAGCTGAGGAATCAGTGCACGAGGATATAAAGCTCCCTAAAAGAGCAACTTCCGGTTCGGCAGGGTATGACTTTTTCGCTCCGGCGGATTTTGTGCTAAAGCCGGGAGAAAGCGTGAAAATACCGACCGGCATACGGGCGGAAATAGCCGAGGGATGGGTGCTGAAGCTGTATCCCAGAAGCGGGCTGGGGTTTAAATACCGCTTGCAGATGAACAATACAGTGGGAATTATCGACAGCGATTATTTTTATGCCGACAACGAAGGGCATATAATGGCGAAGATAATGAACGATACAAATGAGAACCGGACTGTAGAGCTCAAAAAGGGTGACGCTTTCATGCAGGGTGTTTTTGTGGAGTATGGGATAACGGTGGATGATGATGCTAAAGAAATACGCCATGGCGGCATTGGAAGCACGTCCCGACGGGAAATGTTTGCTGATGACAAGGTGGAGCCGGAAAGATGAAAAATATAAGAACAGTACTGATATGCGTTGTCGCTGTACTGGTTGTGTTAGACGTAGTGTTGTTTGTGAATTACTGCAGTAAGTCACAGAAGGTGCAGGAGGCAGTCCCGGCATCAACTGCAGCAGCAACAAGATTTGCTGAGGCGGAGCCTACGGCTGCCCCGACCGTTATACCGGAGCAGAGCCAAGCTCCCGAAGCGACTGTAGCTCCGACGGCAGAACCTCTGGCGGGAGCGTTGGCTGGCAAGACAATTTGCCTTGACGCAGGCCACGGGAATACGGACAAGAGTGGCACAGAGGCGGTATCGCCCGACTCGAGCGAGGAAAAAGCAGCCCACGTTTCGGGAGCGGACAGCGAATACATAAGCGAGGAGCAGTTTAATCTTAAGGTGGCGCTTAAAACTCAGGAGCTTTTGCAGAGTGAGGGCGCAGTAGTTACCATGACAAGAACGACCTCTGAGTGTGATCTTAGCAATATCGACAGAGCTGAGCTTGGAAATGAAGCGGATATAATGGTGAGGATACATGCCGATTCATCGGAATCATCGAGCGCTTACGGTATGTCCATGCTTGTGCCGGTCAGGAATTATTTTGGAAATCCGCAGATGGTGGAGGAGAGCGTCAGGCTTGGAAATGCGATACTTGAAAACGCCGTTTCCAAAACCGGAGCAAGAGACCGTGGTATAGTTGAGCGTTCGGATATGACCGGCTTCAATTGGTCGAAAGTGCCGGTATGCCTTATAGAATGTGGATTTTTGTCAAACAGCTCCGAGGCCCAAAAGCTGGCGGATGAGACGTATCAATCACAAATCGCCAAGGGTATAGCAGACGGTATAAAGGAATATTTCGGCGTATAGCAATATTTTGCATAAAAGATAACAACAATACAAAGGCCCCTATGAGCAGCTTGCACAGAGGGGCTTAATTATT
>DBQZ01000101.1:1519-3102 GCA_002305435.1 Clostridiales bacterium UBA1381
TTTTGTAAGGTTCCAAACATACCGCTGATATGTGACAAAGAAACAGTGTTGTACAAATGCCGGCAATTTCTTATAAATGTCAGCGCACAGTTTGATTGGAGCAAAAGCTTGGCTTGTTCTAAATTTATAGAGTTTGGAGGAAAAGAAGTTGGCAAAAAGTACAACAGATGATTTTGCGAAAAAAGTTAAGCGCCGCAAAATCAAAAAGATAGTGACGATAGTCGTTATACTTCTTCTTGTTGCCGCCGGGATATCGTTTTGCGTATACAGGTCGAACAGCTCCAGGCAGGCAGCCAACACCGAAGCGGTGACATTGTCCCAGGTCACCAGAGGTGATATAGAGGTAACGATAACAGGCAGCGGAACAATCGAGCCTAACAGCCGGTATGAGATAATACCGATGGTAAACGGCGAGATAACCGCTTGTAATTACGAGGTCGGCGATTACGTGGAAAAAGGTGCTGTAATCTACGATTTTGATACCGAGGATGCAGACCTTTCCCTCGAACAGGCACAAAGCCAGTTTGAGCGTTCCACAATATCATACCAGGATACGCTGAAAAAGCAGGAGGATCTTACAGTAACAGCTCCCGCCTCAGGCGTTATAAGCGGTATGGACGTAAAAGTCGGCGAATCGGTGTCTGCAGGGCAGGAGCTTGCAACCATCACCGATACAACGAATATGAAGGTTACGCTTCCGTTTAACGAAGCGCAGATGTATTACATAGGAGTAGGTTTTACAGCTGTGCTTACAAGCTCTGAACATCAGAGCAGCATAACCGGCAGAGTAAGCCACATAGATTCCCGTCCCTCGGCGCAGGCGGACGGTACGGTTGGCTATAATGTGGAAATAGAGTTCACCAATCCGGGGGCATTTTCTGATGCAACGGTGCTCGGAGGTGAGGTAAACGGCCAGATAAGCGCCGGTTCCGGCACGGCTGAGTATGCAAGCATTAAGACAGTATCGTTCGATATGGCAGGGGATATAGCATCACTTGGGTATCAGAACGGTGATTATGTAAGCGCAGGGGCTGTTATGGCGACGCTTTCAAGCGATGATTTAAACAGCGAGATAGCGACTGCCGAAAAGCAGTACAACGAAGCAAAGCTAAGCCTCGAACAGCAGCAAAAGAGCATGGACGATTATCACATAACCGCACCGATAAGCGGTACTGTGCTTACGAAAAACTCAAAAACAGGCGATACGATAGATAAAACGAACTCATCTGTAACGATGATGGTAATAGCGGACGTATCGAAGCTGAAATTTACACTGGCAATAGATGAGCTGGATATTGATAAGATACAGACCGGTCAGGAGGTTGAAGTGACGGCTGATGCACTGGAGGATCAGACGTTTACCGGATATATTTCCGAAATATCAATGGAGGGTACGGCAGAAAACGGAGTTACCACTTATGACGCTACAGTAACCATAGATGAGCCGGGAGCGCTGAAGCCGAGCATGAATGTGGATGCGACCGTTAAGGTTCAGTCTGCCGAAAATGTATTGAGAGTCCCGACGTCTGATATAACGACGGCTCTTGGAAAGAGCTACGTATTTGTAAAGGATGATTCGCAGC
>DBQZ01000101.1:3125-19428 GCA_002305435.1 Clostridiales bacterium UBA1381
CAGGATTTAAGACTGTGGAAATACAGGTAGGCATACAAAGCGAAGACTACACTGAGGTATTGGGAGGCCTTAACGAGGGCGACCAGATATATCAGCAGGAGGTTGCTTCTTCAGATGATAATCCGTTTGCTATGTTCGGCGGCATGGGCGGCGGAGGCTCTATGGGCGGCGGTATGTCCGGAGGCGGCGCTCCCGGTGGCGGTGGCGCTCCCGGCGGAGGCGGCGCTCCCGGCGGCGGAGGAGGCCCCATGTAATGATTAAGTTGGAGAATATCAAAAAGATATACCAGATGGGAAGTACCGAGGTCAGGGCGCTTGACGGAGTGAGCCTTGAGGTTGCGGCGCATGAATTTGTGTCGATAATAGGCCCCTCCGGTTCCGGTAAATCAACGCTTATGAATATGATAGGCTGTCTTGACGTTCCAACGAGCGGGAGATACTGGATAGACGGTGTTGAGGGCAGCATGATGGGCGACAATGATTTGGCGGATTTGCGCAACCATAAGATAGGCTTCATATTCCAGCAGTATAATTTGCTGCCGAAGCTCTCAGCGTACGAGAATGTGGAGCTGCCGCTCATTTACAAGGGGCTTTCCGCATCTAAAAGGTATAAGCTTGCAATGGAAGCGCTCGACCGTGTGGGTCTGGCGGATAAATCCCGCCATAAGCCGACGGAGCTTTCAGGCGGTCAGCAGCAGAGGGTATCAATAGCCCGGGCATTGGCATCACATCCGGCGCTGATACTTGCCGACGAGCCTACAGGTGCACTTGACTCGAAATCCGGAATTGAGATAATGCAGATGATGCACGAGCTGCATGAAGAGGGCAATACGATAATCCTGATAACGCATGATTTGAACATTGCAAAGCAGGCCAAACGCATAATAACGATAAAGGACGGACGCATAGTCGGCGATGTCGATAACTCTGCCGACCAGCGGGGCGCAGGCTACGTAAAGGCCTCCTCTCTTGACGACGAGCCGTTGGAGGAAGGGAGTGCTGAGCTGTAATGGGAAAATTTATACAGGCATTTAAAATGTCGATGAAGAGCATTATGGGCAACAAAGGCCGCTCGGCGCTTACGATGCTCGGTATAATAATCGGCGTACTTTCGGTAATCGTTTTGACTGGTGTCGGCGGCGGAGCTACTGATTCCATAACCGAACAGATAGAAGATATGGGCGTAAATACCGTATCAGTATCAATTATGCGGAGCAGAGGTTCCACCAGAACTATCGAGCTTGAGGATATGCAGCAGTTCCAGGAGGAACATTCAGACCGCATATCAATGATGACGCCGGTTCTCTCAAGCACGGTTACTGCTAAGGAGGGCAATAAAAACACCGAGGGGACGACGAGCCTTTCGGGTGTGGATTCGGATTATCTCGACATACAAAAGCTCAGCCTTATAAGCGGCCGTTATTTTTCGGATTTTGAAATAACCAACAGGAGCAAAGTATGCGTTGTCGGAACGTATCTTGTACAGGAGCTTTTCGGCGGGGTGGATCCTGTGGGTGAAGAGGTGAAAATAAACGGAGAGGTATTCGAGATTATAGGCGTGTATGAGGAGCAGGCCGAGTCCGAGGAGGGAAGCTCTGACGATACTGTTACGATTCCCTACACAACGGCGATGCGCTTTTTAAAGACGAAGAATATAAGCAGCTATTATTTCTATGTCGATAATGAGGATGACGTATCTCCGATAGCGGATGAGCTTGACGCATTTATTGCCAAGGAGCTTGGCAGTGACGAGGGGTATTCGGTAATGGACCCGACAGAGCTTCTTGATACTATGGATGAAATAATGGGTACGATGACGACAATGCTTGCCGGCATAGCGGGAATTTCGCTTGTAGTCGGCGGCATAGGCATTATGAACATAATGACCGTATCGGTAAGCGAGCGTACGAGGGAAATAGGCATCAGAAAAGCCATAGGCGCAAGGACTACGGATATTTTGCTGCAATTTCTGATAGAATCGACCGTGCTTTCGGGTATGGGCGGCATCATAGGTATAATACTGGGCTTTGTTGTTGGTGAAATACTGAATACGACTGAAATAATCGTTTATTCCACACAGATGAATATGGTTGTAATATCATTCGTATTCTCGCTGGCTGTAGGCATATTCTTCGGTCTTGCGCCGGCAAATAAGGCGGCAAAGCTCAACCCGATAGAAGCTCTTCATTCCGAATGATAAGAACAGAGATTTTACATAATTGGAGGTTTAACATGAATACCAAAAAAAAGCTGGTAAGTATGCTGGCGGTGGCTGCTCTTTGTGCGGGGGTTATTCCGGCAAACGCCGCCTACAGCGATGTATCGGCGGATCAGTATTGCTATGAAGCGGTAAACCGGCTCCAGGACTTGGGTATGGTAGACGGATACGAGGACGGCTCCTTTAATCCGTGGGGTTCGCTTACGAGGGCGGAATTTGCGAAGCTCATCGTTGCGGTAATGGATAAGGAGAGCGACGCTCTGGCAGGCGGATACGCAAGTGCATACCCGGACGTTGCTCAGGGAAGCTGGGCTGCGCCGTACATCCAGTACTGCACGAAGCAGGGGATATTAAAAGGATATGCGGACGGGACGTTCCAGCCCGACAGCCGTATAACATACGCAGAAGCGGTGAGCGTGATGGTGCGTGCTCTTGGATACAGCGAAAGCGACGTGGGCTATTACTGGCCGAACAATTTCACTACAAAAGCGTCGTCGCTTGGTATAGACGAGGGTTTGAGCGTTGGTGCGAACGATTACATAAACCGTGCGCAGGCGGCGGTGATGCTCGACAATATGCTGTTTGCGGATATTAACGAATCGTATTCTTCATCCCCACAGCAGTCAACTCAGCAAACATCACAGCAAAGCAGCCAGCAGGGAGCGCAGCAAGGCAGCGCAAGCAGCCAGCAAGCATCTGCAAGTACCTCGTTTTCCATATCATCCTCCTCAGGCGGGACGACATTTCTTGAGGCTATGGGTTATACGATAATCGAAGATGCGACCGTCCTTTCCACGGCTGCAAACGATGAAACGCTAAACCCAAACGAAATAAAACTGACCGACGGCACGATATATGAGTTTACAACGAAGAATGAATCGTTTGAGCCTATATCGGTTTTGGAGGAAGCGGTAATAGACGAGGATGGATATTTGGCTGCCGTAAGGGGCAATCTCAAGGGCAGCGACGGCGAGGCAAAGTTTAACAGCCTTGGTTATACGGTGTTAAATAACTGCTATATTATAGCTACCTCATCCGAGGACAGGACGCTTTCAGCCTCAGAGGTGCGCACGTCTGCCGGAGTGTATACTGCACAGGACAGCGATATACTAACAGCAGCCGGAGAATGTGGCACGGTTCTTCTTGACAGAAGCAAGAATATAATAAGCTCCACAACGTATCCGAACGATTATGCGGAATATGTCATCTCCGGAGTGGGCGGAAACGGTATAAGCTACGTGTATAATAACAGCGTGGAAATGCTTGATATTGCTTCCGATTTCCCGATATACGTGGATTACGGTGAAAAAGAAACGTTTTCTTCAGCTCAGAATGATTTTGTTGCAGGAGCCGAGCTTACTATGTACATAGATGGCGGCGTGCCGAAGTACGGAGTGCTTGATACGAATGCGGGCTATTCAATCCTGAACGACTGCTTTATAGTGGCGACGAAAGACGAGGATAAAGGCCTTGCTTCCGATGAAATACGCACCTCGACAGGGACGTATAAGGTCAAGGACAATACGATACTCGCACAGGCAGGAAGCATGGGTACGGTTGTTTTGAACAGCTCTAACCAGATAGAGCAGTTTGCGCCTACAGAGCTTGAGGATACAACGGTTGTGGTAAATTCCGTATCTGGCAATAAGGTCGAATATATAGTAGACGGCGGCGCTAAGAATACATTTACGTTTGACAATACGTTCGTAGCTTATCTGGATTATGAGAAGAGTACGTATCAGGCGGTACAGAGTGAAATTACAGCCGGTACGCAGCTGACGTTTTATGGCACACCCGGAGAGGGCTGGGAATTTGTCGTTGTGGAAACTGCCGATGATATAGAACCGGTAATGGCAAGCCATGATTATACAGGCTCGGAAACCTCGCTTGAGGGTATCACCATTGATACGGACGGTATTACGGTATATCGTGACGGCAAGGCGGCAACTCTTGATGATATAGAGCAGTATGACGTTATATACTATAATACACGAACAAATATAATGGATGTGTATAACGATAAGGTAACGGGCATATATTCCGAGGCTCTGCCGAACAAGGCGTATGTGACAAGCGTAACTGTAGCAGGGCAGACGTATGAGATAGGAACGAGTGCGGCAACGTCAATGCTCGACGCATCTGAGGGCAGCTTCCAGATAGGCGAGCGAGTAACGCTGCTTCTCGGCAACGAGGGTCAGGTGGTATTTGCCGTTGATATGTCATCGGAGAGCTATCTTGATTACGGAGTTGTGCTTGACGCTTATTCCGAAACGATAGAAAGCGGCGAGGACAGAGGCAAGTCGCAGTGGGTTGCAAGTATCTTTATGACAGACGGCAGCACGTATGAGTATGTAACTGATAAGGATTACAGCGACTATAAGGGCGACCTTGTCCAGATTGTATTTACAGAGGATAATGACACTGTACATCTTACAAAATGCTCTAAGAACAGCTTAATTTATGGAGAGGTAGACAGGGCAAACCGCATGATAGGCTCCTATTCTCTGCTTAAAGACGGAGTTATCCTCCAGCTTGTCTCTAACGAGGACGGCCAGCCGGCAGAGGTTGAGGTTATAGACTTCGATTCTATGGATGTTGACACGGTGAATTCCGGCAGCGTACTGGCAACCGTTACATCGGGAGGCTTTGGCGATATAGCGGTGCTTTACGTGGAAGGCTTAACCGACAGCGGCTATACGTACGGTGTAATGCGCAGTAGCAGTGGTCAGCTGAGTGAAACAGGCGGAAGTATAACGTACAAGATATTTGCCGATGGTGTGGTAAACAGCTACACCAGCAGCAGGATGTATTCATTCGGGGCAAATTCGCCGGTAGCGTTCAAAGCCTCAGGCGGGCAGATAACGGAAATGAATAAGCTGTACCTCTATGGTTCCGGAACGCTTAATGCAATTGAAAGCGGACGTATAAAGGTCGGCAATAACGTATTCAGGATGGACGATGATGTTCTTATATGCGTACAGGACGTAAGCAGAACCGATATGGACACAATGTCGATAGCGGAAATGCAGAACAGTAGCAATATCTCCTCCGTTAAGGTCTATTCGGATAAATCACAGGCCACAGGCGGAACGATAAAAGTCGTGCTTGTAACTTTAAAATCATAAACAACAGTTTCGCCGCAGTTTCGTCGGAATGACGGACTGCGGCGTTTTTCGCACTTGCAAAAGAAAACGCAATATGGTAGAATAAAATTACATCCGTGAAAAAGGGGGTGCAGAAGATGATAAGACAGTTTGAAAAGCGTGACATGGGCAGGATTATGCAGATTTGGCTAAACTCCAACATGGAAGCTCACAGCTTTGTTCCCACGGATTACTGGCTTAAAAATTACGAGCCGGTAAAGCTGATGATAGTCGATGCTGAGGTTTATGTGTTTGAATACCACAATATGGTGATAGGCTTTGCCGGTATGACGGAGGGATACTTGGCGGGATTGTTCGTAGATGCACTGTTTCGTTCAAATGGTGTCGGGAAAGCGCTTTTGGAATGTTTAAAGATGATATATCCCGTCATAAGGCTGCACGTATATGAAAAGAACACCGGTGCAGTGCGTTTTTATAAGCGGGAAGGCTTTCGTGTGGATTCATGCGGTGTGGACGAAGCGACCGGTGAGAGGGAATATATGATGACATGGAAAAAGGGAGAGGAGAACATAGATGAATGAGTTTTCAAGAGAAGAAAAGCTGATAGGAAGTGAAGCGCTCAGCCGCCTTAGGGCTTCACACGTGGCTGTATTCGGGATTGGCGGCGTTGGCTCGTATGTGGCAGAAGCATTGGCGAGGGGCGGCGTGGGAGAGATAACGATAGTTGACAAAGACTGTGTCGATGAAACGAATATCAACCGTCAGCTTATCGCCTTACATTCTACGGTCGGAAAGCCAAAGATTGAGGTGGCAAGAGAGCGTATATTGGATATAAATCCGGAAATTAAGGTTAATGCTTACCGGCTGTTTTATACGGCGGAGAGTGAATTTTCGTTTGATGGGATAGATTATATAGCAGATGCGATAGATACGGTTTCTGCGAAACTTGCGTTGGCGGAAAATGCTTACCGTTTAAATATCCCGCTGATAAGCTCGATGGGTACGGGCAATAAGCTTGACCCGACGCAGTTTGAGGTGGCGGACATATACGATACGAGCGTATGCCCGCTTGCAAGGGTGATGCGGCGGGAGCTCAAAAAGAGGGGGATTCCAAAGCTAAAGGTCGTCTACTCCAAGGAAGCGCCGCATAGCATCGGGGAGAGAACACCGGCAAGCATATCGTTCGTCCCCTCCGTTGCCGGGTTGATATTAGCCGGTGAAATTATAAAGCAGCTGGCGGGTATTTGATAATACAAGATTGCATAAAAAAATCCTCTTCCGCACATGATAGGGAAGAGGATTTTTTATTATTTGTAAACACTGGTGCAGACTCTCTCGTCACGCAGAACCTGATCTCCGGCGGTCGTTTTGCGGTACAGAACGTATGAAGTGCGTCCGTCGGAAGCGGTTCCGGTAACTACGGAAAGCGAAACGTTGTGAGCCGGCTCATAGGCTGTGCCGGTTATTGTCATGCTGAGCGTAGAGCCGTTGGCAGAAGCGGAAATTTTTATCGGATAATCCGTATTGTTGCGGAATTTAAAGTCAGGGCCGTAGTCAGCCACTGCCGCATCACGCCCGTAGGGCAGGTATGATACGGTTTTTGAGTGCGGCGAACGGGTTACGATGTCCAAGTCTGCCAAAAGTACGGTGTTAAACAGCGTTGAGCTTACCTGACAGACGCCGCCGCCTATGCCCTGAACTGATTCTCCGTTTACGTACTCTGTGGCCGGCTGGAAGCCGTTGGCCTCAGAACGAAGTCCGACTGTTCCGTTAAAGGAAAATGTTTCGCCGGGGGCTACGACTGTGCCGTTAAGCTTGCCTGCGGCAATAGCTACGTTCTGTTTTCTGCCTGCTGCAGAGGTGCTGTAGCTGGTGGAAAAGTTCGACAATTCTGCATTAAACAGCTTTTGTTGAAGCGTGTTTTCCACAACCTCCGGCTGTGATGTGTAAATGGGTATCGTAAACGTTTCACCACTGCTGTTGCCAGCCTCAAGCAGGGAAGCAGCTTCCTCCTTGTCAAGGTAGCGTCCGGTCTGAGCCGGTACTATGGAAACGGTGTTGTTTTCTACCTTATAGGAAGCGTTTACGGGGTCACGGTAAACAGCGGCGTCAAGCTCCTCAATTGTGAGAGGCTGCGGCTCTGCCGATTCAAGGCTTACCGGTATATTCTCAAAGGATTCGTACTGTATATGCCACTTAACCTCGCCCCGGGCAAATTCGGGGGAGTTGTTATAGCCGGCTGTGCCGGGCGTAATTACAGCATTGCTGCCCTCTATGGTAACAGTGGGCTGTTTCAGCTCGCCATATACCTCCGTGCCAAATTCATTAAGCTTCTGGTCAAGCAGGGCATCATCCACGAAAGCGGAAGGGATTATAACCTCCGGCCTGAATTTAAGTTGGAGTGCTTTCATCGCATTTTCCACAGCGGAATCGCTTTTTGCCACTTGGAAAGCCTTGTCGGCGGTTTCTTCGGGATTTGCGCCTATGCCGATCTCATTTCCGTTTATGGTCATCGTCTTGCCCTGGCAGGTTATGGATATATCCTTATTTTCCAGTAGGTAAGTCGCCTTTATGGAATCTAAAAGCTCATCATACGTAAGGCCGCTGACGTCGAGATTTTCTATGAACACGTTGTCTGCGACCCTGTCTGCGGGAACGGCTTTTAATAGTACGGCTCCCGTTATGCCGGCTGCCGCTGCCAATACGACCACAGCTGCGCCTGCTGCTATAAGTACACGTTTTAAAATTTTCCTGTCTTTTTTGGCGGGGACATCTTCCGGCTCATTTTCGGTGTCAAACCTGGGGGTCGGTATGCTGATTTTTTCCGGTTGTTCGGAAACGGCATTTTCTTCGTCTTTTGCAATTTTGTTTTCGGTTTCAGCCATTATATATCCTCCTGTTTATAAAATTGTTCAAATTCGTCAAGGTATCTGGAATACGCTTCAAGAAAAGCGGCGATACGAGGGTTAAAGAGCAGAAGCTTGCTTGTTTTCCTTACGTTGTCTGAGAAAGTACGCTCATATTCCTCTGGAGAAAACGCCAGCGGAAGCGGACATACGCTTTTTGCTCTTGGGTCGTTTATTATTTCCAATCTGCCGTTTTTGTCAAGATATGGAGTAAGCGGAAATATCCTGCATGATAGCGGCCGCTGATACCTGTCGCAGCTGCCTTTGCAGAACAATATCGGCACCCGGTATTCCTTTTCATCAAAGATGTAAGTAAGATCGGAATATTCAACACTGGCCCAGTCAGGCTTTAAAAGCGAAAAAACAGCCTCTTCGCCGGGGAATAAAAACATCCCGGAATCATCGCCACGGCAGCAAGCCCTGCCGCAGGCTTTTCCGCAGTCGAATGGCACCGGTGTTGCATCGTCAAAAAGACGGTAAAGTTGCAGATATAAATATGCAGCGTTCATACAGCAGCTCCTTGTAAAATCAACTATGTATAGTATAGCATATCAAACTGTTTGCCGCAAGCACGGCAAAACAAAAAATTCAACGAATTGATAATACAGTTTTTGTCAAAAATCCGTTTTATTTGACAAACAAGTATTTTTGTGATAACATATATATGTTATTGGTTAGGGGATTTGTTATTGCCCCTGTAGTACATATCGTCCGGGAATAATGATGAGGTATCCTCATCATTATTGTATGCCGTAAGCTCAAGCATTACCGACTGATATATTTCATCAGGATTTTCACGGAACCGCTTTAAAATCCGTTCGGCCTGCTTTTTTGAGCCGGCGTAGAAATTTATGCTCATCATCTGTGTTCCGTCATCATCGTATAGGGAACATTCCACTGCAAATTCCCCTTTTCGCACAGGAACAATACCGCCACGCACCCGTTTTTTTCGTGCCTCCTCAGCAAGCAGAGGTTTGATGTCCTCAAGGATGGGATCGCGGATATATTTTGGTATTTCTTTGCGGAACACCTCAGCCGAATGGCGGCCGCGATCGAGTATCTCGTAGATAGTTCGGTTTTCTGCGTTACGGTATGATTTTATATGGTCGGTTTTTGTGAGATTGTCAAGCGCTATCATCATCGTGCCGAAATTTATATTGCAGTTGTTGTGTATCAGCTGTTCGAGAAACTGCTGAGTTACCGGCCTGTTGAGACTGTTTAGCGTAAATAGTATAATCAGCTGTATCTGGACAAAATCATCGATCTCACGGTCGTAAATCATCATTTTTAATCACCCGATAACAGTATACCATAACTTCTGAAAAAAAGCAAATGAAATATTTAAGACATATCTGTGAAATTCACGGCATTTTAGAAAGGAGGAGCTTTATGGCGGCGGTGAAATTATCCATAGAAGAGGAAAAAATGCGCCTGCATGAAATGAGCGTATTCGAGATAGAATACAGGAAGAAAGGGTTTTGCTCAATAGCCGGAGTTGACGAAGCCGGCAGAGGGCCGCTTGCGGGGCCTGTATATGCGGCGGCTGTAGTATTGGGGGAAAACACGCTGATACCGGGGCTTAACGATTCTAAAAAACTGTCCGAAAAAAGGCGGGAGGAATTGTACGAAAAAATAACGGCGGAGGCGGTTTCTTATGCGGTGGCAGCTGTGGATGAGAATGTCATAGATGAGATAAACATCCTAAATGCGACATTGCTTGCTATGAAAACGGCGGTTGATAAATTGAGCGTAAAACCGGA
The DNA here is from genome assembly GCA_002305435.1 of Clostridiales bacterium UBA1381. GTDB lineage: Bacteria > Bacillota > Clostridia > UBA1381 > UBA1381 > UBA1381. Next base: position 13,113 of record DBQZ01000101.1, read on the forward strand.
TTTTATCTTTATCGACGGAAACCGTGGCTGTGAGATGGGAGCGCCGCATATAACTATCGTAAAGGGGGATGCAAAAAGCGTATCCGTTGCGGCAGCCTCGATATTGGCGAAGGTATCCCGTGACCGCTATATGAAAAAGCTGGCGGAAGAATATCCGCAGTACGGCTTTGAAAAGCACAAGGGTTACGGCACAAAGGCACACATAGACGCTATACGAAAGTACGGTCCCTGTCCGGTACATAGGAAGTCATTTCTAAATAAGATATTGGGGAATTTATAATGAATACGAAGCAGATAGGCGATATGGGTGAAGAAGCTGCGGTAAATCATCTTAAAAAGAGGGGGCTTGATATAATCTGCCGCCAGTATCATGCTGCAAACGGGGAGATAGATATAATTGCCGCCGACGGCGATATGACGGTATTTGCAGAGGTAAAGACCAGGCGATATGACAGCTGGGGACGTCCCGGGGAATTTGTCGGGCGTACAAAGCAGAGACATCTTTTGATGGCGGCGCTTGAATATATGGGAGAGAGGGAAATGAGCGCCCGCTTTGATGTTATAGAGGTAATGTATGAGCTAAGCTATGGGAGAATGCTGATAAAGGAGATAAACTGGATAAGGAACGCTTTTGAGGGCGGGGAAATATGATATTACAGCGAAAGGAGAGTGCATTTGGTGATAATAGCAGATACCCACTGCGATACACTGTGCCGTATACTTGACGAGGGCGGGGGTTTGGCAGAGGGAGAGTTTAATGTTACACTGGAGAAGATGGCATGGTATGAACATTATACCCAAGTGTTTGCCTGCTTCATTGATCCTATATACAAATCAAACGCCAAGGGGCGATGTATCCGGCTGATAGAGGAATTTTATCGTCAGACCGCCCTTTGCAATATGGCAGTTTGCAGAAGCGGAAAAGATATAATAGAAGCACGCAAAAACCATATCCCGGCTGCGATGCTCAGCATAGAGGGCGGGGAAGCAATAGAGAGCCTCGGCGATTTAGAGCTTTATTCCCGCTTAGGCGTGAAGATGATTGCACTTACGTGGAATTACGACAACCACATAGCCGGCGGAGTTTTCGGAAACGCAGGGCTGAGCCGGTTTGGCAGGGATGTTGTGCGGAGAATGAATGAGTTACATATTGCAGTTGACGTATCGCATCTTAACGAACGGTCGTTCTGGGATGTTATGGAAGTAACGAACGCCAGACCGATAGCATCACATTCTTCTTCATTTAGCGTATGCGCCCATAAGCGGAATCTTACAGATGAGCAATTCTCTGAAATAGTAAGCCGCAGCGGATACGTTGGGATAAACATTTATCCGGTGTTTTTAAACGGTACGAAAAATGCGGATACAGACGATGTATTGCGGCACATAGACCGCTTTTTGGAGCTTGGCGGAGAGGATACGATTGGGATTGGCGCAGACTTTGACGGGGTGGACTGTTTGCCGGAGGGGCTTTGCGGCTGTGATAGGATCGGGAGTCTGTTTGAGAAAATGGATAGGCTCGGATATTCAAAAACAGTTATGGAAAAGATTGCTTATGGTAATTTCGACAGAATGACAGCGAATATTTGAATAAAATTTGTACACTGATTTTTGAATTTTTTTAATCTTTTCTCTTGCAATTTACAGGAAAATGTTGTATCATATTTATAAAATCTCAAAAGAAAATGAATATTGGTGAGTTTCGGAAATTCAATTTCCCAAACAAACAAAGATTATGGAGGAATGTTCAATGATATCAAAAAAAGTATCGTCAATAACGCCGTCACCGACACTTTCGATTGACAGCAAATTCAAAGCGATGAAAGCAAATGGAGAGGATGTTGTAGGTTTCGGAGCGGGCGAACCTGATTTTGATACTCCCAAGCATATATGCGATGCGGCGGTAGAAGCGATAAAGAACGGACAGACACGTTATACCCCGGCAGCGGGAACATTGAAGCTGCGCCGTGCCGTAGCCGATAAATTCAAAAGAGACAACGGCCTTGACTATACTCCGGAGCAGATCGTTGTATCAAACGGAGCAAAGCATTCTTTGGTAAATGCGTTCATGGCTATCTGCAATCCCGGAGATGAAGTTATTATACCGGCTCCTTACTGGGTAAGCTACCCGGAAATGGTAAAGCTGGCTGACGGTGTGCCGGTATTCCTGCATACAACCGAGGATCATCACTTCAAGGCTACAGCCGAGGAATTTGAAGCTCTGGTTACAGATAAGACGAGGGCTATTCTTTTAAACAGCCCGTCAAACCCGACAGGCATGATTTACACAGAGGATGAGCTTCGTGCTATTGCAGAAGTAGCGGTAAAACATAACCTGTATGTGGTATCCGATGAGATATATGAGCATCTTATATATGAAGGAAAGCATGTAAGCATTGCCTCCTTCAATGAAAAGATAAAGGATTTGACAATAGTTGTAAATGGCGTTTCAAAGACGTATGCAATGACTGGCTGGAGAATAGGTTTTACAGCTTCAAATACAGCGCTTGCCAAGGCTATGGGAGCCGTACAGTCGCACGCAGCTTCAAACCCGAATTCGATAGCGCAGGAAGCTGCATATGCAGCGCTTGAAGGCGGGCTTGAATGTGCAGAAGAAATGAAGAAGGAATTTTTAAAGCGCCGCAATTACATGGTGGAAACTATCAATTCCATAGACGGTGTATCCTGTATTATGCCGCACGGCGCATTCTATATAATGATGAACATCGGCCGCCTGTTTGGCAAAACAATCGGCGGTGTGAAGATAAACAATGCGGATGATTTTGCGGAAGCATTTTTGAATCAGCAGAAGGTAGCGGTTGTTCCGGGAACCGGATTTGCAGCTCCCGAATACGTTCGCTGGTCGTATGCAACCAGTATGGAAAACTGCAGGGAGGGTCTTGAAAGACTGAAAAAATTCCTTGCAAATGTCGAATAATTGTGTTATACTACAAACACGGGGGAGGGCTTGACCTTCTCCCGTGTTTGTAATATTAGGAAAAAAAGAAGGGCGTACAGTGAAAAAGTTAATTTTTGCGCTTATTATCCTTGCTGCCATGCTGCCGATTTCCGCCTCGGCACAGGAATGGCTGGTGGGTATGAATGAAGAAGCGGTAATGCTTGCGGAAACTAAGACAGAGCATATTGCAGCAGATGTGTATAAGACGGATTACGAAACCGCCGTTTCGCTCGTGGAATCCGGAGCGGCAAGATATATGGAGCCGGACAGCGAGGTCAGGCTTTGTTCAGAGGTGAACGATCCGGATTATAGCCGTCAATGGGGTTTGTCGCAGTTTAACTATACCGAGCTTTTAGACGAAGGATATACCGGCGAGGGCGTGAGGGTAGCTGTTATTGATTCAGGTATCAATGCAGAACATGAGGATTTGGTATCAAACATTGCCGAGGGATATGATTATATAAACGGCGACAATACGCCTGAAGACGAAATAGGCCACGGGACATTTATCAGCGGTATTATTGCTGCAGAAACGAACAATGGCCTTGGTATAACAGGCGTGGCAGGGAAAGCGCAGATAATCCCCCTAAAATGCTTCGACAATGAAACGAGTACAATGTCATTGGTTTTGGAGGCATTGGGAGATATAGCAGATGGAAAGATAGAATGCGATGTGCTAAATCTCAGCTGGGAAACGGAGGAGTCTCCCGCCATGCTTGAGCTTTTAGAGCAGATAAGAGCTATGGGTATAATTATCGTAGCCTCCGTGGGAAATTATGATCCGGAGGAGGTACGGTATCCGGCGGGCTATGATTGCGTTATTGGGGTAAATTCCGTTGACAGCTCCTTAAGGACGCCGAGTTTTGCCAAAGATAACGAAAGCGTGTTCATATCAGCTGCCGGAAGAGGAATATACAGCACGTGGACAGGCTCGCAGACAAGCTACGCAAGCGGCAAAAGCGGCACATCATATTCGGCTCCGGTAATATCCGGTCTGGCAGCAGCGGCAAAAGAGGCGGATCCCTCAATTACTGCGGAGGAGTTTAGCGAGCTTTTAAAGGCTGCGGCGACAGATTACGGCGAGACGGGATATGATACAGCCTACGGCTGGGGAGTGGTGGACTTCGGCTGCTTTGCACGCTGCCTAAAGGCGTGGGAATTATCGGAAAGCGGAGATGTTCAGGCAGCGTTTAACGATAGCGGAGCGGTTGTGTTCGGCGTGTCCGATGCGGGCGGAGAGGATATAGTTGCCGCATATGATAACGGAGTGCTCATATCGTGGGATGTGACCTCCGATGCCGGACGGTGGATTATGACGCTGGCTGGGGCTTCTGAGGATAGTGAGGTACGCTGTTTTTCATGGGACAGCATAGATGGAATGAAGCCTGATGGTGAGGCGAAAATTGTAAATAAAATTTTTTAGGTAAAAATGAAACCAAACCGTGTTTTAAAAAGTGTTATATATGGAATGCGGGAGTGTGTGAACTAAGGAGGCGTTACTTTTGGAGCTATCTAAGCAACCGGAGCCGAATCTTGACGAACAATCGTCAGAGAGCAGTCGGTTAAAAAGCGAGATAGAGGGATTTTTTCCGATGGTATACCGTTTGGCTCTGGCGCAGACAAAGAACAAGAGCTATGCCGACGACATAGTCCAGGAGGTATTTATACGATACATACGAAGCAGCGCAAAGCTTAAGGATATGGAGCATAAAAAAGCGTGGCTTATACGTGTGACGATAAATTGTGCAAAAAGTATGTTTTCAACAGCATGGTTTCAGAAAACCGTGCCGCTTGAGGAGGATATAGTCTTTGATACGAAAGAAAAAAGTGATGTATATTACGCCGTTTTGGAACTTCCGCAGAAATACCGTGCAGTGATACATCTTCATTACTATGAGGATATGTCGGTTGCAGAAATAGCTAAGACTCTGGATATTTCCGAGGGTACGGTAAAAACGAGACTTTTTCGTGCACGGGAGAAGCTCAAAGAGATTCTGAAAGGAGGTTATGAAATTGACTAAGAAAATTTATAAAGAAGCAAACGAATTCATAGCTCCTGATGAACAGCTGCTTAATAAGATACTTTTACAGGTGGATAAACCAAAGCATTCTCCGATGACAAGGAGGATGTACATGGCAGGCTCGCTTGCCGCAGGGGTTGCGGCTGTAGCCGTTTCAGCTGCCGTGTTCCCCGAGGTCATGGAATACAGTAATCCGAAGGTGGAGGAAACAAAGCTGATAGGCTCGGGTGATATAGAGGACAGAGTTAAGGATTCATACGGCCTGTTTAAAAAAATGCAGCCGGATGATGTTACAGGGCAAGGTTCTCCTGAATCATCACCGCTGCCTAAGCTTGGCATAAACGTTTACCCGGGAGAAGCTGCTCAGTATGTACCTGGTGCGAATATAAATATCGGCGGTGCGTCGGGCAATTCTGTATCTCCTGCAATTGGTGCGGCTATTGCTCCGAGAACTGAATCGGGCGGTACGCTTCCCGTTGTAACGCCGTCTCCGGCAGCAGTGCAGACACAGCAGCCGAGCACAGAGGCTTTGCAGCCTGCTACAAATGCTCCGGCTTCTAAGACGGAAATTCCTGAAAATACCAATACGGCTGCAAGTCAAGCCGCTCCGCAGGAAATGCCGCAGCAGACAGAGGAAATACGCACAGATGAAAGTGGTAGCAATGCAATCGTAGGAAGCTCGGCTTCTTCCGGAAGCGTTGGCACAAGCTCTGATTTTTCAGGAAGCGTTGGAGCTGGGGCGCCGATGGTAGGAAGTACATCAGGCGGAGGAGGCGGAGGTTCTGCTCCGGCAAGAGTATCATGGACGCTTGACGGGTTTGTGTATAACGGCAGTGAAGTTTTTGAAAACGGCACTGTTTACCACTATACTGCTGACAATAAGGAGTTGTCGGTAACGGTAACGGTTCCGGAGACTGAGCTTGTGGCAAATTATGAGATAAACAGCGTGCCGGTACAGCTTACAGAAGAAGTTGCTCCTGTACTCCAGTTTGACCTTGACGGAGAGAGATACATTTTAGAGGGAAATGGGCTGACGGTTGAGGAATTGAAACAATTCGCAGAAGTCATAATCACAGAAGCGATGAAATAGCAAAAATCCCCGTACCGGTTTTTCCGGAGACGGGGATTTTTTGTATAATACCTACCGATTTTAGCTGAGAATTTATTTTGCGTGTCTGTTTATGTATTCTGCTCTGAGCTTTGAGTACATGATTTTCTGGTTTGAGTAAAGGCCGGAATAGCCGGAGAGAGCGTAGCTTATTGCGCAGGCAGCGGCGAAAAATATCACACCGCCGGAACCGAAAAGCTCGGTTGCAAGTATCACAGAGCTTACAGG
>DBQZ01000101.1:19500-21241 GCA_002305435.1 Clostridiales bacterium UBA1381
TTATAGCCGCAGCCGATTGTGATTGCAGTGAATATCATTTTCAAGAGAAATGCCTCGGGTTTTGCAGAACCCTCGAGTATCGCACGGTTTACAATATCCATGCCGGCGCCGTTGTAATCCGTTACGCCAAGGATAGCTGTAAATGCAACTATAACGCAGCCGCCTGCCGCTATCCTCAGGAAATTGTTCGGTATCATCTCCTCCATGAAATGGTGGGAACGGCGCATTACGGCGCAGAAAACGATGCTTAAAACCGCACAAAGGACGCTTAGCGCACATACCTGTATTACAGATACGAANNACAAGGGCTGATACCATGCAGGGAACAAGGCCGGCATAATATATAACGCCAACGCTTGCCACTTCCATGGCAAAGATGGCAGCTGTGACCGGCGTTCCGAAAAGGGCTGAAAATACGGCGCTCATGCCGCAGAGCACAAGCATTGTCATGTCCTTGTCGTCAGCGCGGAAAATCCGTCCCACCTCAGAGCCGATGCTGCCGCCGAGCTGCAATGCAGCCCCTTCACGTCCGGCAGAACCTCCAAATAAATGTGTAATTACGGTGCTTATGAAAATAAGCGGCGCCATTACGAACGGAACCCCGTGTTCTTCTGAGCGGACGGCGGAAAGTATGCGGTTTGTGCCGCCGTCACGGCTCATTTTCGCCAGCCGGTAAAGCCCCGCTATTATAAGTCCGCCCAAAGGCAGGAGGCCGATTATCCACGGGAATTTATCCCTGAAGTGAGTCGCTGCCTCGACGCTTAAGTGAAAAGCCCCGCCTACCAGGCCTCCGCAGGCTCCGCATATGAGTGATAAGAAGGCAAGCCGGAGAAAAGGTTTTATGTAATCGGTCACGATTTGGATATGTAAACGTGTAAATCTTCCTATGCGCATGATATATGCTCCTTACTAAGATGTTACCGTAATTATACACCCTCAGGGCTCATATTGTCAAGTATCGGTGCGATTTGGGGAAAATTATGAACAATTTGTATACAAAAAGCTTAAATTTTCAATTAGGGCTTGCTTTTTTACGAAAAGTGACATATAATATAATGTGTATACCCTTGTGCAATTACATAGAGGAAAAATAGATTTAAATAAAAGCGTGATTTTAATAAGGAGGAAGTTTTTTGGATAACGAACGCAGACGTCCCGGACGCAACCAATATGATTGGGACGCATGGAAAGATTATTATCAAAACACCAGCTCCGACGGCAGACGGCGAAGCCAGTCCGAAAAAAACGAATTGCGCCGTCAGGATCCGCACAGACCGGCGGGGGCTGAGCACAGAACACCCGAGGGGCATCCGTCAGGCAAAAAGCGTAGACCGAAAAAGCCGGTAAACGAAAACAGGAGAATGATTCGCCGGAATATATTGATAGGCGTTATTGTGGCTGCATTTATCGGTATAGTCGTGGGTACGGGCGTGCTCGTGGGAATGTATGCAGCTGTGCGCCAGGAAATTTCCGATATGAATATAAAAAATCTGGCGCTGAATTATTCCACCTTTGTTTATTACACGGATGAAAATGGTCAGGAGCAGGAGCTTGAGAGGATAAACAGCTCCACGAACCGTGTTTGGGTCGATACTGACGAAATAGCCGACGTGGCAAAACAGGCGGCTGTAGCGATAGAGGACGAGCGGTTCTATTCACACAGCGGATTTGACTTGAAGAGAACAATCGGTGCAACGGTTAAATGGGGACTTTCCAAAATAGGCATAGGCGAGTCTGATTA
>DBQZ01000101.1:21293-25975 GCA_002305435.1 Clostridiales bacterium UBA1381
GAAATATTGACGATGTATTTGAATATAGTATACTTTGCAAACGGCTGCTACGGCATAGAAGCCGCATCACAAAAGTACTATGATATTCCCGCATCCGAGCTTTCGCTACCGCAGGCGGCGGCAATAGTAGGCATAACGCAGACGCCTTCCCGTTTTGATCCGCTGGCGCATCCGGAAAATACGATAGAAAAGCGCAATATCGTTTTAGGCAAAATGCTTGAGCTGGGATATATATCGCAGCAGGAGCATGATGAGGCCGTAGCAAGCGATTTGGATATAAAAGAGGGCGGCGGAGACGAAAGCTCCAGTATGACCTCATACTTCATAGATCAGCTTGTAAACGATGTATCAAACGATTTGCAGGTTCAAAAGGGCTATTCGTCGAGCTTTGCGATGCAGCAGATACAAAACGGCGGACTGAAAATATACGCAACGATAGATCCTGACGTGCAGGATAAGATGGAGGCAGTGTTTGAGGATACGTCAAACTTCCCTGATGCGTCCGAGGCTGCACAGGCGGCAATGATAGTGGTTGATCCACAGAACGGTCAGATAAAAGGCCTTGTCGGCGGCATGGGCGAAAAGACCGACATCCGAGGCTGGAACAGGGCGACGCAGATGAAGCGTCAGCCGGGTTCATCAATAAAGCCGCTGTCGGTATATGCTCCGGCTATTGAAGAGGGAATAAACGAGGATAACGAGCGTTTCACTGAAGCAACTATATTAAACGATGAGGAACGCACGTTTACAACGGCCGATAACAAGGAATGGTCGCCGAAAAACTCCTACAGCGGTTATAAAGGCGAAATGACGGCTAAGGAAGCTGTGGAAAGATCAGCAAACGTACCCGCAGCAAGTGTGCTCGAGGATTACCTTGACGGCAGCGGGACTTCATTCAGATATATGCAGACGAACTTCCATTTTACCTCGCTTGACGATGCCGATAACGATTATAGCCCGATGTCCTTGGGAGGTCTTACAAACGGCGTATCCCCGAAGGAAATGGCAGCGGCGTATGCAGCCTTTGCAAACGGAGGAAAGTACAACGGCGCTTACACGTATACAAGGGTTGAGGACAGCTATGGTAATGTTATCCTTGAGAATAAACCGTCATCTACACAGGCGATAAAGCCGTCTACGGCTTATATAATATCCGATATGCTTGCAGAAGTTGTTAACGGCGATAACGGTACGGGAACGGGAGCGGCAATTGACGGACAGCACGTATACGGAAAAACCGGTACTACAAATGACGATTACGATAAGTGGTTCGTAGGCTATACGCCGTATTATGTCGCTGCAGCGTGGTATGGCTTTGATACGCCGTCCTCAATAAGAGAGGCAGGCGTGAGCGGCAATCCGGCCGTTACTGCATGGCAGATGGTCATGGAGGATATACACGAGGGACTTTCCGACAAGGAGATAGAAGCTCCGTCGAACGTTGTATCCGCCCATATATGTACATCAACAGGGCTTTTGGCAAGAACCCGCTGCCCGGACAGTGTGATGTATTTTGAAACGGATAATCCGGCTCCGTCGGATTATTGCTCGAATCACGGCGGTTCCAAGGTAGATGAATCGTCAGATGACGATGATAGGTCATCCTCAAGCGGAACGAGGGCGACAAGGCGGCCGTCAACCTCAGATGATGAGACGGAGGCTACACGGGAGCCGTCAAGTACGGAGCCGCCGTCAAGAACAAGAGCTCCTGAGAGAACGAGCGCTCCTGAGGAGGAGCCGTCAAGGACAAGAGCTCCGGAAACGGACAGCGGCAGCGGCTCTGAGGAGGAAACGCCTCCCGAAGAAGAGCCGGCGGCCGATGCAACGAAGATACCTGTAAGAGAAGAGGAGTAGGAGGATTATACAATGAAGAGCAATGATGTTAAAATAGATGAAATCATAAACGCTCTGCGTTTCGGTACGAAAAAAGCCGTTTCCGGCGCTGAGAATATGGCGAAGAACGTGGTAAAGAAAACGAGCGGTTTTGTAGATCGGGCAAAGACGTCGTATATGATAAGCGAGATAGAGGAAAAGATTGACGTACTGGTAAAGGAAATCGGTATGTTCATATATGATAAGTCGAAAGACGGTTTGGAAATGCCTGAGGAAATAGACGATAGATGCGAAAAGATTGATCTTCTCTATGATGAGCTTAAAACCCTGAAAGAAAAGCTTGCTGAGGAACGCAATGAGAAGGTATGCTCCTCCTGCGGAGAGGCGAACAATATCAATGCGCAGTTCTGCCAAAAATGCGGCGAAAGGTTTGATACAAGCAAGGCATCAGAAGCTGATGAGACCGATGAGATGGAAGAGGAAGATACAATAACACTGAATCCAAAGAGAAAAACGCAAGAATAAGAGGTGTGGTATGGAGGACGATATGAAAGATAAAAATGCCGGCTGGATGGAGAATGGGAAGAAGTTTTTCCAGAAATTTGCCAAAGCAAAAATAAAGCCGTATGAAGGTTCGGACGCAGTTTATTCAAGCAGTGACAGTGAATATGCGGAGTTTTTGCAGAATTTAAAAAAGGGCGACAAGCAAAAGAATAAAGAGGGCGTTAAGAAAACNNCAGATAAGCGAGGTTTTGACGGAGCTTAAAAAGCGTACTATCGACAGCGCAGGCAAAAATGAAGAACGTGACAAATATATCCGCACCGCAATGGAAGAGCTTTCTGAAAAAATATCATCATTAAGCGAGAGAAAAGATGCAGCCGGCGAAGAGTTTTTGCGTATTCTTGAGGAAAACAGGGTTAAGCTGTCTGAGGAGCTTGATGCGCTTAAAGCGGAGCTTCCAAAAGACAGCAGTGCGGAAAAGTTTGAGGAAATATCGGAAAAAATATCAACGCTTGCAGGCGTACAGCTTGATATAAAGAACCAGAATGCCAGAAGCAGGGCGCAGCTTGAAAATCTTATTTTAAATTCCGCTCGTATGCAGGAGCGTGTGGGAGACATATATCAGGGGCTTGCAGTCGTAGAGAAGATGAACGAGGGAGTTAATCAGATAAAACGCACTCAGCAAGAGCTGAAGGATATGGTAAACGATTTTAAAGAGCGCTCAGAAACGATGAGCCGCCGAATATTTAATGGTATGCTGCTTTTGAGCGCCTTGGTAGCGGCAGCGCTTATTGTTATCGTGATACAGTTGTTTATTTAAAGAAAAGGCTGCGGATGCTTTTGCGGGAGTGAAAGCGTTTGCAGCCTTTTAAAGGAAGAGAAGATGGATATATACATAAATGAGCTTTTGCATTTTGCTGAAAGCGAGCTGTGGAATATAAAGGTAAAGTTTAATATTTACAATGGATATGATGACCCTCGTGAACTGTTCGCAGATGAAAACAGAAGGGAGGAGTTAAATACACAATGGCTGTTTTGGAGACATGAAAGAGGTCATCTTAAGGTGGGGAATATTGCTGTTTGCTTGGCAAGAATAGGAGGGGACAGTTGGCTTTTAACGACGATAAAGAAAGTTACCCGGGAGCTTGGAGTGTATGACGGGATAAATTATGAAGGCGAAGAGCTTAGCGAGTATAAAAAATATTACGGCAGGCTGGTAGTACGCTTCCATAAAAGTGACCGCAGTACTTTTCGTATATACGGCGGAATACATCATGAAATGACGGTGGAACAGCTTTTGCCAGATGTATACAGCGGCGAGGAGTTTCCAGGATACGACAATGTCTGCGTGAGCTATAAGCAGTTGTCTTCAGTTCTTGCGGGGAAAAGGGATTGGATAGCAGCTCTGGAGAATCAGAAGGCTGTTTATCTCATCACCGATAAGGCAGAAGGGAAATTCTATGTTGGTTCGGCAACAGCAGATAACGGGATGCTTTTGACTCGATGGAAAAACTACGTAGACAATGGCCATGGCGGCAACAAAGAGCTTAAGCGTATAGTGGCAGAAAAGGGATTTGGATATATAAAAGAAAACTTTCAGTACACAATATTGGAAAATTACAATGCAAGAATAGATGATGAGTTCATACTTTCACGTGAACGGTACTGGAAAAAGGTCTTAAGAACACGTGATTTTGGATACAACGACAACTAAAATTCGGGAAAAATTTAAAAAATTCAAAAAAAATTAAAAAATTTTGCAAAAAGGTCTTTTCTTTTTGTAAAAAGTGTAGTATAATGAAGAACGTAGCATAATGCCGGGAGAAAATGCCGGCTGTAGTATAGTTTGGGAAGCGGAGGCTTCCCGCAGAATTTATTAAAAAAGAAGTACGGAAGGACGGTAGTTAAAGATGGATTTGCAACTTGCACAGACAGTCACTGTCATAGCGCTGGTTTTATTTGTCGTTGTGATGGTGGGAATTGGTTTTCACAGCTGGAAAAAGACACAGACGATCGAGGGATTTTTGATGGGCGGACGTGATATTGGCCCGTGGGTCTCGGCGTTTGCTTATGGTACGTCTTATTTTTCGGCTGTTATTTTTGTGGGCTATGCAGGAAAACACGGCTGGAACATCGGTCTTGGAAGCTTGTGGATAGGCATAGGCAATGCGGTTTTGGGTTGCCTTTTGGCATGGCAGCTTTTGGCAAGGCGGACAAGACATATGACGCATACGCTGCGTTCAAAAACCATGCCGGAGTTTTTTGAAGCCCGCTACTCATCAACGGCAATGAAAGTCATATCGGCTGTAATAATATTTATATTTCTGGTTCCGTATTCTTCAGCAGT
>DBQZ01000101.1:26022-28553 GCA_002305435.1 Clostridiales bacterium UBA1381
TATCTGATATTGGGCGGATATGTTGCGGCTGCGTACACGGATTTTGTACAGGGCATTATTATGATAGTGGGCGTTCTGGCAATGGTGTTTGCGGTAGTAAGGACTGATGCAGTCGGCGGATTTGGTGAATTTTACGCAAACCTTAAGGCTGTTGCAGATAACGGGGACGGGATAACCGGAGCGCAGCTGACAAATCTGTTTGGTGGCTCGAGCTTTAAATTCCTCTGTACGAATATCCTGCTTACGAGTTTCGGAACATGGGGACTTCCGCAAATGGTCAGCAAGTATTATGCTATAAAGGACGATAAGTCGATAAAAACGGCGACTGTGGTATCAACGCTGTTCGCTCTTATAATAGGAGTNNGCTGTAATACCGACAATGCTCATGCAGGCGCTCGGCTCGGGCATGGTTACGGTGATTATATTGGCCGTAATACTGCTGCTGCTCTTGTCTGCGTCGATGTCTACTCTTGCATCGGTAGTGCTCTCATCCTCCTCGGCCATTTCAGTTGACCTGATGCCGGTAATTGTGAAAAAATATGAAAAGGGTACAGAGATGCTTTTAACAAGGGTGCTGTGTTTGATATTTGTAGCAGCATCGTATTTCTTTGCCACACAGAAAATATCTGTTATCGTGAACATAATGTCGTTTTCATGGGGAATCGTTGCCGGCTGCTTCATAGGGCCGTACGTTTGGGGGATATTCTCAAAGCGGATAACAAAAGCCGGTGCATTTGCCGGAATGTTCTGCGGATTTTTGACGGTTGTTATCCCGACGGCGGTTATAAGCGCAGGCAGCGGATTTGAGGCGGCTTCGGCACTGGCTCCGGAAATGGGAGTTGCGGCAATGGCGGTATCGCTTATCGCAGTTCCGGTGGTATCGTTGTTCACGAAGCAGTTCGATAAAAAACATATAGAAGCAGTATTTAAGAATTGACAATAAATGTGAGCTGAAAGGAATGAAACCGATGATTTGGAATGAAAAAATCGAAACGATGTCAAGGGAGGATATGCGTGCGCTCCAGCTTGAGAAGCTCAAGGAAACCGTAACGCGCGTATACAACAGGGTGCCGTTTTACAAGAAGCGTTTTGACGAGATCGGACTTAAGCCGGAGGATATAAAGACTCTCGAGGATATAAGGAAGATACCGTTCACGAACAAGAGCGATTTGCGTGACAATTACCCGTACGGCTTGTTCGGCGTGCCGATGAGCGAGATAGTACGCATACACGCATCAAGCGGTACTACAGGAAAACCGACCGTTGTCGGATATACTAGGAAGGATCTTGATATGTGGAGCGAATGTATCGCCCGTCTTATCACAATGGCAGGTGGTACAAAGAACGATATAACACAAATATCATTCGGTTACGGTTTGTTTACCGGAGCTTTCGGCTTGCATCAAGGCATGGAAAAGGTCGGAGCTGCTGTTATCCCCATATCAGCTGGTAATACAGAAAAGCAGCTTATGATAATGCAGGATTTCAAACCGACTATACTCATAAGCACACCGTCATATGCGCTTTATATGTCGGAGGTGGCTCAGGAGATGGGGATCACAAAGGACGATATAAGCCTCAGAATAGGTATGTTCGGCGCTGAGGGACATACTGAGGAGATGCGCCGTGAGCTTGAAGAACGCTGGGGCATAAACGCTACCGAAAATTACGGACTGTCGGAGGTTATGGGCCCCGGTGTTGCCGGCGAATGTCTTGAGCATACCGGTATGCACATAAACGAGGATATGTTCATAATAGAAATTATAAACCCCGAAACAGGCGAAGTGCTTGAGGACGGCGAAAAGGGCGAGGTTGTAATAACGCCGCTCGGCAAAGAGGGTATACCTCTCCTGCGTTACCGCACAAAGGATATAAGCTGGATCATGCGTGATAAATGCCCCTGTGGAAGAACTACAGCCCGTCTGCACAAGATACAGGGCAGAACGGACGATATGCTCATAATAAAGGGTGTAAACGTATTCCCATCGCAGGTGGAGGGAGTACTCCTTGGTATAAACGCCATCAGTCCTCAGTATCAGCTGGTAGTGCGCAAAAAAGGATACGTGGACGATTTGGAGGTCAAGGTGGAGCTTGCCGACGGCAGGCTGCTTGAAGATTACAAGGGTCTTGAGGACTTGAAGAAAGAGATACAGCATAAGATACATACAGTCCTCGGTATTATGGTAAAGGTAACGCTGCTTTCGCCGAAGTCGATAGAAAGAACTACCGGCAAGGCTAAGAGAGTTATTGATTTGAGATAAGGAAATCCCGCTTGCATGTATGGCAGAGCAGATTGGACGAACGTCCGATTTTCACTGCGTCATACCTATGCAGGCGGGATGTTTTTATTTGCCGGGGAAATCCATTGCTTTTATGTATTCCTTCTCAAAATCGGGGTCGAGAGCCAGCTCAACCGGCTGCGCTATAGAAACGATATTTTTGATGCGTACTTCTGATTCTGTGGGGTCAGCCGCAAACTGCAAAAGGCCGCCAAGGGCGGAATTGCCTGATGGGTAAAACGGTATCCCGGG
>DBQZ01000023.1 GCA_002305435.1 Clostridiales bacterium UBA1381
TTTTGGGCGGCGGGTGACGCAAATTTGCGCACAAAAAAACGAGCGTTCACGCTCGCTTTTTCTGGCAGGGGTACAAGGACTCGAACCTTGGGCACTCGGTTTTGGAGACCGATGCTCTACCAACTGAGCTACACCCCTATTTATGGTACCTGTATATTATACCTCATTTGCCCCTGTATGTCAAGTGCAAATTTGAAAATTTTAAAAATTTTCGCCGCACACAAACAGGGGATCCCGCCCCTCGGGCGAAATCCCCCCGCCTTTGCGCTTATTTCAGCGTTGAAACATCCGTATCCATTACCTTCTTCCTCAGCGGAAGCACAGCCGACGGCGTTACCGACAGCTCGTCTATTCCCATCGCCAAGAACCTCTCCGTCAGCGATAAATCCGCTCCCAGCTCGCCGCAGATGCCTATCCAGATGCCGTTTTTGTGCGCATTTTCCGCAGCCAGCGCAATAAGCCTCAGCACCGGTTCCGTGTTTTCGGCGCAAAGCTCCGCCAGCTCGTCGTTCTGCCGGTCGGCGGCAAGAGTGTACTGCGTAAGGTCGTTGCTTCCGACTGAGAAGAAATCAGCTTCCTTTGCTATCTCGTCCGACATCACCGCAGCTGCCGGGGTTTCTATCATTACCCCAAGCTCCGTCGTATCGTCAAACGGCAGCTTCTCCTCCGAAAGCTCAGCTTTAACCTCCGCCAAAAGCTCCTTCACAGCCCGAACCTCAGCCGCCGATACAATCATCGGCACCATTATCCCGAGCTTGCCGAACACCGACGCCCTCATAAGCGCCCTTAGCTGCGTGCGGAACATATCCCTATGCTTAAACGACAGCCGCACTCCTCTTACGCCAAGCGCCGGATTCTCCTCCTCGTCCATCTTTATGCACGCTGCCTGCTTATCGGCTCCTATATCCATCGTGCGGATTATTACCGTCCGCCCCGACATCTTCTCGAGTACATCCCTGTATACCGTAAACTGCTCGTCCTCGCCCGGCGGGGTTTCGCTCTCTAAGAATAAAAATTCACTCCTGAAAAGCCCGATCCCCTGGGCGTCGTTTTTAAGCACTGCTCCCAGATCGTCCACGCTGCCGATATTTGCATACAGCTTTATCTCCTGACCGTCCTTCGTTATGCTCTTTTTGCCCTTTAGCTGCTTTAAAAGCTCCGCCTCCTCATCACGGCGTTTCTTCTCAGCCTGCAAGCGGGCTACGGTCTCCTCGTCGGGGTCTACGTATACCATGCCGGAATATCCGTCCACGGCTGCTGTTAAGCCCTCGTAGCCGTCCTCCAAAAGCCCGCGTATACCGCCGACTGCCGGTATGCTCATCGTCCGTGCAAGTATCGCCGAATGCGAGCTCTGCGAACCGGTCACGGTCACTATCGCAAGGATCTTGTCCTTGTCCATCTGCACCGTTTCACTCGGGGCAAGAGCGTCCGCAAACAGCACTACCGCTTCCCCGCCCGACAGTACGCCCGTGCTGCGGCCTGAGAGGATTTTTACGACTCTTTCGGATATATCCTTAACATCCGCCGCCCTCTCCTGCATATACGCATCGTCCATTGCGGCGAACATTTCGGCGAAATTGTCGCCCGTCTGCGCTACTGCTACCTCTGCGTTTATGTTCTCGGAGCTTATCATGTTCTTTACAGAGGAGATGTAGTCCTCATCCTCGAGCATCATCTGGTGTATTTCAAATATGGCTGCGTTTGATTCGCCGACTTCCTTTAATGCTTTCTCGTATAACTGTCCGAGTTCGTCTATGGCTTCTTTCCTTGCCTTGTCGAAACGGTCGTATTCTGCGTCAACATCGGCTATGTGGTATCTTTTAATTACGGCTTCCTCACGGGTATATACGCTGATTTTGCCTATAGCTATGCCTGTGCTAATTGTCCGTCCTTTCAGCTCAACCATTGGTTTTTCCCTCCTTATATATGTACAGGCAGACCGTCGCTGCCCCTCTCACATATATATACCCGCCTTTAGTGAGTACAAAACATTAAAATAAAGAAATTTTTTTTGTAAAAAAGATGTGAAATTTACCCAAAAACCATGTTTCCTCTTGCAAAATAGCTGATTTATGGTATAATTATATATGTGAAAGAATGTATCCGCAGAGGGTACATTTTACACTATGTGTTATCATTGAAGATACCGAAAAATTTGCTGAAAGGAGCAGAATCAAATGAAGTATTCAAGAGAAGTTGAAGAAATGTGTCCTCTGGTAAAAGGCGCATACCACGGACCGGCGCCGATACCACAGGAGGGCAAATGGACCCAGGCCAAGGAAATCAGCGACATCTCAGGCCTTACACACGGCGTTGGCTGGTGTGCACCGCAGCAGGGTACCTGCAAGCTGACACTAAACGTTAAAGAGGGCAAAATACAGGAGGCTCTTGTTGAGACTATCGGCTGTTCCGGTATGACACATTCGGCAGCTATGGCTTCTGAAATACTCGTCGGAAAAACTATTCTCGAAGCTCTTAATACAGACCTTGTCTGTGACGCTATAAACACAGCTATGAGAGAGCTGTTCTTACAGATAGTTTACGGCCGTACACAGACCGCTTTCTCAGAGGACGGTCTGCCCATAGGCGCAGGTCTTGAGGATCTTGGCAAAGGCTTGAGATCTCAGGTCGGCACAACGTACGCAACTCTTGCTAAAGGCCCGCGTTATCTTGAGCTTGCTGAGGGTTACATAACAAAGCTCGCTATAGATGAAAACGATACAATAATCGGCTACAAGTTCGTTCACCTGGGCAAGATGATGGAAATGATTTCAAACGGCATGGACGCAAACGAAGCCCTTGAAAAGGCAAGCGGCCAGTACGGTCGAGTAGACGATGCAGTTAAACTGATAGATCCGAGGCACGAATAAGAAGGAGGGCACAATAATGGCTTTATTTGAAAGTTATGAAAGACGGATAGACCAGATAAACGCCGAGCTTAACAAGCACGGTATCTCCTCCATCGAGGAAGCAAAGGCTATCTGCGATGAAAAAGGCGTTGACGCTTATAATATAGTAAAAGGTATTCAGCCGATCTGCTTTGAAAACGCTTGCTGGGCATATATCGTAGGCGCAGCTATCGCTATAAAGGACGGCGTAAAGACAGCCGCTGAGGCTGCTGAAAAAATCGGTCTGGGACTGCAGTCGTTCTGTATCCCCGGTTCGGTTGCCGACGACAGAAAAGTTGGTATCGGCCACGGAAATCTCGGCGCTATGCTTTTGAGAGACGAGACAAAGTGCTTTGCATTTTTGGCAGGCCACGAGTCGTTCGCAGCTGCCGAGGGCGCTATCGGCCTTGCAAAGAGCGCCAATAAAGCAAGAAAAGAACCGTTAAGAGTAATCCTTAACGGCCTCGGAAAGGACGCTGCGCAGATTATCTCCCGTATAAACGGTTTCACATACGTGCAGACAAAGTTCGACTACTACACAGGCGAGCTTAAGATAGTAAACGAAACTGCATACTCCACAGGCGAGCGTGCAAAGGTTCGCTGCTACGGTGCGGACGACGTTCGCGAGGGCGTTGCAATAATGCACAAGGAAGGCGTGGACGTATCAATCACAGGTAACTCCACAAACCCGACAAGATTCCAGCACCCCGTTGCCGGCACATATAAGAAGGAATGTGTTGAACAGGGCAAGAAGTACTTCTCGGTTGCTTCCGGCGGCGGCACAGGAAGAACCCTTCACCCCGACAACATGGCAGCAGGCCCCGCATCCTACGGTATGACAGATACGATGGGCAGAATGCACTCAGACGCTCAGTTTGCAGGTTCATCCTCCGTTCCGGCTCACGTTGAAATGATGGGTCTGATCGGCGCAGGCAACAACCCGATGGTTGGTATGACCGTTGCTGTTGCTGTTGCTATTGAGGAAGCTATGAATAAATAAGTGCGATTTATCGGCGTCCGCATGGCGGGCGTCGATTTTTTATTGATTTTATTGATAGACCATGGTATAATATATTTAACAGAATACTTCAACAGTTTTTCAATCCACTTTGACAGAAAGGTGATAATTTATGAATAGAAATGAATATATTACAGACGACCAGGTCGTAAAGAGGGCTAAAGCTGCCGTTAAGCTTGCAATTGAAAAGAAAAAGATACTCGGATCGCCTATTGTAGCATATGACAGCAAGAATAACGACATATACCAGATAAATGAGGACGGAAGCAAGACTGTTTTAGGCAAAGGCATTGGAGGAGGGCGTTACAGTGAACGCAGCAAAGCAAATAAAGAAGCCTGAAATCGTTGTTTTTGCAGGTCCAAACGGTTCTGGCAAAAGCACTTTTACGGAATTATTAAAGCCGCCTATGGATTATATCAATGCTGATGATATAAAAAGAATATTGAAATGTACGGATCTGGAGGCGGCACAGGTTGCCGAACGGCAAAGAGAAGATCACCTTGCCAATATGGACGAATTTTGTTTTGAAACCGTAATGTCAACAGACAGGAATCTAAAGCTTTTGCAGCGTGCAAAAAGAAAAGGATATTTCATTAGGTGCTATTATATACTTACGTCTGATCCTATGATAAATATAGTGCGAGTGAGATCAAGAGTAATAGACGGCGGGCATGACGTCCCTGCTGACAAAATTATCAGTCGATACAATAAAGCGTTGGAATTGGTGAAATATGTTGTAGAGGTCAGCGATATTTGTCATATTTATGATAACTCAAAGGAAGAGCCGTTTCGTATTTTTAAGAAACGAAAAGATAAGTGTTATTATCAAGAATGTGATAATTGGTATCGGGAGGATATTGAAATGCTTACCGCAGTCGCAGGAATGGATGAAGCCGAACTGAATAATTAGAGGATATGTCACAATTTTATCATTGCTGTATAGTACCTTTGTGCGCAAATGTCCCCAACCGCAGGCGGAAGCCGCCAAAGGCGGAGACCCCGCCGGTAATCCACAACCGTCCTCTAAAAACTTTCCACTAAATTGGTATGACCGTTGCTGTTGCTATTGAGGAAGCTATGAATAAATAAGTGAGGTTTATCGGCGTCCGCATAGGCGGGCGTCGATTTTTTTTGCGGAAATAAATACTTGTAATTAACACTGATATATGATATAATAAAACCATGCAATTATTCAATATGAGGTGATTATTGTGTTAAAAATAACAGATGTATACAGACAGGTCGTTATTAAGGGCAAAAACTTCCTGCGCAACAGAGCATTTGTACCCGAATCACCCGGAAAAGGTATGGAATGTGTACTGCTGACAAACAATTGCCTGGCAGGATTTCTGTATAAAGACTGGGGTATGAAGTTCAATTCCCCGACCGTGAATTTGCAGATGAAGCCGGAAGTTTTTATTCGCTTGTGTGAAAATCTGCCGGAATCGCTTGACTGGGAATTTGAGGAAATAAAGATTGATGATGATGAATTTTATAAGAAATTTGAAAGCGAAAACCACCATTTTCCCGTGGGACGGTTTAAAGCCGGGGAGGTTTATTTCCAGCATTACGATACATTTGCAGAGGCGATGGACTGCTGGAGACGCAGAAGCGAAAGACTGAAACGGTGGATTTCGGAGAATAAAGAGGTAAATGTCGTTTTGGTTTGCGATGAAGTTACCCCCGAGGAGTATGAGTCCTTTTGCGGTTTGAATTTTAAAAATAAACTGATATTGCAGCAGGTTCCCGCAGACGCCAAAAAAGACGCTGCTGTGATGAGCAATATGAGAAAGGGTGATGATTGGTATACATACCAGCACGGTTTTACCGTAAAGCGGTTTTATGAGCAGTTTGGCTTTGCAAAATGGGTAAAATGCTATAAAAAATGAGCGGGGGAAATGATAACATACTTACTCTGTAACCGCCCCCCGCCTTAACCGCCAATATCCCCAACCGCAGGCGGAAGCCGCCAAAGGCG
>DBQZ01000024.1 GCA_002305435.1 Clostridiales bacterium UBA1381
TATGTTACATTGGGTGGGGGCGGCTGTGGTTATACGGCAGTGGTTGGTCGTACTGCCGGAACGCTCGGTCGGACAAGGGCGGGTTGCTGGTTATAGGCGTTATGACACTGGTGCTTGTGGTGGGGGCGGTTGTCTGAGAAAGTATTTGGACGGCGGATTGGAATTTCTACTGCTCGTGTACATTTGTGGTTGAGGTGGGGGCGGTTATATGGACGAGATTTTAGGCGGCGGTTGGGGGTTACCGGCGGGGTCGCCGCTTTGCGGCTTCCGCCTGCGGTTGTGGACATTGGCGGTTGAGGTAGGGGCGGTTACAGAGGAAGTGTTTGGGCGGCGTTCACTCCGCCGCCCAAAACATCTCACGACCCATACGACTGCACGTGGCGTATCCCCGCCTCCGTTATCGCAGCCTCCCTGCGGTATGCCCGCATATCATCCCCGACGGGGCAGACGTTTGCGCAAATACCGCACGGAAAATGGTTCTCGTCCGACAACTTCACGTGATATTCCGTGCACGCCCTCTTATCATAATCGTATAAACCTCCGCCATTCTCCTTAAAGCAGCCCGACGGGCAGCTCCTCAAACATTTCCCGCAATGAATGCAAAGCTCCTCTGAAAGCTTCCCGTCCGCTTCTATAGGCGCATCCGTAATAACGCTTACAAGCCGCACTCTCGGGCCGAACTCTTTCGTCAGAAGATTGTGGCTGTCCCCGAAAGTCCCGACGCCTGCATAATACGCAGCGACAACGTGCGAAAACGCTGCCGCCGGATTTTTCAGAAGCGCCTTAATATCGGCGTAGCAGTCCCTCGGGAAAAACATCGCACGGTACCCGAGCATTGTTATGTAATTTGCGAGATTGTACGCCATATCGTCCATTATGCGGTTGCTCGTGTTGTACAATTCCTGATAAAGCATGGACGGGGTGGAGTTTACCATCGGCAGAAACAGCGGAATCGCAAGAACTATAACCCGCTTTGACCACGGCCATATGTTCCTCGGCCAGAAAGATTTATCCTGTATCGGCTCTTTCTCCCAAGACTCAACGTCAGCCGTTTTTACAATAGCCGCTCCCAGATCCTGCGCCTTTTTGTATATCGTGGTTTTGAGCTCTTCCATGATAATAACCTCAGAACACAAAAACCTTAGGCTCCTCAGTGAAGGAGCATATTTCGGCTTTTGCGTTTTTTAAGAAGAACACCTCCGTGTTGCCGTCGCCGGGCTTGTACATCCCCGAAAGCGAGGGGTAGGCTTTCAGCATATGCTCCTGCGGCTCTATCCTCTCGTCAAGCACAGCCTCCGCCTCAAGCCGGATCCACTTACCCCCGCTCATGCCGCTTATTTCGATATGCGGGTTCTTTTTCATCTGCTTTGAAACTTCCTTGACCTTGCCGGTCTGGATGTAGAGCTTCCCCTCGAACAGGTCGATCGTCCCAAACGGCCGCACTCTCGGCTTTATCCCGTCTGTCGTTGCGAGATAGTACGTTTCACATTCCTGTAAAAAACGGTATACTTCTTCCATGATTGCTTCCTCCTTATAAAATTCCGTATATTTATTGTATATATTATACCACTATTCTCACGTAAATTCAATAAAAAAACAAACTGTTCTATACAATTTTTGATGTCTCCAATCCGCTGTCCATTTTATGATGCAAACACATTTTCCGCCTAAAAAAGGATCTCAAAAAATGAGCTTGCACCCGTTTTCTGAGATCCATTTTTCTTACTGCTTTAAATATTGTCAACCCGCAATGTTAATTTATCATCTATCCTATTTTTACGCTGTCTTTGACCGGACGGATATTATCCCATCCTGACCATACGAACAGCTTTATATAACGTCCCTCGAGATTTTCCGGCAAAGTTATGGAATACGTCTCCATTCTGTTGCTTCCCGATTCAGCATAGCCCGTCTTTACATCTTCAAGTGTTCCGTCGGAGTTGTATACTCCCATTATAAGCACTTCACCGTTATAATCTGCAAGCTCTGCCTCGGCATGAACTATAGCATTTCCGCTCAGTGATTCTATTCTGTTTCCTTCTTCGTCAAATAAGCCGATAACATCGCCATCTTCCGGGTCAGGAGTCGTTTCGCAGTCTTTTGTCAGAGTTACATTGTCTATCTGCACCCAGTTTCCTGCGGGCGAATCGGAATACAGCCCTATCTCGCACTGTCCATCCGTCACGCTGATGCTTTCCGGCAGTACAACTTCCGTCCATTCGCTAACGCCTCCTTTCAGCGAAAGGCTTACGCTTTCACCGCCGCTTTCGGCGTACAGCCGGCATATATTCTGGCCGCCGCTGCTTTTTACCCATGCCTTTAAGGTGTATTCGCCGTCAGGCATACCCGAGATCGTCTGCTTAAGCTCAGCTGTGTAATAATCATCCGCCTTCTGCTCCCATACGAACTGCCCGTACTGTGCTCCGCCGTTTACAGAATGGTTCGCCGCACCGCCGACACTGTCCGATACCTCCCAGCCGGTCGGCTTACTTACAATCACTCTGTCTGCATCAAATTCGTTGTTTTTGACGTAGTTGTTTCCTTCCCCGACTTCCCAGTTGCCTGTTTTCGCATCGAATATCCACTGTGAAATATCGTTGAAATACGGAGCGCCGTTTTCATCGAATGACAGCGGTACCCATTGGTTATACCCTATTCCGTTGTTTGCAAAATTCGCCCAACGATCCCCGCAATATAGAACTGTATCCTGCTCTGTGCCGTGGACAGTCACATAAAATCCTGCCTGGGAATTGTGCGCATAATTGTCAGTAACATTTCTCATAATATACGGCAGATTTTTTGATTCTCCTATCGGCTGAATATCGTACGGACCATTTATATCGGCCGCCTCAAGAACGTACACACGTGATGAGTTCCAACCGTACAAATCCGAGCCCGTGAAATAGTAATGGTCGTTATACTTAAAAAGCGAATTTCCCTCTATTCCGCCCTTATCCTTTACGGCCGTTTCCCCATTCTCGTCTATGTACTGGCGTGAAGAATCACGGTAGATCATGACCACATTTTCACTATCTATATCAAGAAAATCAGACTCCCGCAGCGGGGCTACATACAAATACTGCCTGCCCTCGGCGCTTGAACATATAAGATACGCTTTCCCGTCGTCATCCTGAAACAGCGTCTGATCCCCCGTTGCGTTGTTTACTAACCATTCAAGCTTTTCGATATGTTTTTCAAACGTGAACGGGCCTTGGGGCGTATCGCTCGTTGCAAACATTATGCCGGGATATTTTTGGGATATGAGCACATACTTTTTTGTGTTCTCGTTATAAACAACACCCATTCGGCCTACCCAGCCGGCATCCTCCATGCCTTCTGAATCTTTCGTCATTGCATAGCCTTCAAAATCCCAGTTCACAAGATCTTCAGAGCTGTAGCATGTAAATCCGACAAATGTCCTGTTTTCGTCGCTGTATTTCCCTCCGGCCGAAGGATTTGCGGCGTATTCGGCTGCGTTTTTGTATTCAACCCCGTACCAGTAATACTTATCACCGAATTTGAATACTCCTCCGCCCTGAGAATATATATTGTTTCCGTCCGTATCCTTCCAGAACGTATCGTTCGTTATCAAATTATCTACCGCCTCAACGGTTACATAACACTCTGCTTTATATCCGTTATCCTCACTTACAGCAGTGATCACCGTTGTTCCGGGCGATACCGAGGTAACAACACCGTCCGTAACCTTTGCCACATTCACATCCCCGCTCGACCATTCTATCTGCTTGTTTGTCGCATCTTCATTCTCAAATATAACGTTTATTCTGCCAGTTGCACCTTTTTCGGGCAGTGTGAGCTCTGTCTTATCAAGTGTTATCCCCGTAAGCGGCACATTCTGCGTAACCGTTACAGCACATGACGCCCTATATCCTCCGTCAGCTGTTACAGCTGTGATATTTGCCTCTCCTATGCCTGTCGGAGTAACTATACCGTTTGACGATACAGCTGCAATGTCGGGGTTATCCGACTCCCACGTTACATTTTTGTTATTTGCATTATCAGGCGTAACTATGGCATAAAGCTCGCCGCTTTGGCCGCCGAGCGAAAGCGACATCATATCCGCAGAAAGCGATACCCCCTCGGCTGACTGTATTACCGTAACCTCGCAGCTGTCGGAAAGCCCCGTTTCTCCTATCATGACCGTTACTGTTGCAGTTCCCGCTTTATGCGGAGTTACAACGCCGTTTTCGACAGAAACAACGTTCTCATCACTGCTCACCCAGACGAGATCCTCAGCCGTATAGCCGTCGCCGTAAATAGATGCGTTAAGTGTTTCTGCTCCCCCTCCTGAAACGAGCGTAAGCGTATCCCTATCAAGCTCTACCGCCTCAGAAATCAAAACAAGCTGCGGCGGCTGCGAACCGTTTGTACACGAACCGATCACCCATTTATTATTCGTATTCTGGGATTTTACGTCTATCCTGAATGCAACCGTCCCATCTGTATTTTCCTTTACGCTGCCGGTAACGTCTATCGCCGTTGTTTCACCGGCTGTGACAGGGTTTTGAAAACTTCCAAGCTCCGTTTCATTATATGCCGGAGTTTCCTCGTCGCCTGTATAGCTCATGCCGTTTTCAAATGCAGCATAATCAGCGGTATAAATATACGCCGTACCAGACTTATTGCCGCTTACTGTCGTTATTCGCAGTTCCGCTTTTTTCACCGTTTCCATGTCGATATCATCGGGCAGCGTGAAACCTATATATGCCGCCGTTTCCCAATCCCTCCATCCATGGATGCGCAGGTCGTATTCTGAGTCGTCAGGATTGTTTTTCCACTGCGCTGTTTTATCCGCAGTTACAGCATTGCCCGTCTGCGTCTCGTCCGCAGCTACATTGATACCACACGCAAAAAGCATCGATACAGCCGTAAATAGGCTTATCAGTTTATTCATTATCCTCCACTCCGTTCTGTATTTTTATAGCTCTATTATACAATTTACAGAACCGATTTTCAATCATGAAACTTGACCGATACAGCACAAAACTTGACTTTCTGCACATCAGACCAGTATTGTAACTTATGCTTTTTTTCCTGCTCTTTGATTGAAATCCTATTACGTTTATGGTATAATACAAAATAAAGTCAGATGAAAGGCGGTCTGAAGCTATGGACGGAAAAAAGTGGGTATGCAATGCGCTTGACAGCAGCAATGGAATATTTATAATGAACGAAGGTATGTCCGAAGCCGCAGCCCCGGTATATCACGATTTTACGATGCTCGTATATACGGCGCACGGCAATGGAACCCATAATATAGAGGGCAAAAGCATTGAAATATCGGAGGGCGATATTTTTATAGTCAACCCTTCAACAACACATTATTTCCAGCGTTCAAAGCGTGTGCGTTATCTTGAACTGTATTACTGCCTTATTGCGCCGAATAAAATTTCACTGCTGTATTCCGAGCTTATGCCGGAATTTCCGGAGCTTGGCCATTTCTTTGACAACACCTTTACCCGCTATATTCACATAAAGGACAGCCAAAACAAAGAAATACGAAACATCTTTATCCGTATGATAGACGAATTCACGCACTGTGAACCCGCAAGCAAAAGCCTTATAAACAGCTACCTTATATCAATATTTGTGAAAATTTTCAGACGGTACCTGCACTCAATGAATAACCCTGTATACAACCGCAATCCCATAGTTGACCACATCATACGTTACATCAACTATAACCTGAACTACGGCGTAAGCCTAAAAGATATTGCAAACGCCTTCCATCTTTCGCAGGAGTATATATGCAGGCTTTTTAAAAAGCATACCGGAACGACCGTTAAGCAGTTTGTAATAAACTTGCGCATAGAAAAAGCAAAAGATCTGCTCAAAAACACAGACAGAAGCATTGAAAGCATTGCTGTATCGCTAAACTGCAACCAGATTTATCTGAACCGCCTATTTAAAAAACACACCGGCATGACCCTGCTTGCATACCGCAAAAAGTATTACTACAAATCATAGCAGTAAATCCTGCCTTAAAATAACAAATCGGAGCGTCGCCACAATCCAAGGCTGCGCTCCGATTTTATGTATTCGCACACCACCATCAATGTGCTTTGCCGGCACAGTTTTCGCCGGCTTTATGAGTTTTGCTTTTTACCTTTGTTATACAAGCGCATCCGCATTATTAAATATCCTCTGTGCCATTATTATCGCCTGCTCACGTGTTGCGCTTGCATATCCCGACTCCTCCTGCTGTGCAGTAGTGTTCTTCGGGGCGAAATGCGTCTCGTCAACGCCCTTTATTATCCCGTGCAGCGACATATAATAAACAGAAGCCCTTGCCCAGTCGGATATATCTTTGTCGTCTGCAAACGGTACCGCCCCTTCTGTATTCATGGGATAATTAGCGTCGGTCGCCAATGTCCAGCCGTCGAAATTGTGCTTCTTTATAACCCTGCAAAGCATCGTCGCAAGCTGCTCACGTGTTATAAAACTCGACGGCTCAAATGTCGTATCCGACGTTCCGTTCGTTATATCAAGGCTCGACGCTTTCTTAATTGCATCCTCGTTTGGATCTCCGGCTATGTCAACAAACGGGCAGTCCGCAGGAAGCGGCGTCTGCGTATTCGAGAGTACGTCGTAGAGCTTCAGCGCAATCGCTGCAAATTCGCCGCGGTTTACTTTTTGTGTAAGGTCAATGTTCGTCATAGCTTCCGGGATGAGGTTGTTTGCATATGCAAGCTCAAGCTCCGCCGCTGCCCAGTCGGACACCTTCGCCCCGAATGAGGTCTCTCCGGAAACGGCAGGCGTTTCATTTGCCGGGGTATCGGAAACCTGCGACTCGGTGGGAACCATTACGCCGTCCATCAGTACCGCAGGCTCGCTTTTAGTACCCGCCGTGATAAATCCAAGCTGGCCGTAAAAGTTGTCTCCGTAAGTCCAGAGAATACCGCCTGTCTTTATTACTGCTGTGTAACTGTCTCCTGAGGAGACGTAAGCGACGTTATCCATCGTCTTCGTAGGTACATCTACGTATTCTCCGTCTTCAATGCCCAATTCTCCATCGAAATTGCTTCCCCAGCCCCAGAGGCTGCCGTCCGTTTTTATGGCTGACGTATGGCTGAAGCCTACAGAGACGGTTTCTGTATTGTCCATTACCTGTATGGGCGTTGACTTATTCTCCGTTGTACCTATACCGAGCTGGGCTGCGCTGTTATTGCCCCAAACCCAGAGGCTGCCGTCTGTTTTTACGGCTGCCATATTCTTATAAAGTCCCGCTGATACGCTGTCAACGTTATCCATTATCTTTACGGGTGTATTTTTGGCTTCGTTCGTGCCATCGCCAAGCTGGCCGCATTCATTGTCTCCCCATGTCCAGAGAGTACCGTCCGTTTTTATAGCCGCTGTATTTTCAAATCCTGCTGAAACAGCAGCTACGTTATCCATTATTTTTACAGGACTATATCTACTCTCGTTCGTGCCGTCGCCAAGCTGGCCGTGTTCATTATCCCCCCAAGCCCAGAGGCTGCCGTCGGTTGTTATTGCCATCATATGGCCGTACCCCACTGAAACAGCAGCTACGTTATCCATTATTTTTATAGGAGTAACAGCATCAAAAACTTCTTTATTCCCGACCTGTCCGTACATATTGTCACCGCAAGTCCAGAGAGTACCGTCTGTTTTAATTATGGCTGTATTAAATTCCCCTACCGAAACGGACGCTACATTGTCCATTATCTTTACAGGAGTAGACTTGTCTTCGTTTGTGCCATCGCCGAGCTGACCCCATGGGTTATTGCCCCAAGCCCAAAGGCTGCCGTCTGTTTTTATTGCTGCTGTATGGCTGTCGCCTGTTGAAATTGTCTGATTCACCCCGACTTTTCCCATATCGTACGCCGACACCGGCAGAGCTGCCAGCAGTGATGCAGAAATACATACCGCCGTAAATAAGCTTAAAATTCTTTTCTTCATTGCATATTCCTCCTTTTTATCTTTACCTTGAGTTCCCCAGTTATTACATATTTTCACCCCCACGCATATAATATGACAATTTGAAAATTGTTTTTATGCAGAATAGTATTCACATTTTGGCGTCATACCTGAAATACTGTCCCATAGCATTATTTTTATATTGTTTTCTCTTTTTAAAGTATGATCCATTGGTATTTCCTGCAAACCTGGGGTATCAAAGTTTATATCCCTTGTCTTTACACTTATTAAAGTTCCATCTGTATCATATACCGCAAAAATCATTGTATATATTCCGGGTTCAGCCGCAGTAACAATCACGCAGGAACTATCGTCATCATATTTAATGCTGTACATATACTCAATAGGTGTTGCTTCGTAATTAGCCGTATACGTAGCAATTCCGTTTACTTCTCTTATTACAGGTTCCCAGCCTATAAAAGTATATGTATATTCGCTATCGGCAGGTCTTGTAGGGATAGGTCCGTAATATTTAGGAGTTTCTCCTACAGGATAATAACTGCTTTGCAAAATGCTGTTATCATAATTTACAAATGAAATAAGATATTCAGCAGGATTGTTTTTAGTCCATTTTGCATAGTATGTCTTATTTCCGGTATCGGTTTCGGATATTGTAGTCACAGCCGTTCCGGTGCATTCTGCATTATCATACCAGCCCTCAAATGTATAGCCTTCTTTTGTTACATCTGTAGGTAATGCTGTCCCTATACCATAAGTATAACTTGTAACAATATCATTGTTTATATTGCCGCCATCCGTATTATATTCTATGCCGTATATACGTGCCGTTTTTGTAAATTGTGCCGTATATATCATATTACTATTTGCTGCTGAAAGAACTGGACTCCAGCCGCTGAATGTATATGTATAACATTCATCCTGAGCTTTTTCAGGTGTAGTCTCAGTATAAGATGGAATATCACCTGCTGTTACTATCTTGCTTTGAAGAAGCATGCCATCGTAATTTACAAATCGTATTTCATATCCAACCGGTTCAATTTTTATCCATTTTGCATAGTATGTCTTATTTCCGGTATCGGTTTCGGATATTGCAGTTACAGCTGTTCCAGTGCATTCCGCATTATCATACCAGCCCCCAAATATATAGCCGCCTTCTTTTGTTACATCAGTTGGTAATGCTATCCCCTCTCCAGATGTGTAGCTCGTGATATTACCGCTGTTTATAGTGCCGCCGTTGGAATAAAATGTTATAGTATAAGTTTCAGGAGTAGGGGTAGGTTCTATTAATGTTGTTTTAATAATGTTAAACTCTTGAGCAAACCAATCCTGACCACGTCCCCATAGTTCAATATTAAATGTTTCTGATGACATATCAATCATGTTGTCTGATGTATACACTGGGTTTATATAATAAGCATCATACATATAGTGTATAAAAAATCTTTGATTTATATTTCCTGTGTACGTATTATTAGCAAATACATTTGTACCAGACTCTATAGAAGCATCAGTCACATCCATATAAGAATTATCATGCACATTTTCAATTGTATAACTTCCATCAATACATTTTACAAAATGCCATTTTTGATTATTAGTTTCTTTTAATTCCTGTGCATTTATATTGTTATTATTAGAATAATCATTTGTTAAATATAATCCTGAAGTTTGATGTTGAATATATGCATAAAAATCATTACCTAAATCTTCAGGCATTACTCCGTCTACATCAAGTCGTATTATGTCAAACTCTTGAGGACTCCAATCATCCCCTCTTCCCCATAATTTTAGGTTCAAATCAGATCCTATATCAATCATGTGATCGGTTGTATGTGCCGGCCTTATATAATAAGCATCATACATTCTATAGATAAAAAATCTTTGATTTTCTGCACCAGTGTGTGTTGCGCATGAATAAATATTAGTTCCATCATCTGTATAGTTTCCCCATACATCCATGTAACCATCGTCATATACACTTCTAATTATATAGCTTCCATCAGATTGCCTTATAAAATTCCACAGCTGTCTATCGTCTCCTGAGAGTTTTTCACCTGCTATGTTATTACTCTGATTTGTTAAATATGTATCTGTACCTTGATGATGTATATATGCATAGAAATTTTCACCTAAATTACTTTTGTCTACAATTTTAAATGTAATCCCAGTAGTATCAATACTTCCCGATCCATTATATACCGAAAAATATGAATAATAATTTCCTGTTCCTAATGTTGATGCTGGAATAGTAAATGTGGGGTCACATTGTTCAGTGATAAGTCTTGTTGAAGAATTTTCATCATAACGATCTATTCCAATAACCTGTCCTTTTGCACAAATAGTTGATACTGAAATAGATACATTATCTTCAATTATGTAAGTATCGCGAGCCGATGATACGTCTGAAAATCCGGGCGCACCAACAATCGAAAATGTAATGCCCTGCGAATCTGTACCTCCAGCCGAATTACTGGCTGTTATCCATGCATAATAATCACCATAGCCTAACGATGCTGCTGAAACAGAATATGTTCCATTTAAAGCTGTTGATATTACTTCTTCCCATGTATCCTGTTTGCGTACACTCATATAAAAGTTAGTTGCATTGTCTGCATGAGGTGTTAATTCTATTGTGTCTTGTATGTCATACCATATTTGATTTTTGTTTAAGTATACATTTGTTGGAGGAGTTACCGCAACATAAGCCGGTCTACAATAGCCATGTATTTCGCTATCATTTAATGAGTATGTTCTTGTATTAACCATATTGGATGTATTTCCTTCAATTGTGTATACATTGCTGCTATCTGAGCCAGTAACTAATCCTATATGTTTCTCATCGTTTGCATATTTGAAAATAACCAAATCACCTCGTTGAGGCGTGGTTGTACCTCTTTCGTAATATCTTCCTCTGTTGGAAAACCAATTTTTCATTGAATTATTGGCATTGTAGCAGCTAAAAGACGTAGGAATCACATCACTGCCTATCCCTGCTTGTCTTGCACACCATACTATAAATGCCGCACACCATGACTGTCCTTGCATAGAGCTGTAACCAAGCTCATCCCAATACTTTACTATATTATTACCTGTTTCTCTTGTTCCCAGTTCTCCGGTAGCCACCATTATTATATCATCCGCAGTCCCCGCAGCATATACTGTGTTGAATATAAAATTTGGGATATATGAAACAGATAGCATAATTAATACTATTAGAACGCTTATTTTTTTCTTCATTGCATATTCCTCCTTTTTATCTTTACCTTGAGTTATCCCCGGTTATTACATATTTTCACCCCCCGAAGGCTTTACATGAAATATTCAGCGTCATCGCTTGCCCATGAGCTTCCCGAGCCTATAAATTCTATTCTTCCTCCGCTCTTGTATACTCTGTACTTATCAGCCCCATCTGCATATGCTGTTGC
The DNA here is from genome assembly GCA_002305435.1 of Clostridiales bacterium UBA1381. Classification (GTDB taxonomy): domain Bacteria; phylum Bacillota; class Clostridia; order UBA1381; family UBA1381; genus UBA1381. Next base: position 11,346 of record DBQZ01000024.1, read on the forward strand.
TGTAGCGCATACAAGATAGTAATCCCCTTTATCATAACAGGTGTATCTCATTTTGAACTTATAAACATCGCCGTTATACTTTTTATATTCTTCATCCTTTATAAGCTCAATTGCCCTTTCCGGCGTTATGTAGATTGAATTAAGATAATCGTTGTATCTGTTTGCGGCTTCAGACTTAAGCCAATTTAACAATGAAATATCAGCTTCTGAGAGAGGATGCCATGCAAGGGTTTCCTCGCATACCTGGATTGCCTCAAGATACAGCCCTATCCTTATAAAATACTTTATCTGATCAACTTCCCTGATACAGTTGTAATATCCGGAAGCTACGTTGTATATCTCTGCATAATCCCCTTTGACAATTTCGTACGATTTCACGCTGGATAGTGATTCAGCTGCATTTGCCGTTACGGCAAACATCATCGAGCAAGCAAGAGCGCCTGCTATAAATTTCTTCATTTTTTGTTGCCCCTTTCTTTACTGTTTCTAATTTCTCGCATCATATCCACCCAATATATCCTTTTCACAAACCGCCTCCGCCATCCTTATCCCCCAAGTACCCCCTTCACGAACCGCTCCGTCTCCCTGTCGCCCAAAAGCAGCTGCTGCTCCTCAAGCGTCGTGAAGTAGTCGTATATCGAAGTTACCGTACTGCGTTCCCTAAACCCGAATGCAATCATACCATTTACCGGATGATTGTAGCAGTACGTCATGCTGTATTCGTTGTAGCACGCAAAGCTTATATTCGTGATGTTGAACCTGTCGTCGAGGATTTTGAGCTTGTATATCCCCTTTTGAATTGCATCGCAGAGCCGCCGTACCATAAGCTGCCTTACATCCGGATCAAACGGGTTGTAATATATCGAGGGGATCTCGGTTATCCTGCCCGTTTCCATAAACGCACGGAAGCCGTCCCTCGTGCAGAAGCTCACCTCCGGCTTTCTCTGCATACCGCGGCGGTATCTGTCTATCCTGTCAATCAGAAGCTCGACCGCCTTATCCACGTTCGGCAGATCAAACCGTGCGTACTTGTTTACTATATTTTCATCAAGAAACGGGAATAGGCACGGGTCGGGCATTACCGAAAAATCCGGTATGATGTTCTCCTCCCCGTCTACGACATTGTCGTAATACGACAGAATATCAAGCGGCCCCGGAAGCGGCTGAACGTACCGGTCGCACATCTTCTTCATCTGGGCAAATATCTCCGCCTGCATCTTTATAAAATCCTCAAGCCCCGATATTATCGCCCTGCCAAACTCATACGAAACGATCATTGCATATTTTGTCGTTACGATAATGTTCGGGAAATTGCTGAACTGGTTTATATGGCTTTTGACATCGTCATAATAATAGTACGGCGAATAATCAGAGCCTGAGACTATAAGCGGCATAATTTCCTTTAGGATGTTAATGTTGTACGCATTATCGTGGTTTGCGCTTTTGTTGTCTATGCAGAATATATGCTCAACCGAAATCCTTTTGTCAGTATTCATCACCCTTACAAGATTCGACATAAGCTCCCGGCACCGTTCCGGCTGGGCTGCGACACGTATGTACGGGGTGTCCATCTCGGCTTCCGCCGAAAGCATCACCCCAAGCAGGTTTACGATATTTACCCTGCCGTTTACGCACTCGACCTCCCGCTTCAGCTGGAGGGAGCTGTGATGATGCCAGTCGAACGGGTAAACGCTCGTGTTGTTTATGACGTGCAAAAGCTCCTCAACGTGCTTGCGTCTGAAATATATCGGCTCGCCGACCTTCGTTATCGCATAAGCCTCCCTGAGCTCCTCCGCCTCCTCGATTCCAAGAGCCATCATGCGGATTAGCTCCTCAAGGGAGGAATTGTCGGGCGGTTTGCTCTTGCCGTTGGCGTATTTCGTTATCGTAGTCCGCTTTAAAAATCCGAGCTTTTCAAGCTGGTATGCGGTTATATTTTTCTCCTCCATCAATCGTGTCAGCTTTTGTGCAAATATTGACAAATTATTCCCCTCACAATCTGATTTTAATTCACACCATCACTGTATCTTAAATGTAGTATACGAATATTTTACCATTTTTTTCGTATTATTTCAATATGTGCAGATTTTTGTGCATTACTTTTTTGGTGGTAGTATCCCATTAAAAGGAAAACTCCGCCCAAACACTACCTCTGTAACCGCTACCGCCTCTATCCGACAAACCCCGTCCCCGCAGGCGGAAGCTGTCCAACGGACAGCGACCCCGCCGGTACCACACAACCGCCGCCCAAAAACTCGCCCCTATAACCGCCCTCACCAGAAGCGGCGATGTCATAACGCATAGCACTCACAACCCGCCCCTGTCCGACCGAGCGTTCCGGCAGTACGGCCAACCACTGCCGTATAACCACAACCGCCCCACCCAATGTAACATAGTCGGCGTATAACTCTCCACTCTAAACTCACCCAGAAGCGCTACCGGCTGAGATGCCGTCTAACGGATAACCGCCGTTTGACACAACAATCCGCCGTCTAACAGCCTGCACNNGAAAGAGTGCGGTAAAGTATAACAGCCGCCAGCATGGAACCCAGGGCAACGCTGTTATCTTACAACCCGCCCCCTTATGTTACTTATTGTCTGTAGACTTATTATATTCAAAAGCGTTATAATATGTATTATGGAGGATTGTAACTATGGATATAGTAAAAGTTTTTGGTTCTAACTTAAAGAAATACAGAACTGCAATGGGTATATCTCAAGAATTATTTGCTGATAAATGCGGTTTGCACCGGACTTATATTAGTGCAATCGAATGTTATCGCAGAAGTATATCTCTTGAAAATATTCAGCGCATTGCCGATGCACTTAACATTGAAGCGTATAAACTTCTTCTCGAAAATAAGGAGGATACAGAAAATGACAAATAAAATCAAAGAATTTCGTGATGGTATATTTGCTCTTAGAACTCGTAGATTTGGCGCAGTTGCAGAACTTATGATTGAAGCACTCTACAACTTTACCAAATCTCACAATCAGTTCCATGACCGCTATGATGAAGTCGGACACCAGAGAATTGAGATTAAGTTCTCCACCGTCATGAAATCCAATGAAGCAGTCATTAGCCGATTCAATTCTATCGACCAATGTAAACAAGCAAACCTCGGAAATCGTGCACTAAACAGTACCGATATGTACAATTACGATTTTGATTGTAATATTCAACAGGTGAAGCGTTTAGAGTTCGATGTTCTCTATTACGGTCTATTCTTTGCTGATCGGATTGCTATTTTTAAGATGCACTCCAATGAGATTCTGTCTTGTTTTGGATACTCGGACAAGCAGCACAAAGGTAACAAAGGCGAAGGTCAGTTCCATCTTAATCGCAATAGTATTGGTTATCATATGCAGAACCACTTTGTTCAATGGCTTACATACGAGGAACTGTATGATTTGCTCAACGCTCTTTAAGGAATAATGCTTTTCCGCTTAACGCTGTTTGGATTGTCTTGATCTGCTCGACAGTTAATCCATACAACTCCATAATATCGCTATCCAAGTCTTCATATAGACCGCTTATGTTTTCAGAAGAATTCATTATGCGGTCTACTTTTTTTATAATAGCTGTTTGAATATCCTTTGGAACAACGGGTATCGGCATTTGCTCAATGTGTGAGCGGAGTAATTTGACCGAGTTAAATCTCTTTGAGATAAAGTATGCAGCAACACTTGAGTTAAGTATAGCCAAAATATACTTCATATCAATCTCATCAATTTCGGGAATAACAATGTTGCAGCTATTCAACGAAAGTGTTTGATTATTATCATAAGTAAACACAGGAACTTCGCTAATAAAGCGATATAATAACTTTTCTTTTGCCCTGTATATTTCTACAGGAGCTACTTGCTGAAAAGACTCCGGCACAAAGCGAATGTAATTTCCCGATGGCGTCATCCCATATCGTTGAATATCGCTGCCCTTCAGAATAATCTCGTTATCATCAGCTTTTTCGGTAGATATATATTCCTTGTTATTTCCGGTAACAATACCGAGTGCGAATTTTGCATTCCCCTTCAAATAGATGGCGTTTTTAATTGTACTAATTGCATCCAAACACTGGTTTTCTTCATCTGATACATTAAGAGAAAGTGTACCGTTAAAAAAAGTGCGCGGTTTGGATATGACAAAATCATCTTTTCCGGTTGATACTTTACACCCGACTACAGTTTTTTCATTATTCGGTGTGATACCAAGAATAATGGATGGACACTGAACACCAGAAAATACATTTCCCAAATATGAAATAAATCTGAATGAGCAAGAATTGATCAACAATCTTCTGACGGTGTCATGTGCTGCAACGTTTAAAATTGCTTCGGGAAGAACAAATGCCAGTATACCATTGGGATTAAGCATAGATAATGCTTTTTCGACAAACAAATCATAGGATTCTATATTCTTGCCAACCGCAGTTTTGAATATCTTACGGCATCGGAGGGCATCCTCTTCTGAAAAGTCACCACCCCAAGGCGGATTGCCGACAATTACATCGAACTTCTGCATAAAAGTATCAAAATATGTATTGCCCATGATAATTCTGGAACGAATATCTGTAACAGACATTTCCGGAGCCATAAGTGCAACGTTAATTCGAGACAGAAAAACACTTATGGGATCAATATCTTGTCCGTAAAGCTTGGCATAATCTATTCCCTTTACTCCAAGACTCAATAAGAAGTTACCTGTACCGCAACAAGGATCACAAATTGTCTTTGTTCTCAAGTTAACATCGTTTTCATATAACTTATCAATCAGTTCATTAACAACTTTTTCCGGAGTATAATACGCACCCGCACTTTTTCTCTGACCAATATCCCGCAAGGAAATATATACAAAACCTAAAGAATCCTCTCCTTTTACAAAAAGAATTTCTTTTAAAAGGGCAGGCAGCAATTTATTGATTAAAACAGAATCGAGCGTATAGTTTCCAATCAAATCCTTTATTAAAAAATGAAAATCACTTGTATGTCCTTGAGATAGGAAATCCGACAACACATTATTGTCCGAAAATTGAATGCTGTGACTTTGATAGTAAAGCTGAACAGCAAAATTAGCAAGGATTACCAATAGGTCTCTTTCATCTTCAACTACGTTAAGTTCCAACAAATCAGAAACCAACTGCTTATTGCTTGCAGTATGAACATAATCTTTGTATAGAACCTTACCAGTGGCGTTTTTTTTATTTCTGCGACTTTTGAGCTTTTTGTTATCGCTTGATTTGATTTCCGTAACAAACCTTTCAATATACCCAGAACTAAACTGTTGATCTCCAATGTCAGGTGTAATCTTACCCAAACGAATCCAGTTCTTTGCTGTTGCCTTTGATATAGATAATGTTTTGCATACATCATCAATTGTAAGCACTTTTTGTGATACATCAAACAAACTTAGCTGATCATTATCAATTCTTTTTTTTCGCCTGTCTACAGGTTTAGTCGCCGTTTCCGGTATCAACCATACACCATTAACCATATTAGCACCGCTGATACACCCCTGCTCGCACAAAATCTGAACTCGGCGCATGGATATATTAAACTTCGCAGCTGCATCCTTAACAGAAATATACATAGCTACCTCCGTAATTATCTAATGAGTACATTATACTTCATAAAACGAACAATGTCAACATTAATGATAAAAATTTAACCCCCCTTACCCCCATTGACAATCCCTCTCTAAAATGATAAAATAAAACCATCCCACCCGTGGATACCGCTGTGGACATCCCGTGGATAACCCCCCTCCCCCGTGGACAGCACGTGGATACCTCACTTCCACCCATTTTTTTCCAATACCCGCTGTCCACACGTATCCACACCAACCCACAGTCCGCCAACACCTGCAAGGGGAAATTTTCCTCCCGTATCTAAGCCGGATTTTGCGGTTTTCCACGCTGTAAACACCCCTTATTACTACTACTGCTAATTTATTATTGTATGTATGTACGTACGTACGTCCACCGCCGCATTTTTCACAATTTTACCTCCGGTGTGGATAATTACAAAAAAGGAGACCCATTATGAAACTTATCTGCAACAAATCAATTCTAACAGACGCTATAAACACAGTTCAAAAAGCCGTAGGCTCACGTCAAGCTCATCCGATACTCGAGTGTATCCACATAGAAGCCGACGGTTTCGGCAATGTGTCCTTTACCTGCAATAACACAGAAATCTGCATAGTTTATTCAATTAAATGCCAGGTTGAATACGCAGGCGACATTGCCCTTGAATCAAAAATGTTCGGAGAAATAATCCGCCGCCTTCCCGACGGCGACGTTACAATCGACGTAAACGACCAAAACTACGTCGCCCGTATAAGCTGCGGCGCAAGCGTTATCAATATCCAGGGCTTCGACGGCGTGGAATACCCCGAACCGCCTGAGGTCGAGGAAACGTTCCGCTTCGAGCTTTCGCAGAACGTCCTGCGGAGGATGATCAAGAAAACATCCCCGTTTATCGCTACTACGGAAACGAAACGGCCTGTACTAAACGGGGCGCTTTTCCATATACGTGATAAAAACGTCCTTAAAATGGTCGCTACCGACGGACGGCGTATGGCTGTCGGCACGACTTACCTACAAAAAGAGCTTGAGACGACAAAGTTCGTCGTGCCGGGGCTTACGCTGAGGGAGCTTTTAAAGCTTATGAAAGAGGACGAGACCGACGTTGAAATTATCGTATCTAAACGCAGGGCTATCTTCGATTTCGGCTATTACAGGCTCTATACACGGCTTTTAGAGGGGGAATACCTAAACTACGACCCAATACTTAACTCGGACAGTACGACGATTATAAACGTTAATAACCGCATTTTCACAAACAGCCTCGAGCGTGCGCTTTTAATCATAAACGATGACGACCAGAACGCAAAACGCAACAAAGCCCCCGTGCGCCTCTCAATCGATATGCAGCGCATAGACATCAACTGCATAACCGCAAGAGGGCAGGTGCATGACGAGGTCGACGCCGGTATCACAGGCGACCCGATTATGATAGGCTTCAACTGCCGCTACCTGATGGACGCTATCTCCGCCTGCGACGACGAGTTCATCAAGATGGAGCTTTCCACGCCGACGGCGGGCTGTTTCATCCGCAGCTCGTCCGATAAGGAGAGCTATATATTTATGGTACTGCCGGTGAAATTGTATGAATGAGCTTAAAAGAGTAGTCATAACAGGAGCCGGCGGGGGGATAGGCTTTGCTATGGTGGAAAAGTTCCTCTCCCTCGGAAAAAGCGTCACCGCCATATACTCCGGCAGAGAGGAGAGCCGCAGCCGTCTTTCCAAGCTTCCGGTGCGCCTTATCAGGATGGATCTTAGAAGCGAGGATGAGATATGCGCAGGCGCAGCTGTTATCGAGGAGGAAGGCGGGGCGGATATACTGATAAACAACGCCGCCATTGCGCCTGTGCAGAAAGTGATTACGGACGTAAGCGTAGCTGAATGGGACGATGTGTTTGCGGTAAACGTGCGGGGGATGTTCCTGCTCACAAAAGCCCTCCTGCCGGGGATGATACGCCGCCGGCGGGGGAGTATAGTGAACGTATCGTCTGTGTGGGGGGTTATGGGCGGAAGCTGTGAGGTGGCGTATTCGGCCTCAAAGGGGGCTGTGATTGCGTTTACGAAGGCTCTTGCGAGGGAAGCGGGGCTTTCGGGGATACGTGTAAACTGTATCGCCCCCGGAGTGATAAGAACGCCTATGAACGATCATATCCCGCCTGAGGAGCTAAGCGCGCTTGCAGACGAGATTGCCTCAGGGCGGCTCGGCGAGGCGGCGGAGGTGGCGGAGGCGGCTGCGTTTTTGGCATGCGAGGGTGCGGGGTATGTGAACGGGCAGGTGGTATGCGTGGATGGGGGGATGGTGTGAGGAGATGGAAAAGACCGCTGGGGCGGTCTTTTTTGTTGGGGAAAGCGGGGGCGGGTGGTCGTTCTGATGTTGGCGGGCATTTGCGCACGGTTAAACGGCGGCGGGAAGGGTGGATTTGGGGCGGATTGTTGTTCCTACGGTTATGGACATTGGCGCTTAATTTTGCGGCGGTTACAGGGGAAGTATTTGGAGAGCGGATTGTTAGTCCTACGCAGACGAACATATGTGCTTATTTTGGCGGCGGTTACAATTGCAAGTTTTTGGAGGGCGGTTGTCGGTTCTGCGATTGTGGACATTGGCGCACGGTTAAACGGCGGTTATAAGTGCGGATTTACGGGGGGCGGATTGCGGGATAACGGCGGTGCACTGGGTTCCACGTTTGCGGAAAATTCCGCTTT
>DBQZ01000085.1:0-523 GCA_002305435.1 Clostridiales bacterium UBA1381
CCGGGATAGACGTTCTGCTCATGTATAAGCGCAGGTATTCCCTCCTTTTTTGCTGCCATTGCTACAGGGCCGCTCACGTACCCGCCTGTGCATACTATGCAGTCGGGCTTGAACTCCCGTATGATATTGCGGCAATCCCTGCGTGCTATCGAGAGCTTTTTTAAAACCTCAAAATTCTTCACTAAGTTTTTTCTGTCAAACCCACGTATATCTATATACCGTATATTATAGCCTTTTGCAGGGACGAGTTTCTTCTCAAGTCCTTTCTGTGTGCCTATAAAAAGAGCCTCAAAATTTTTATCACGTGTTTTTATATAGTCGGCAATGGAAATGGCAGGATTTATATGACCTCCGGTACCTCCGCCGGCAAAAATAACTCTCATACTTTTTCCTCCTCGACAGAATTTTTCTTCTATTTAAGCGGTAAATACTTTTTCGTCGAATACCTCGATATATTAAGCATTATTCCCATTTCGCACAAAAGCACCAGCATAGACGTTCCGCCGTAGCTGAAAAACGGCAG
>DBQZ01000085.1:544-5783 GCA_002305435.1 Clostridiales bacterium UBA1381
GTTATACCGATAGCTGTAAGCATACCGAATTTATCCGGAGCGTTCATTGCTATCCTTATTCCTCTAAGCACCAACAGTGCGAACAATGCCATTATCAATACAGAGCCTATAAGCCCCAGCTCCTCTGCCACTACTGCAAAGATAAAATCGTTGTACGGCTCGGGTATGTAATACTTTTGTATGCTCTGTCCCAGTCCACGTCCGAACAAGCCGCCTGAACCTATTGCATATAACCCCTGAACCACCTGATAACCGGTATCCTGACTGTCTGCGAACGGGTCGAGGAAGCTCATTAAACGGCTCCATCTCACGGGGTCGAGAATACGTATTGCAACAACTCCAAGCGGGGCTACTATCGCCCCGGCGATTGCAAACGGTTTTATCTTAGCCCCGCCTACGATCATTACCGTGACCGCAATTCCGGCGATAACTATAGCTCCGCTCAAATGCGTTTCCAAAAGCATCAAAGCCGTTACTATCAACAACCACAGTATGAACGGAATCATTCCGCGGATTTTTGTTATATCGTATTTTTCCTGATCTATCAACAAGGCGAAAAACATCGCTATCGCTATCTTCATCAGCTCAGAGGGCTGAAACATTATACCGGGGACGTTGAGCCACCGCTTAGAACCGTTGTATTCCCTGCCCGTATACGGCAAAAGCACAAGCACAAGCATAATTGTACAGGCTATCATAAACAGCGGCGCCCATTTTTTATACAGGCTGTAATCTATCCTCGATATGAAAAACATTGCCGCAAAGCCTACTATCGCCGCCCCGAACTGCGGCGTGAAAAAATGATAGGAACCGCTGAATCGTCTTGCTCCCGCCGGAGCGGATGCAGAAAGCAGCATTATCAGCCCTATGCAGACTAAGAGTACGATTATAAGCAAAAACGTATAATCTATCTCCCCGACGCTTCGGAAAAAGCCTGTTGTGAAAAGCCCCGGCTTCACCGGTTTTTTCGGTTTTTTCTGCGACCGCATCCTGGGTTTTGCCACTGGCGCCGGTTTCCTTTCGGCAGGCAGACCCCCTCTTGCAGCGCCGCTATATTTTCTTGCCAACTGCTATCACCCCTATATCCTTATCCCGCAAAATGCGGCAATACATAAAATCAAAGTCACCGCCGAAAATACGGCGACAATCTTTTTTTCGCTCCAGCCGCACATCTCAAAATGATGGTGGATAGGGCTCATTTTAAATACCCTCTTGCCCGTCAGCTTAAAGCTCGTCACCTGTATGATAACCGAAAGCGTTTCCATAAAGTAAACAAAGCCGGCAATAATGATAAATATCGGCATATCCATCCCTATCGCCATTGCTGCTACCAGTCCTCCCAAAAAAAGCGAGCCGGTATCGCCCATGAATACCTTAGCCGGATATTTGTTGTATATCAAAAATCCCAAAAGTCCGCCTATTAAAGACGCAGACAGGAAATAACAGCCCAGATGCGATAGAGCTATCGATGCTGCAACGAAAAACGCCCCCACAACAATCGTAACGCTTGTTGCCAAGCCGTCAAGGCCGTCCGTTAAGTTCACCGCATTGACCGTTCCAACAATCACAAACAGCGCAAATACCCAATAAAGCCAAACCGGCATTGTCCATGCAAATTTCGTAAACGGTATTATTATAGTATAATCAATCGACCCGTTTGCCGTCATTGCCAGCAAAAACAGCACTGCCATTACAAGCTGCAATATCGCCTTCTGCGCCGATGTAAGACCGAGGTTACGCTTTTTTATCACCTTTATGTAATCGTCTATAAACCCTATTGCGCCAAAGCCTACGCCTGCCAAAAGTATTATAAGCGTTTCTATAGTATGCTCCGCTGTATAATCATATGTCATTATTATCGCAAACGATATTACAGCGCTTACAACTATACCGATAATAAACATTATCCCGCCCATTGTAGGCGTGCCGGATTTCTTCTGATGCCACGACGGGCCCTCTTCACGTATCTCCTGCCCAAATTTCAGCTTATGCAGCCACGGTATGAGCTTTGTCCCAAGCGATGCCGTTATCGCAAACGATAAAAGAAACGGCAGCGCCAAATTGATCAGTAACATTATATCAGTCATGCTGTGCCTCCTTAATTTTTTCTGCGGCAATTTCAAAATGCATCCCACGAGATGCTTTTATAAGAACAGCGTCGCCCGGTTTCACGACTGAGGCTGCGTATACTGCCGCTTCCTCTGCTGTCGGGAACCAGAAAACGTTTTCCATTCCTGCACTCTTTGCTCCTTCTGCCGTCCTCTTTGAAGATTCACCGGCTGTTATGAGCATATCTATGCCATTTTGAGCTACGCTGAGACCTATGCCGTAATGCGCCTTATCGGCATAGCTTCCCATCTCAAGCATATCGCCAAGCACAGCAATACGCTGTCCTGCTTCCACGCCGGAAAGCACCTTTAGCGCAGCGTTCGTAGAATCCGGAGAAGCGTTATAGCAATCGTTTATAAGCGTGATACCGTTTACGGTTTCCACATCCATACGCATTTTCGTAAGCCTGAATCCGCTAATTCCTTTACGGATCTTTTCCATAGGTATACCAAGCTCCCTGCCAACGCATATAGCCGCAAGGGCGTTGTAGACGTTATGTTCCCCGGCAACTCCGACCTCTATCGGATATTCGCCGTCTGCTGTACAGGCTGTAAACCTCACCCCGTCAAGGCCGAGATTTTCCACATCCTTTGCCCGCACGCTGCACTCTGTGTTTTTAATGCCGTAGGATATTACCTTGTAATTCTTACCGCTAACTGTGGATAAAAACTTATCGTCGCCGTTTACTATCAGCACGTTTTTATCGGTAAAAAACGTGGTTATTTCCATCTTCGCCTTGAATATGCCCTCCTGAGAGCCAAGGTTCTCTATGTGCGACATACCGATATTTGTAATAACGCCAATATCAGGCCGTACTATATCCGCCAGCCGCTCTATCTCGCCGAAAGCGCTCATACCCATTTCAATAACCGCCGCCTCATGCTCCTTTTCTATACGCAAGGCTGTAATGGGTACGCCTATCTCATTATTGAAATTCCCCTCGGTTTTGAGCGTGTTATATGCTGTTTCAAGAACGCCCGCTATCATATCTTTAGTCGTAGTTTTGCCGACGCTTCCCGTAACGGAAACAATCGGTATCCGATATTTATCTATGTAAAATTTCGCAATATCCCCGAACGCTTTTAGCGTATTTGAAACCTCTATAACGGTTTTCCCCGGCGGTGTATCTATCGGTTTATGCGTTATAACCGCCGAAGCGCCGCCCGCAAATGCGCTTTCTATAAAATCATGGCCGTCAAACCTCTCACCGGCTATGGGAACGAAAAGCATCCCCTCACCCGCTTTGCGGCTGTCAGTCGTTATGCCAAATATTTTCATGTTCTCATCGCCAAATATCTGCGTAGAACCGCAGGCTTTTGCTATTTCGCCGCACGTTAAGCACTGCATCTTAACTGCCTCCTTATCTGCCTTTTTATCATTTGCCTATATAATCCGAATTAGGGAGTGAGGACTTCCCCACTCCCTGCTGAAAAGCCTATTCATTCATCTTTTTGAGCGCCTTATACACCTCTACACGCTCATCAAAATCGTACTTCTCCTTGCCGATTATCTGGTATGTCTCCTGACCTTTGCCTGCTAAAATGATAACGTCATCCTTTTCGGCAAAGCCCAGCGCATACGCTATAGCCTGCCGCCGGTCTGTTATCACCGTATACTTAGCATCGGTCAGCTTTATGCCTTCCTCTATTTCCCTCACTATTTTTTCCGGATCCTCCGTGCGTGGGTTATCGGAAGTAATTATGCTGTAATCGGAAAGTCTGCCTGCTATTTCGCCCATTATCGGACGTTTTGTAGCGTCACGGTCGCCGCCGCAGCCAAACATCGTAATGACTCTTCCCTTTGCAAATTCCCTGACGGTGCTTATAATGTTTTCCAATCCGTCCGGCGTATGCGCATAATCTATTATGACCGTATACGGCGTATCGGTGGGTACGACCTCAAGCCTGCCTAAGACGCCGTCTGCCTCCTTAAGCCCGCTTTTTATCGTTTCCATGCTAACCCCTACCATAAGCGCTGCGCCTATTGCAGACAAGGCGTTATATACGCTGAATTTGCCGGGGATGCCTATCTCCATTTCATACGTCGAACCGTCATAATCAAGCAGGAACTTCGTCCCCCGTGCGCTGATGTTCACATCATGCGCTCTGAGCCGGGCATCTTCGCCCAAGCCGACGGAAAGTATCCGGCAATTTTGCTTCTGTTCTATTATCCTCTTTCCGGCATCATCGTCAATATTCACAACGCCCTTTTCGGATACGTCAAACAGCTTTGATTTTGCTTCAAAGTACGCTTCCATCGTCTTGTGGAAATCCAAATGATCCCGTGTGAGATTGGTGAATATCCCAACATCGAATTTGCAGCCGTACACCCTGTCAAGCGCCAGCGCATGGCTTGAAACCTCCATAACCACATACTCTGCGCCGCCCTCTGCCATTTCCGCAAAGAGCTGCTGCAATTCCAGAGCATTCGGGGTCGTGGGCGTTGTACTCTGGGTGACAAGGACTTTATCCCCGATTATATTCTGGTTCGTGCCGATAATGCCTACGCATTTGCCCGCTTTTTCCAGAATACTCTTTGTGAGGTATGTCGTACTTGTTTTACCGTTCGTACCTGTCACGCCTATGAGGCAGAATTTCGCCGAGGGATTGTCGTAGAACTCGCATGCCGCTCTGGCGACTGCCTTTCTTGCATCTTTAACATAGCATACCGGTACGCTCACATCTATTTTGCGTTCTGCGACTATCAGGGATGCACCATTCTGCTCAGCCATCTTCGCAAACTTGTGGCCATCGGTTTCAAATCCGGGGATGCACACGAACATATCCCCCGGCTGCACCTGCCTTGAATCATACTGGATACCGTTTATCTCCACCTCCGGACAACTTTTGTCCCAATATTCGCCTAAAGCCTTACTTGCTAACATCTCTATTCATTCCCCCAATTAGTCGCTTGCGCTGTGCCTGAATTCAACTCCAATGACCGTAGACGGCGCAACCTTTTCTCCCGGTTCCACACTCTGCTTAACGGCATACGCCCCGCGCGAATCACTCTGACCTGCGCCGACTATCTCAAAGTTTAAGCCCCGTGAGCTGAGCGCCGATCTGGCATCATCTATACTCATGCCTTCAAGATCCGGCACTGTGACCGTCTCAGTTTCCTCAGTCGTTTC
>DBQZ01000085.1:5848-6322 GCA_002305435.1 Clostridiales bacterium UBA1381
ATACTCCGCCGACTCAACACTCGTTTCTCTCATCTCCGGAACTTCCATCAGCTCGTCAGGCTCTTCGCCCTCTGCATACTGACGCTCTACTCCCAAGTAATCGAGAACATCCTCCATGATCTCGCCCGCCAAGGGGGCTGCCAGAGTACCGCCGAATTTGTTGTCCGTCTGCGGCTCATCGAGCATAACAAGGCATACTATCTCCGGATCGTCTGCCGGAGCAAAGCCGATGAAAGATGCTATTCGCTTATCTGTACCACGGGGTGCTTTCTCGGACGTACCCGTCTTGCCGCCTATGCGGTAGCCTNNCGTCTCAGTTTCCTCAGTCGTTTCGGTGTATAGCACTATCGTTGAATTTGTCTGCAGCATAACTCCCGGCTGCGGCTGCTGCTCTATTACGGTATCGCCTTCGCCTGATACCCTCGTCTTAAAGCCTGCTGCCTCCGCCAGATACTCCGCCGACTCAACACTCGT
>DBQZ01000085.1:6371-9164 GCA_002305435.1 Clostridiales bacterium UBA1381
GAGAACATCCTCCATGATCTCGCCTGCCAAAGGCGCAGCCAAGGTGCCACCGAATTTGTTGTCCGTCTGCGGCTCATCAAGCATAACAAGACATACTATCTCCGGATCGTCTGCCGGGGCAAAACCGATGAACGATGCTATTCGCTTATCTGTACCACGGGGTGCTTTCTCGGAAGTACCGGTCTTGCCGCCTATGCGGTAGCCTTTGATGTAGGCGTTCTTACCGGTGCCGTCAGGCGCTGCTACAACTTCCTCCAGCTGTTCACGCATTATTGCCGAGGTTTCCTCAGATATTACCTTATTTACAACCGTGGGCTGATAGCTCTTTACCACACCCTCGCTGTTTCTTATTTCCTTAACTATCTGCGGCTTCATAAGATTGCCGCCGTTTATTACTGAGGATACCGCTGTTATCATCTGCAGCGGCGTCACCTGGAATCCCTGACCGAATGCGCTTGTGGCTATGTCGGAATCAACCATGCCGTTTTTGTAATATATGCTGTCGGTCTCGCCCACAAGCTCTATCCCGGTCTTTTTCGTAAGCCCGAAAGCCTCGAAATATTCCATAAACTTTTTCTCGCCCAGCTTAAGACCGGTTTCCATGAATACGACGTTGCATGAATGTCTAATACCATCCGCAAACGTCTGCGCACCGTGGCCGGAGCTTACATGACAGCTTATCTCGTGACCGCTTATGCGCTTATAGCCTGCGCAGTTGAACGGCGTATCAAGCGTTACGACACCCTCCTCAAGAGCTGCCGCCGCTGTTAATATCTTAAACGTGGAGCCCGGCTCGTAGGAGTCGGAAATTGCCTTGTTTCTCCACATCTTGTTTCTCATCGCCTTGGTCTTTTCCTGCTGAAGCTTCTGCTCAGCTTCAGTCAAAGCTGGGGATGATGAAGGATCGGGGTCCTCGTACGCTTCTTCAAACCGGCGTATAAATTCGTCACGGTCAAAATCCTCGCCGCCGCTTGCTTCAAGAGCTGCCGAAAGCGCCTCTTCCAAAGCCGCCTCCTTCTGCGATTCCCTTATGGATTCCAGCTCTTCCTGAGCCTGCTGCAATTCTGAATCATACTCAAAATCAACCGCAAGACTCTCGAACGTTTCAATGTTGAACGGATCGTTTACGTCAAAGTCCGGCTTAGTTGCCATCGCAAGTATCTCTCCCGTTTTAGGGTTCATTATTATACCTGCCGCCCCTTCTTTAAGGCTGTACTCCTCAACGGCCGTTTCAAGATAACTTTCCAATATATGCTGTATCGTTTCATCTATCGTAAGAACAACATCGCTGCCTGTAAGCGAGCCGGTGAGCGTTTGGGAGGCGTTTTCCGAAAGCGTAGTACCGTCGGAATCCATAACCGTATTAACCGCTCCATCTTTGCCGGAGAGTACATCATCGAATGTAAGCTCTATCCCCTGCAATCCCGTGTTGTCATAACCTGTAAAACCGAGTACGTGCGGCGCAACATTGAAAAGATAATATCTCTTTGAATCTTCCTCAAAATAAACGCCCGACAGTGCCTCGGCGATTTCTTTGTTGTTATTCGCATCCTTGAGCGTATTTATCTTATTCGTTTCTTCAACGGTCAGTCTCTTTTTTATCACTTGGTAACGGTTCCCTTTAGTAAGCTGTGAGTAAACCTCCTCACGGTCAAGCCCCAGAGCCGCTGATAGCTGGTCAGCTGCCACATTGGGATCGCCGTCCTCCTGGACGTCCTGCGGATTGCAGACAAGGGTGTTTACGGTACCGCTTTCTGCTAAAACCTTGCCGTTTCTGTCATATATTTTTCCTCTGGAGGCGGTTATGGACGTCTGGCTGTTTTGCTGTCTCTCCGCCGAGGACTTCAGCTCTGCTCCCCGCACCACCTGCAAATAGGCAAGCCTCGCTATGAGCAGTCCCATAATTACAATAAATATACCCAGTACGACAATGGCACGGCGTTTCATCTTCGTTGTCGCCATGAAACCCTATCATTCCTTTCTGATATGTACAAGCAATCTATGGCTGCTTTTCCTCTATTTATTTATTTTATGCTGAAAAACTCAATAATATTCTCTTTAATATTTTCAAACATTTTTGATACACGCACAGAAAAGCTCTCAACTTCACCTGCGGTCTGTTCTGTGCTGTCGCCCTGCGAAAGGTTTACATATATAGTCTGATACTTTTCCGGACGCTGCATCCCCAGTTCTTCGGTTGCCCTCTTCTCTATCTGAGACAAATCCACGCTCTGCTCAAGTTCAAACACCATCTGGCTGTTCGTAGCCTGTATCTGCGCAAGCTCCGACTGCAGCGATTCTATACGGGATTGTGTTTCGTTTACAGCTACAAACTTCGATATCATAAACCCTGCCGCCAGCGCCAGTACGACAACTGCCGCAATTCTCCGCAAATACTTCATTTTATACAGCATTACTGCACGTTCCCTCTTCTGTGGCTTTTTTCTGCGTCTCGGCTCAGGTCTGCGCTGAGGCTGCCTAAAGCTCTCTTCATATTTATACGCTAAATTTCCATGATCCACAATTATTCACACCAATCTATAATCAACAATTACAATTTTTCCAATACTCTGAGCTTTGCGCTCTTTGCGCGGGGGTTTTCCAAAAGCTCCCCCGCTCCCGGCAGGATGGGCTTTCGTGTTATCACCTTTGCCTCGGGGCTTCTCCCGCATACGCATACAGGAAACTCCTTCGGGCATATGCACCCTCTTGCAAGATCTGCAAACGTCTTTTTTATTATCCTGTCCTCAAGCGAATGGAACGTTATTACCGCAAGCCGACCTCCGGACTTCA
>DBQZ01000085.1:9202-15053 GCA_002305435.1 Clostridiales bacterium UBA1381
CCCTCAAGGCGGGCTTTTTTCGGTATTGCCGCCTTTATCAGCTCTACAAACTGTCCCGTTGTCTCTATCGGAGCCGTCTTTCTCGCTTCAACGATAAATTCTGCTATTCTCTGCGACCATTTCTCCTCGCCGTACTCGTAGAATATCTGTTTCAGCTGATCTTTGCTGTACTCGTTTAATACCTTGGCTGCCGTCAGCTCATTGCGCCTGTCCATGCGCATATCAAGCGGAGCGTCTTTCATGTACGAAAATCCACGCTCTTCTTCATCAAGCTGCGGCGAGCTTACCCCTAAATCAAGCACTGCTCCGTCTATTTCGCCGATACCAAGCTCGTCAAGTACCGTCAAAACATTGCTGAAATTATCCCTTACTATCCGTATACGATCGCCAAATCGTGATAACCTCTCACCGGCAGCTTTAATTGCTTCCTCATCTCTGTCAATGCCTACCACTTTACAGGTATCATTTTCCGATAATATCCGCTCGGAATGACCTCCGCCGCCCAGCGTTCCGTCAACGTATATCCCGCCGTCCCTTACCAAAAGCGACTCCACGGCTTCCCGAAGCAGCACGGAAACGTGTTTAAATTCCATCAAATACCTTCTTCTATATATTCAAGTTGTACTCTTTTATTCCGTCAAGCATTATCGTATCAGACAGGCTGTCCTGATATTTCTCCCAAGCGCTGCTGTCCCATATTTCAAGCCTCGTATTCACACCCACCAATACAACGTCCCGCTCAAGCCCTACAGCATCCATGAGCCTTTTTGCTATTGGCACTCTGCCCTGCTTGTCTATTTCGCAGGCAGTAGCCCTGCCGTAGAACATCCTGACAAAGGCCGCTGCATTTTTATCGGTAGCAGTCGGGAGCTTGCTTATCTTCTCCCCCAGCTTTTCCCATTCCTCTTCTGTGTAGAGGTGCAGGCAATTATCCGATACCGATTTTGTGATATAAACAACGGGAGACAGCTTCTCTCGTACCTTCGCCGGCAGAACCATTCGTCCCCGGTCGTCAAGCTGACGCTGGTATTCGTCAACAAAAAATACGCTCATTTCTGTCTCACCGTCCTTTCCGTATCATCTATCGGGAACCCCATCCGAGCAAATGGTAACCATTTTCTCCCCATTTGCCCCAATTCGCTCCCCATGCTATCATTTTACTATACATTTACCAAAATTGCAATAGGTGTTTTTAAAATTTTTTCAAAAACTTTTTCTCCCTATTGTAATTTAAGTCTCGATAGGTTATAATAACAATATACGGGACGGATAATTATTCCTGTCTACTATATATTGTACCACACTTTTGTTACTTTGTGAATACTTTTTTTAAATTTTCTTTGCAATTATGTTACAGATTTTTTTCATTTGTAACACATGTATTTGGAGGTTTTTACAATGGAGACTGTTAATACGATTTCTTTTCCCGGCTTGGGGCTTGAATTTACGATAAGCAACGTAGCCTTTCACATTTTTTCGCATCCTATATATTGGTATGCGCTGATAATACTGTTTGGCTTCGGGCTTGCCGCACTATTTGTAGGACTTACCGCCAAAAAACGCAATGTTAAGACAGAAAATATCATTGATATAGGCATTTACGGTCTGTTTGTCGGCATAATCTGCGCCCGGATTTATTATGTGATTTTCGCCTGGGATGAATTTGCCGGCGACCCCATGGGGGTTTTCCGCATCTGGGAAGGCGGGCTTGCGATATACGGCGGCATTATCGGGGCGGTAATAACGGCTGTTATTTACTGCCGTATAAAAAAGCTCAACACCTTAAACGTCTTTGACGTATGCGCACCGGGGCTTCTTATAGGTCAGGCCGTGGGCAGGTTCGGAAATTTCGTCAACGCTGAGGTTTACGGGCGTGCTACCTCTCTGCCGTGGGGAATGTCGATAAACGGCGCCCAGCCAGTTCATCCGCTGTTTATATATGAATCACTCTGGAATATCATAGGGCTTATAGTTATACTTTTGTTCCGTGACAAAAAGAAAGCGGACGGGCAGGTATTCTTCTTCTATATAGCATGGTATTCTTTCGGCCGCTTTTTCCTTGAAGGTATGCGTCCCTCACAATACATACTGTACATGATCCCAGACGTGCTGGCAGCGTCGCAGGTCGTTGCTGTAATCGGCGTTATAGCCGGCATAGCCGGAATGATTATCGTGCAAAAGCGGAAAAAATATCACAAAGCATAAAAAAACACCGTCTGCATACTGTGATACCCAAAACAGCACAGTATACAGACGGTTTTCTATCGTCTATTTTCTTCTCATTCTCTTTTCCTGTTTCGCCTTATTTTCCATATACCGTTTCTTGCCCTCGTTATACAGCTTCCGGTCATAAGCGTCCCCGCTCGGATTTATCGGCGGCACCTTTTGGGGCATCCCGTTTTCATCAAGCGATACCATCGTAAAAAACGCCGTNNNGAGGTATTGCCTGTATAAATAACCTGCGCCGTACACGTTACAAGATTGCCCACGTATACAGGTTTTCTGAACTCCAGCTCGTCCACTCTTGCAGTGACAACGTTCGTCCGTGCGTGTTTCTGTGCCGCAACTCCTGCTGCCGAATCCATCATTTTCATTATCTCCCCGCCGTGTACATTCCCCGCAGCATTCGCCTGAAGCGGCAGCACCAGCTGCGCAAGTACCGAGCGATCCTTTGCCTCGGCTGTTTCCATATCTCCATCTCCTTTCACCGACAAATAAGCGCTATGTAGTCTGCAAAAATTTTTCTATCTCATCAAGAACCCGTTTAGCCGTCTCGCTCACCGGTCTTTCCTTATCAATAACAATCTTCACATCGCAGTTATCATAAAACGGGCGGCGGCTTTCGTAACGGGCGCATATCTGCTCCGGCGGCTGACCATTCACCAGCGGGCGTCCGGCAGCTGCTTCGGGATTTAAGCGTGCAAGGATTATATCTATAGTCGGCGCAAGGTTCACGATCACGCCGCCCTTTCGCAATTCTTCGATATTTTCCGCATCAAGCACTACCCCTCCGCCGGTCGATATTATCGTATCCTCCAAAGCGGCGGCCTTTTTGACAATCTCCTTTTCCAAATCACGAAACGCTTTCTCGCCCTCCTCGGAAAATATACGGCTTATCGGCTTTTTAGCCGCCTCGACAATCATCCTGTCCGTATCCGCAAAATTCTTTCCTGTAAGGCGTGCTATCTCCCTGCCTACTGCGCTTTTTCCGGCTGCCATAAATCCTGTAAGCACAATATTCATCGTCCAAACACCCCGTGAGCTATCTTCTCATACATATCATCCCCCAGCTTCAAGCCGGTAAAAAGCTCATAAGCTATAATCCCCTGATATATCAGCATCCCAAGACCGTTTATCGTCTTTGCTCCCCGCTTTTCTGCCTCCTGCAAAAACAGCGTCTTATCAGGGTTATATATCATATCAACAACAGCCGTATCCTTGTCTATAACCGGCATATCGTCCGTCGGCATCTTGTCAAGCTGCGGTTCCATGCCGGCTGAAGTTGTGTTTATCACTATATCATAGCGGGGAAGTTTTTTCTCGGTATTTACCTCAAAGCCAACAGCTTCCCTTACAGCCTCGCACAAACGCTCAGCCTTGGACTTCGTCCTGTTTATCACCGTTACAGAAGCCGGTTTCTCCTGTATCAGCCTGATTACAGTCGGCATCGTAACCCCGCCTGCTCCGAATATCAGAATATCCCGTCCGCCAACATCTACTCCGTTTGCGGTAAGCGACGACAAAAATCCATCCGCATCGGTATTATAGCCGATAAGGCGGCCGTTTTTGTTTACTATTGTATTTACGCTCCCCAAAAGCTTAGCCTGCTCCGAAATTTCATCGAGATATTCCATAACCGCCTTTTTATGCGGCGCTGTCACATTCGCCCCGGCTATCCCTAAAGCACGCATCCCACGGACTGCATCGGCGAGGTTCTCCTGTCTTACCTCAAACGCCGAATAGACGTAATCCGCCCCTACAGCCTCCGATATGAAATTGTGCATATTGGGTGAGAACGTATGCTCTATCGGACAGCCTATAATGCAGAGCTGTTTTGTATGTCCGCTTACTTCTCTCATTACTGATCCTCTCTCTTCATAAGTTTCTTTTCCAAATACCGCTTGACCTTAAAAAACAGGTTTTCCTTAGCGGCGTTTATCGGAGTTACCAGTACCGTTCGTATGCCTGCACGATTTCCGCAGAGAACGTCGGTAAACAGCTGATCGCCTATTATGACCGTGGAGCTTTTCTCCGCCCCCATCTGTGCCATCAGCTTTTTCAGCCGTCCGGCAAACGGCTTTGCCGCCCTGTGGTAGCGGGGTACGCTCATCCCTCTTGAGAATACCTCCACCCGTTTTTGGGAATTATTCGACAAAAAGCCGACCTTTATCCCCTCCCTCTCAAGCCTCGCCAAAAATTTAAGCGCAGTCTTGTCAGGGTTCGGATCATTGTCGGCTACCAATGTGTTATCAATATCGCTCACAACGTATTTTATCCGATTGCGCCGAAAAAAATCCTCCGGTATATCATCAATGCTGCGGAATGTATACGTCGGTGTGAACTTGTTCATTCCATTTCCCCCCATTCGTACATCATAACCGCAAGCACCGTCTCACCCGCCGTTTCCGTGCGCAGTATGCGGGGACCAAGAGTTGCGGTCGGGATGTTTTCCCGGGTGAGCGTCTCGATTTCACGCAAATCAAAGCCGCCCTCCGGCCCGATCATAAAAGCTGCATCGGCCGGTTTTTTTACAAGCAGCGATTTTATACCGGTTTTTTGCTCGCACTCATACGGGGCAAAATACAGCTCGTGCTTCTTCATATCTGCTACAGCCTCGTCAAAGCTCATCGCTTTATGAATCTTCGGTATAATACCTCGTCCGGATTGCTTTGCGGCTGCTTCTGCGATCTTCTGCCAGCGGGCAATCTTCTTATCCTCCCTGCCGTCAAGGCGGGAAACACAGCGGCTCATGGCGCAGGGGATTATATCTGTTATTCCCAGCTCCGTGGTTTTCTGGATAATATACTCCATCTTCGTCCCCTTTGGGATGCCCTGATAAAGGCTCACTTTAACACCCGGCTCTGAGGACGACAAACGGCGGTTCAGGACGGAGCATATTATAGCCCCGTCCCCCGCTTCATCTATCCTTGCGCTGTAATCATAGCCTGCGGTGTCACATACCTCAATAACGTCGCCTACCCCCATTCGCAGAACCCGCAGGATATGCGAAACGTCCTCGGTATCTATCACCAGCTTTTCACCGCTTACCTTCTCGGGCGAAACGAAAAACTTAGGCATATTACTCTCCCATCACGCTTTTTACAAATTCAGCTGCATACTGCTTTGCTTCCTCAAGCTGTTCTGCGCTCGGCTTAAATATGCACTTGTACGGCTTTTCATAAACCGCCATCTTCATCAGCTTCATATGAGATGAAAGCTGCTCGCAAGCCTCTCCGCTCCAGCCATAGGAACCGAACACCGCTACCGGTTTTTTGTTGTTCTCAACAGCGTCTATATGCGCCAAAAGCTCCCATATGGGCTTTACCGCATTGCGGTTTAAAGTCGGAGACCCGACAAATACAGCATCCGCCGCCGTAAACTTTTCAGCCATCTCTTCCATATCGTTTTCAGCCGCATCAAAAAGCTCGCATACGCCGCCAACTTCCTCAACGCCGTCCTTCATAGCATTTGCAAGCGCTTTCGTATAACCGTAAGCCGAGGAGTAGAATACGGCTGCTGTAAACTTATCGTTCTTTACCGGAGATGACCATTCGGCATACTTTTTCACGCCGTCTGCAATATGGTCTACCAATACCGGTCCGTGGCTGTTGCACACCATTTCTATATCAAG
>DBQZ01000085.1:15110-27431 GCA_002305435.1 Clostridiales bacterium UBA1381
TGCGCTCCCAAAACATCGCAGGAGAAAAGCACCTTGCGTGATGCAAGCCACGTCATCATCGTATCCGGCCAGTGGAGGTTCGGCGCAACGATAAACTCAAGCTCCATCCCCTGTCCCAAATCGAGCTTTCCGCCGGCTTTTGCCGGAAGCTCGTTAAATGTCCGATTCGTTATCTCCTTAAGGTTGCGAAGCGCTGCTAAAGTCCCCACGACCGTAACCTCCGGATTTTTCTCCAGTATATGCTCTATGCAGCCTGTATGATCCGGCTCGGTATGGTTGCAGATAATGTAATCGACCTTTTCAGGTGCGATTATCTCCGATACGTTTTTGATGTACTTTGATGTAAATGTGTCATGCACTCCTTCAATGAGCGCAATCTTATCGCCCTTTACCAAATAGGCGTTATATGTCGTTCCGAACTCGGTATCACAGATTATATCGAATACCCTCAGTGTCGGATCCTGTACCCCCACATAATATACCCCGTCCTTAAGCTGTATCATTTCTCTGTTCTCCCTTCATTTAGCGTCTGCATAATACGGACGCCCAATCTCCGCTTGTATTTATACTTTCTATCTTAAACCCGGCTTCAAGAAGGGCTTCTTTCACCTCTTCCAGCCTGTCGGTGATTATTCCCGAGGATAAAAACACACCATCCGCCGTCATAAAGTCCTGTACGTACGGAGTAATGGCGATTATAACATCGGCGACTATATTTGCCGCTACAATGTCGTATTTCTCTTTGGCTATGCGGGTTCTCATGGCCGAATCGGCTGCGATATTGCCTGCTTCTACGAAATAGCGATCACGGCCGATACCGTTTCTCTCCGCATTCTTATAGGCGGTATCAACGGCGTTGGGGTCTATATCCACCGCATGCGCATATCCCGCTCCGAGAAGCAGCGATACTATCGAAAGTATCCCGCTCCCGCAGCCAAGATCAAGCATACGGCTTCCGGGACAGACGAGCTTTTCAAGACTTTCAAGGCAAAGCCTCGTAGTATCATGGGAACCCGTCCCAAAACTCAAACCCGGCTCTATTGAAAACACCACACGGCCGCTGTTTTTTGGCGCCTCTTCCCATTCGGGGCAGATGAGTATTTTCTCCCCTATCTCAAGCGGATGATAATACTTGCGCCAGTTATGCTCCCAGTCCTCGTTTGAAACGTTTTCAAGCTCTGTCTCAAGCCTGCCAAAGCGTCCCTCTTCATCTTCCTCACGGAGCGTGCGAAGCTCTCCGTTTATCGCTGCCAAAAGCTCCCTGCCGGCTGCATTATCGCTTACATACGCTTTTATACGTGTTTCACCCGATTTTTCACGCAGAAGCTCCTCGTCCACATAGTCCCAATACTGGCGGTTGTTTTCCAGAAAATCCTTAAAATCCGCCTCGTCCTCTATCTCCAAACCGTTTATCCCAAGGCCGTAGAGCCTGCCGCTGACAGGCTCTATCCCCTCGGGGGTGGTGTATATATTTATCTGTATCCAATCCATTAAACGTCCTCTTTCTCAGTCCAGATAATCCTTGAGCTTTTTGCTCCTTGAGGGATGGCGCAGCTTTCTCAAAGCCTTAGCCTCTATCTGGCGTATTCTCTCACGGGTAACGTTAAATTCCTTGCCGACCTCTTCAAGCGTGCGCTGTCTGCCGTCATCCAAGCCGAATCTCAGCCGGAGCACCTTCTCCTCCCTCGGAGCAAGCGTCTTTAAAACGTCCGCCAACTGTTCCTTAAGCATTACAAAGCTTGCTGCATCCGCCGGCACCGGGGCGTCGTCGTCAGGGATAAAATCTCCCAGATGGCTGTCCTCCTCCTCGCCTATAGGCGTTTCGAGAGACACCGGCTCCTGCGATATTTTCGATATTTCCCTGACCTTTTCCACCGACATATTAAGCTCCTTTGCAAGCTCCTCGGTGGTTGGTTCACGTCCAAGCTCCTGTACAAGCTGTCTTGATACCCTCACAAGCTTGTTTATCGTTTCAACCATGTGGACAGGTATGCGTATAGTCCTCGCCTGATCGGCAATAGCCCTTGTTATAGCCTGACGTATCCACCATGTGGCATAGGTGGAGAATTTGTATCCCTTTGTATAGTCGAACTTGTCAACAGCCTTTATAAGTCCGAGATTACCCTCCTGTATGAGGTCAAGAAACTGCATGCCACGGCCTACGTACCGTTTTGCTATACTTACAACAAGACGCAGATTTGCCTCTGCCAGCTTCTTCTTTGCCACCTCGTCGCCCTTTGCCATGCGCTGTGCAAGGCTTGTTTCTTCCTCAGCCGATAAAAGATCTACCTTTCCTATTTCTTTGAGGTACATCTTAACGTGGTCGTCAATGCTTATCCCTTCGGGAACAGACAGATCCTCAAGCTCCTCCTTGCTGACTTCGATGGCTTCAAGCTCCTTATCAAGGTCCTTTACGACCTCTATGCCCTCTTTTTCCAGCAGATCAAACAGCTTTTCAAACTGCTCCGGACTGATGTCCACTTCTTCAAAAGCGTCCATTATGTCCTTATATGTTAAAATGCCGTCCTTTTTACCCTTGCTCATTATATCCTTGATTATCTGCTTTCTGTTTGTTTCCGCCATTTTGTCCTCCCATTCCTGTGACACGTCTGTAGCCTTCCACATCACTGCTGCCGCTTGAGCTTTTCATACTCCTTGTGCAGCTGCGCCATGCGCATAATATCCATGCTGTTTCCCTTTTTTTCTTCTTCTGCTATTTGAGCGCTTACCTTGTCCATCTTCATCGCACGTATCAGCTGCTTTACTGCCGTCTCATTATCATCATACCTTACAGGGTCGATAAATGCGCCTGCCGCATCAGCCGCCCCTCGGCCGTCCGTTTGAAATTTTGCAAGTATCACCGCCGGTTCCGGCCTTTGGCCGCCGTCCCAGCTTTTATATATTTCCTCTGCAATCAGCCTTGCCGCATCAGAGTCAAAATCCTGCGGCGAAAGCTGCTCTTTTACTATCTTGTATATCCGCTTTTCCTCAGCTGCCAGCCTCAGTATGCCAAGCTCCGTTTCAATCGAACCTTTCCTCTCTCCGGAATACGCCTCCGCCTTTGGAACCTCCGTCCGACGGATACGTCCCGCCTCCTCATTCGGGCGGAACAGTCTGTTTCTGGCAGTCTTTTTCTTATATTCGCTGTATATCGCTTCCCTGCCTATGCCCGTTTCCTGCGCCATGCGGGAAATATAAGCATCGACCTCAACCGCATCATTTACCGTTGAAAGCGCATCGGCCGCCTCGGAAATGAATTTCACCTTACCGTCTGTGGATTCAATATTGTACTTTCCCTTAACCTGCATAAGCTTAAACTCAGTTCCCGGAACAGATTTGCTTACCGCCTCCCGAAACGCTTCCACACCGTTGGCTTTTATGTATTCGTCCGGATCCTTTGCTCCCCTAAGACGTATGACTCTCGACCTTCCGCCGACTGAGCCTATAAGGTCTATCGCCCGAAGGGCTGCCTTTACTCCCGCCTCATCGCTGTCGTAGCATATTAGTATCTCGTCCGAATACCTGTTTAAAAGCCGCACCTGCTGCTCGGTAAGAGCCGTCCCGAGGGTTGCGACAATATTCTTAACCCCCGCCTGATAAACGGATATAACATCCATATATCCCTCAACCAGGATAAGCTCCCTACCCGGGGCATTTTTTGCAAGATTGAGAGAAAACAAATTCCTCCCCTTATCAAACACCGGCGTCTGCGCCGAATTTAAGTATTTCGGCGGTTTAAATCCGTCAGCACGGGGACTGTCGTCAAGTATACGCCCGCCGAAGCCTATAACATTCCCCCTCACGTCAATTATGGGGAACATCACCCTGCCCCTGAAACGGTCGTACACCGACCCCTTTTCGTTTTGGGAAATAAGGCCTGCTTCAAGCAGCTCCTCCTGCGTATAACCCTGCTCTCTCATATGGGAAAAGAGCATATCGTACGATTCCGGTGCAAAACCCAGGCCGTATATGTTTATGGTTTCCGCCTTTATACGCCGTGCGGCAAAATACTTAAGTCCCTCTCTTCCGGCAGGAGTCTTTGTCAGTGTATCGTAAAAAAAACGGGCGGCAGCCTTATTCATCGCATATATTTTCTTTTTCTTAAGAATGGCTGCATCGTTATCATAGCCGTCATCCTCTGGAAGCGCCATACCGGCGCGGTCCGCAAGCGTTTTTAGAGCATCACGGAAATCCAGCCCCTCTATCCGCATGACGAACTGTATCAGATTGCCTCCCGCCCCGCAGCCGAAGCAGTGGAACAGCTGTTTATCAGGGCTTACGTGAAACGAGGGCGTTTTTTCGTTATGGAAGGGGCAAAGCCCGGTATAGCCCCGCCCGCTTTTTTTCAGGCGGACATACCTGGACACGTAATCAACAATATCATTGCGTGAGCATATCTCACTTATCAGACCCTGTGAATACAAAGCCTCTCCTCCCCTTTGAACCCGACTTTATCAGTTGCCTAATATATTCTCACACCGGCGTTAAGTTTTTATACCGCCTCTTTCCGCCGTTATTAAAAATATGTAGATTTTAGCCTATGGACTCAAGTATTCTCTTGCCCAACACCTTAGCCTGTGTTTTTGCGTATTCATCCTCGACGGCCGGAGCGTGTGCGGATACGCCAAAATGGCCGGCCCCAAGCTCGGAGCTGTTTCCAACAAGCGTCATACCCAGAACAAGGCAGCATGACTGTATATGGTCTATTGTCCTCTCCTGTCCGCCGTACTTTGAACCTCCGACGCTTACAGCTGCCGCATACTTGCCGACCCATGCTTTATCTCCTCTGACAGCCCTTGTTTTATCAAAGAAAGCCTTAAGCTGTGCTGTCATAGAACCAAAATAAACCGGGCTGCCAAAGATAACCGCATCGGCTTTTTTCACCTTTTCAAACAGCTCATCAAGCTTCGTATCCTTATAGCACTGTTTTGAACACGGTGACGAACAGGCAACGCAAAACGGCATTTTCGTATCCATGACCGCCTCGTGTACGCTTGCAAGCTCTGTCTGGGCGCCGCCCTCCTTACAGACCTTCAGCACTTCGTTAAGCAAAAACGCCGTATTCCCATTGTTATTATGGCTCGCATTTAAGGCTAATACATACATATTATTTACCCCCTAATTTCGATTTAAAAACATTTTTTTATAAACTTCTATATATAAATATACTACAAGCAGTCAAAAAATCCTCTTTTCGGGCGAAAAAAACACAATTTCGTTTACTCTTATAAAAATCACCGCTTTTACAGCCGATTTTACAGGCGTTTTTACCATTGCTTATATCGCAAACAGAAGAATACCGCCTATATGTCGTGGTTTTACAATACTTTCCCACAACATATAGGCGGTTGTATTTTTATTATTTCATCTCTATCCTCAAAACGTTTATCTTGTCATCATACCAAACCTTAACGCCCTGTATGTAGGATACTATCGCCCCTACTTCCATCACGAAAAATCCCTCAGGCGTTATATACGGCTCGCCGTCCATCAGGTTTTCGCTGCCGTTCACCAAAAGATGAGTCCGCCCTGCTTCAGCAATCACTGTATCGGAGCCACTCTTTAGGATGAGCTGCTTCTTCTCGGGCAGATACCGGTATTCAAACCTGCCGGGATATTCAGTCTCGAGCCTCTCTAGTATGCAGAGTACCGCTCCCCAGATGCTGCCGTTTCTGTTGACGGTGCGGACGCTGCGTGTATCCGGCTCCTGCCCGTTTACGAGTATCTTGCTGTAAATCTCCTCCTCCACCTCGTACTTATTCTCATCAGCCTTTGGATTTGGAACAAACTCACGATATGGCTGCACTTCTTCCCCAAGCGCAGGATACACACAAACCAAAGGAGCCTCTGTAAGCGTATCGAGCGGAGCATACACGCTTTCAATATCCACAGAAGCGGAAATATCTCCCATAACTGCAGTAAACCGTATCTTCCCCGGAATACGTCCAGCACGGATAAACACCCTGTTGGTGCCACATTCTGCAAAAACGTGGTTCTTATGTATAACGCTGTCATCACGCCCATGTCCGTCGAAACGTCCGCTGTTATAGCCGCCCAGAAGCTCTGCGTTCCCCTCAATATGCAGGTCTATCCGCTCAGAACACAGCGGGCATATATTCCCCTCGGAATCTGTAACCTCAATGTCAACGTATGCAACATCCGCCCCGTCCGCCGACAATCCGGCAGGGGACGTATGCGCCGAAAGACGCAGCTTTGACGGAACTTTTGCCGTGTTTATCTCATCGCACGATACAAGGTTTCCCTCGTAATCGTAAGCCTCGGCACGTATCTGCCCCGATTCGGTCACATCTATATTTTCAAACGGGAATATAAACGTCTTTACAGGCTTTGAACACTCGCCGACCTTTCGGCCGTTTATGAACAGCTTTACCCGTTCAACCTCATATCCCGCAGCAACATAAACCGTCTTTTTCTGCGGCTCCCTACGGAGAATTTTCCCGCTGTCCTCCCAGAAATCGCCGTTGAACCGCTTTTCATGATACAGGTAATTATCGCCGTCATCGGGCGGATAATTCCAGTGGCCGATTATTTTTACCAGAGGCAGCGGCGACTGCATTACTCTAAACACATCGAAGCTCTGCTTCTTTATCCGCACGGGATCAACCCTGCCGCTCATACGTGCATTTTCGCTGAACGCCTGCCGCCCGTGCTGAGCCGAATCCGTCCAGCACAAAGCCGCACAGCCGCTGTAATAATCCTTGCCGGATGCCCCGCCTATACGGTCGTTGAAAAATTCGCTGTATCCTGCCGCACAAGTCAACGCCAGCTCCTCAGATGTTAAGTCGTAGAAATCCCTGCCGACTCTTTTTCGTCCGCCTTTTCCGAGCCATTTGTTACGATAGTCGAAATCCGGCGGCGAATAATCGTCCCAAATACGTCTTGGCGCTTCCTCACGTGAATACTCGGTTTCGGTAACCGGGCCATGCTCTGATAAAAACCTCGCGGCATGGCGGTTTAGCATCGTTCCCACGTACTCCGATTCTGAGAGGACATCCTCTGTATTTATCGTCCGGCAGCCCATGAACCGTCCGCCGCAGGGGTCAAGCTCCTCCTTTAAAAGGCGCATCTGGTGCATATGCTCCCTGTTTATCGAATTGTTGCCCGCTTCCCAGAAGAATATTGACGGGCTGTTTCTGAAATATATAATAACGTCACGCATAAGCTCCAGCCGCTGTCTCCACTGCCTGCCAAAGCTCTCCCTCTCCTTATCGCCCGCCGGCTGTGTGCAGACTATCCCCTGACGGTCAAGAGAGCGTATGTCACCAGGGGAGGCTGCAACGTGCATCCAGCGGATATGGTTTGCGTTGCTTTCTTTTATCAGCTGAGCATCCATGTCCTTGAGCCATTCAGGCGCAATCCCTATAGCAGCCCATTCGTTTGACGCTCTCTGCGCATATCCCCGAAGCCATACCGGCTCGTCGTTTATCAAAAGTCCACGGCCTTTATCGTAACCGGTTTTCCTGAATCCCGTTTCTATCGTAATGCTGTCGGAAAGTTCTGCGTCTATAAACAACTGCACTGTTACACGGTACAAATACGGGTCTGATATGCTCCAAAAACGCAGACCCTCCACAACATCAGCTGATGTTACCGTAGCGGTTTTCACGGATTCTACCTTTATCGGAGCAAGCTTGCTCTCGTCCTCCTCCGGAATGTAGTGGACTCTGCCGTCCGGCAGCATTTCCGCCTTATACGCATCCTCCGGGATTATCGTCTTCCTTGCGCCTATCCTGCCGGACGGAGCGATTTTAAGCGGTTCGGAGGAAAAATCAGCAACGGTTTTTCCGTCGAGCGTGTTGATAATCGTTCTGGTATATACAGTCCGCTCCTGCCTGCTTTCGTTTCTAATTTCCGCCTCAGCTGTTATCTTTGCCTGCTTTTTCGGAATATCAATATCGGAGGCGTATATGTAAGTCCCTCTCGTTTCCAAATTGGAATAAAGCGGCAGCGTAAGGTACACCTCCGGCTTAAAATGCAGCTTTACCGGCCGTGTTATTCCGCCCAGAGAAGGGTTAAAGTCATTGCAGTTCCACAAATATCCTACGCCCTCAACACCCCTGTCCACCTTTTCATCCTGCGGGGAAAGGTACTCTCCCGGCTTTACATCAGGTTTGTTCGGCGTTTCGGCTATGCAAAACGGTATATCCCTTGTAGCTGTGTTATCAGTAGCGACCGCTATCAAATTTCGGCTGCCGAAATCAATAAACTCTGTTATATCAAAACCGAACGGGGCGACACCCGCCTCCTGCCATCCGACAAGGCTGCCGTTTACATACAGATAGCACGTCTGCCTTATCCCCTCAAACTCTATCAGCACCTTGCCGCTGCGTCTGTTTTCGGGTATGTCCACCCAGTTTCTGTAAAAGGCAGCCGTA
The DNA here is from genome assembly GCA_002305435.1 of Clostridiales bacterium UBA1381. Taxonomy (GTDB): domain Bacteria; phylum Bacillota; class Clostridia; order UBA1381; family UBA1381; genus UBA1381. Next base: position 23,507 of record DBQZ01000085.1, read on the forward strand.
CGCTTTTGACCGCTGCCGGCGTCTTTTATCCTGTCACGGAAAAGATCCGCATCGTTAAACGTGTGTGGCAGAGTTACCTCGCTCCATCCGCTGTCGTCATACTCTTTCTCGTAAAAACATCTTCCGTTTTCGTCCCTGTGCTTTTCAACAGCTTCTTCCATCGGAAAAGCATCTGCCAGCAGAAATTTCCACCCATGATGAAAATAGTACGTCTTTGCTGTGACGTGTTCCATGTTTTTTCCTCCTGCTTTTATCTCATAATGCCTTTAGAATATACCCCAATATTATAATACCATAATTCCCGCCGAAAATCATTGCAGATTTTGTTTTAAATATTGCAAAAATTGATTTCATTTAAACGTTCCAGCTGTTCAAATACTTCTCCTGCTCCGGGGTTAGAATATCCGTCTCGATTCCCCATAAAGCAAGTTTTCTTTTGGCAACCTCACGATCTATCTCCTCTGGAACATCGCAAATCATCGTTTCTATTTTTCCGTGATTTTCTGCAATATACTTTGCAGAGAGAGCTTGAATTGCAAAGCTCATATCCATTATCTCCGCCGGATGTCCGTCTCCGGCTGCAAGGTTTACAAGCCGTCCTTCTGCTAAGAGATACACCCACTTATCACCAATACGGTATCCCATTATATTATCGCGCTGCAGCTGTTTTTCCTCTGCCAGCTCTTCGAGCTCTTCCACGTTTATTTCCACGTTGAAATGACCGGCATTGCACATTATAGCCCCGTTTTTCATATTCTTAAAGCTCTCGGCAGTTATAACGTCCTTATTGCCGGTAACAGTGATGAACAGGTCGCCGATTTTCGCCGCCTCTGTCATCTTCATTACCGAAAATCCGTCCATGCGTGCTTCCATCGCCTTTATCGGGTCAATTTCCGTCACTATGACTCTTGCTCCGAACCCTTTTGCACGCATAGCCACGCCCTTGCCGCACCAGCCGTAGCCTGCCACGACAACATTCTTTCCAGCAACTATCAAGTTAGTTGTGCGGTTTATCCCGTCCCACACCGACTGACCTGTTCCGTAACGGTTGTCGAAAAGGTATTTGCACTTGGCGTTGTTTACCAATACCATCGGGAATTTCAGCTGTTTATCCTTATCCATCGAAATGAGACGGATAATACCGGTTGTCGTTTCCTCACAGCCGCCGTAGACGTTTTTTATAAGCTGCGGATATTCGTTATGGATAAGGTTTACCAGATCCCCGCCGTCGTCTATTATAATGTTCGGCTCATTTTCAATAACCATCCGCAGATGATGCTCGTACTCCTCCGGGCTGCTTGCGTGCCATGCGTAAACATTCATACCCGAATGTACCAATGCGGCAGCTACATCATCCTGAGTTGACAGGGGATTTGAACCGGTCACGAACATTTCCGCCCCGCCGGCAGCCAGCGTACGGCACAGATAAGCCGTCTTTGCCTCCAGATGCACAGAAAGCGCTATCTTTACTCCGGCAAACGGTTTGCTTATGGAAAACTCCTCATATAGTCCCCGCAAAAGCCCCATATTCCTTCTTACCCATTCTATCTTGCGTTCACCGCTTTCCCATAAATTTATATCACGTATCTCGCTCATAGCTTCTCCTTATTTATCTTATTCTCCCGGCTATTTTATCAACCTCGTAGTAAACACGCTCGCTGTCTATATTTGCAAATTCGCCTTTATGGTATACTACGTCCCCGTTTACAAGCACTGTTTCAACCTCGCTGCCGTTTACCGAATACGAAAGCGCCGCCGTCATATCGCCGAGAGGATGCAGCTGCGGCCTGTCAAGATCCAGTATTACCAAATCGGCAAGCATACCCGGCGATACCATCCCCGCTTTTACGCCCAAAGCGTCAGCTCCGTTTATAGTTGCCATCCTATACACCGTATCGGCGCTGACCGCTGTCGGATCACGCCTCAGACATTTATGGTACATTGCCATCGCATTCATTTCCGAGAACATATTAAGCGAATTATTGCTGGCGGCCGAATCTGTACCTATGCACACATTTATCCCCTTATCAAGAAGCGCCGGTATATCCGCCGCCCCGTTCCCAAGCTTTGCATTGCTCTTCGGGCAGGAGGCGACCGATACATTGTGCGCTTTTAATATCTCCATATCCTCCTCGGAAAGGTTCACGCAATGCGCCGCCACCGTTCTTCCATCAAAGCAGCCGCTTCTCTCCAAAAGCTTCACCGGCGATACGCCGTATTTCTTCCTGCAATTCTCAACCTCGTCAACGCTTTCGGAAAGATGCACGTGTATGCCCACGCCGCAGTTTTTTGCCGATTCAGCCACTACGTTCAAATACTCCTCATCGCAGGTATATACCGCATGAGGCCCCAGCATGAACGATAAACGGCTACATTCACGCCAGCGTGCCATCTCCTCAAAGGCATCACAGAGACGCATTTTTCCGCCCTCGTTCTGCCCTTCGCCGACCAATCCTCGTGATAACACCGCCCGTATGCCGGAATCGTAGACGGCCTGAGCTATTTGGTTGCGGAACATGTGCATATCCAAAAAGCAGGTCGTACCGGTCGAAAGCATTTCCATGCACGCAAGCATTGCGCCCCAGTAACCGTCCTCCGGCGTAAGCTTTGCTTCCATCGGATCTATCCGGTCGAACAGCCACTCAGCAAACGGCAGATCGTCGGCGCAGTTGCGGAAAACGTTCATGTACGTATGCGTATGCGCATTAACCAGTCCCGGCATTAAGAGCTTGTTATGGCCGTTTATTATCTTAGATGCCATAAACCCGTCCGGCTTACTGTTTACTCCCAGTATGTAACCGCCGGAAATATAGATGTCGCATTTTTTTATGCTTAAATCCGGCTGTATTGTGTAAATATCCTTTATCTGTATTCGCATTGTTTCTCCTCATTTTCCTACGCAGAAATTTTTGAATATCTCGGCGACAACATCCTCGGATACGGTTTCTCCCGTTATCTCTCCAAGCTCGTCCATCGCCTGAGCTATATCTATAGACGCCAAATCCTGCGGCAAGCCTGCTGCGATTGCTTCCTCAGCACGAAAGAGCGATTCATTAGCCTGCATAAGCGCTGCTTTATGGCGGGAATTTGTGATAACTGCGCTGCCGCTGTTTACAAGCGCACCCATTTTATACCGGCTGCTTATAAGCAGTTCAAGCTCCCTCAGTCCAATTCCGGTTTTCGCCGAAATTTCCACGACCGGACTGCCTGCTGCCTTTGCACGTACCGCTTCGGTATATTTTGATACGCCCAAATCCGTTTTGTTTATTATTATAATCCGCTCTTTGCCTCTTGTCGCCCTTAAAACACGGCGGTCGTCATCATCCGGCACCATGCTGCCGTCAAGCATTACAAGCACTAAATCGGCGTTTTCTATCGCCTGTTGGGAACGTTCGACGCCTATCTTTTCCACAACATCATCTGTATCTCTGATTCCTGCCGTGTCAATCAGCCTTACGGGGACGCTGTCAAGCCATACGTACTCCTCGATAACGTCACGTGTCGTACCTGCCACAGATGTCACTATCGCCCTCTCCTCACGCACAAGGCAGTTTAAAAGCGACGATTTTCCGACGTTTGGCTTGCCGACTATCGTTACCGCCACTCCCTCTTTTATCATGCGCCCGTTGTCGGCGGTTGATAAAAGCTCAGCTATCTCTTTTCTTACTCCCGATAACGACTCTTTTATTTGATCAGTGGTTATGTCCTCAAGATCCTCGTCAGGATAATCTATCGCCACCTGCATCCTCGCCGCAAGCGACACGAGCTCTGCTCTGAGCGACCTTATCTTCTCGGACAATACGCCCTCCAGCTGCGAGAGCGCCGCCTTTGACGAGAGCTCATTCTCTGAATTTATCAAATCTATGACCGCCTCAGCCTGGGAAAGATCCATCTTCCCGTTTAAAAAAGCACGTTTTGTAAATTC
>DBQZ01000085.1:27518-29798 GCA_002305435.1 Clostridiales bacterium UBA1381
GCTCCCGTTCTGTCCACTATTTTCCCGTAATGCAGCGTATGGCTTTTAACTTCTGCAAGTTTCTTTTTACCACGGAATACCCTGTCGGCGATTTTCACCGCTTCAGGGCCACTTATGCGTATGACTGCGATACCGCCAACACCAGGTGCGGTAGCCACTGCGGCAATAGTTTTTTCCATTTATCTCAGTCCTTTCAAGCCCGTAAATACCTCATAATCCACCCTGCCGCCGCAAACCTCTCCTATATGGATATGCGGCTTGTTCCCGCCGTGGAAATCACTTCCGCCGCTCGGCATGAGACCAAGCTCACGGCAAAGCCTGAGGCACAGTTTTGTATAATCCTCAGTATATTCGCTGTAATAGCTCTCAACACCCGCAAGACCGTAGCTCTTAAGCTCCGAGAGCAGGCTGTGAAGCTCGGCGGGATCTTTTGTTATGAATATCGGGTGCGCAAGCACAGCCACTCCTCCGGCTTTTTTTATCAGCTCAATGCTTTCCTTCGGCGGATAAGTCTTTCTGGGGACGTAGTATTTGCAGCCCTTGGAAAGATACTTGTCAAACCCCTCCTGCACAGATGATACGTACCCCTTATGCACAAGTGCGGCGGCTATATGCGCCCTGCCGACATTGTCAAGGCTTCCGTCCTTTTTCTGCCCTGTAATATCCTCCGCCGTAATTTTAAAGCCGTCACCCGATAATTTCTCAAGCATCTGGCGGTTCCTCAACGCCCGTGCATTTTTCAGCTCATGGAGGTTTTCTATAAACTCCTCGTTATTGTAATCCACAAAAAGCCCAAGGATGTGCATCTCCGTGCGGAATTTGGCGCTTATTTCAACGCCTGCCGCCGCTTCTAAGCCGAGTTTTTCACATTCTCGCAAAAACTCCTCTGCTCCGGCGATTGTATCATGATCGGTTATCGCCGCTGCCGAAAGCCCCGCCTCCGCCGCACATCTTGCAAGCTCCGCCGGTGTACAGGTGCCGTCTGATGCGGTAGAATGTAGGTGTAAATCAACGTATTTCATAATTATTTGCCTTCCATAAGCCCCTGAAGCTCCGCCATGAACGTGTGAATATCATCAAACTGCTTATACACAGAAGCAAACCGTACATAGGCAACCTCATCAAGAGCCTTTAATTTCTCCATTACTTTTTCCCCTATCTGCGTACTCTCCACCTCTTTAGTCATCGATTGGTACAGTTCCCCTTCAATATCGTCTGCGATCTTCTCCATCTGCGCTATTGATATTGGGCGTTTTTCGCAGGCCGTCATTATGCCTTTTAAAACCTTATTGCGGTCGTACGGCTGACGTGACATATCCTTTTTTACAACGGCTAAGGATATGCTCTCAAGCTTTTCATAGGTTGTGAATCTCTTCTGGCATTTAAGACATTCCCGCCTCCGTCTTATGGAGGTACCGTCCTCTGTAGGGCGTGAGTCTATTACCTTGCTTTCTACAAATCCGCAGTATGGGCATTTCATGGCTTTTTCTCCTTATTACGCTTTTTTAATGTCCGGACAAATTCTCCGTTTTACGGTAATATTATATCAGATATTCCCTTTTATTTCAAGGTTTTGAGCCTGTTTTTTCATTGTTTTTTCATCCATTCTGACAAGCACAAGATCTGTGCCCACACATACGATATTCTCCCACGGCACAACGTATTCCCTGCCGGGGAATATCGTATGCAAAAGCCTCGGCGGCTTTGGTATTACTATCGCTTCTATAACCCCCGTCTCAAGAGAAAATTCCACATCATGTATTATCCCCAGCCTTTTTGCGCTCACAATATCTATGACCTCTTTCTGACGCAAGCTCCACGCCCTTGGCATCTTAAATCAGCTCCTTTTATACATTTCTCTTCTTCTGCTATGTTTATTCGTATCCTCAGCGAAATTTGCACAAATCCCACCGTCAAAATCTGTATTAAATCTACAAAATATTTACTTTTGCTATAAATACTGTGGCAAATCATTCTGTTTTGTGGTACAATATATCTGATAACCTACTCAAGAACCGAACAAAAGGGGTGACAATAGATGGCAGGACGGGGAGATCTCCATGCCGGGCACAGGGAACGTATGCGTAAACGTCTGGCAGAACACGGTATAGAATCCTTTGAAGATCACGAAATATTGGAGATGATTCTGTACGCCTGCAACTCCCGCTGCAATACGAATGAAATCGCCCACGATCTTATAAAGACCTTTGGCTCACTATCAAACGTGTTTAATGCCGATATTGATGCTCTGCATAAAGTAAAAGGCGTGGGCATAAGCAC
>DBQZ01000129.1 GCA_002305435.1 Clostridiales bacterium UBA1381
AGACGATTATGTCCCGAATACGTCAATCACCTACTCCGAAGCCTTCATGCTCGGAGTCCGCTATGTTTGGAGCGGAGTATATGACGGCAAGTGCGTGAATGTTCACATAGAAGAAGTTGAGGACAACACTCCGGTTCAAAAAGTACGAGTATTATTCGACTCCGTTACCGGACAATATAACTTCAGCCATGCTCAGAAAGTCCCTCCCACGATATGGATGTACACAGGCGATGGGCGTGTCGGCACTGATCATGTATATGACTATAACGGGATACTTTATGTATCAGGTCATGAGTTCGGTCATATTCTCGGACTGGGCGATGTCTATGCCGATACAAACGAGAAAGTCAAGCAGTACCTAAACTCGCCGATGAACGGCTGGGACTGGCGTCAGGCAACAGACGCAGACTATTTTATCATGCTGAAACACAACACATGGCTGCACGGTAATCTATTTATCTACAGCAGCGACAGAGAATTATTAAAATGGTATTTACCGATATAAAAACAAACGACAGCTACAGGCTGTCATGAAAGGAGGTCACTATGCCGTATGTTCAAGTCCCCAAGGATTTAACTAAGGTCAAAACCAAGGTCGCAATGAACCTTACAAAGCGTCAGATAATATGCTTTGCACTTGCCGGAGCAGTCGGTGTTCCTGTATATTTCTTATCAAAATCCATTGTTGGAAACGACATTGCCATGATGCTTCTGATCATCATTGCACTGCCGTTTTTTCTTTTTGCCATGTATGAACGTGACGGGCAGCCGCTCGAAAAGATTTTGATAAACTATATCAGATGGCACAAGTCCCCGAAGGTGCGCATATACAGGACGCAGAACTTATACGCAGTTATGAGCAAAAATGACAAGGAGGTCAGCTATATTGCCAAAAAACAAAAAACGATCCCCAAAACAGGGAAAAAGAAAAAGTACCGCCGCCGCAAAAAGACCGCAGCCAAAACAAAAAGCAAAACCAAAGGTGCAGCATGATACGACTGTCACGGCACAGCAGACAATACGGTATAAAAACATCTATCCGGACGGTATCTGTAAGATCGACAACTCACATTACTCTAAAACAGTACAGTTTTACGATATAAACTACCAGTTGGCACAGAACGATGACAAAAGCGCGATTTTTGAAAGCTATTGTGACTTTCTCAACTACTTCGACCACTCTATAGCTGTACAGTTTTCATTCGTGAACCGTCATACAAGTGCGGAGGACTTTGAAAACATGATAGCAATACCGGAGCAGGACGACGACTTCAACGATATACGCCACGAGTATTCGGAAATGCTTAAAAGCCAGCTCACCAAGGGAAATAACGGGCTTACCAAGACCAAATACGTCACATTTACAATTGAAGCAAAGGACTTAAAGTCTGCAAAGCAGCGGTTAGAGCGTATCGAAACGGACGTGCTGAACAATTTCAAAGCGATGGGCGTCAAGGCAGAGCCGCTTAACGGTCATGACAGGTTAGAGCTTATGTTCGATATCTTTAAATCCGACAAACGTGACAAATTTCATTTTACATGGGATATGCTCAAAATCTCCGGCATGTCAACAAAGGACTATATCGCACCGTCCTCTTTTAATTTCAGCAAACGAGACAGCTTTGCTATGGGAAAAAGCTATGGCGCAGTTTCGTATTTGCAGATAACGGCACCGGAGCTTACCGACCGTATGCTTGCAGATTTTCTTGACTTGGAGAGCAATATCATAGTCAACATCCATATTCAGAGTATCGACCAGCTCACAGCCATCAAGAATATAAAGCATAAAATAACAGACCTCGATCGCATGAAAGCCGATGAGCAGAAAAAAGCATTACGAGCCGGATACGACATAGATATTATCCCGTCCGATCTTGCTACATACGGAAATGAGGCTAAAGGGCTGTTGGAGGACTTACAAAGCAGAAACGAGCGAATGTTTCTCATTACATTCCTTGTAATGAATACTGCTTCATCGCTGAAAAAGCTTGAAAACGATATTTTTCAGGCACAGGGCATTGCACAGAAATACAATTGTCAGCTGAAACGGCTTGATTATCAGCAAGAAGCAGCATTAATGTCATCGATACCGATAGGACGAAATCATATAGAGATACAGCGCGGTTTGACAACATCGTCAACCGCTATTTTTGTGCCGTTTACAACGTGTGAGCTGTTCATGGGCGGTGAGTCACTGTATTACGGCTTGAACGCACTATCAAACAACATGATAATGGTTGACCGCAAGCTGCTAAAAAACCCTAACGGTTTGATACTCGGAACACCGGGAAGCGGAAAATCGTTCAGTGCAAAGCGTGAGATAACGAACGCTTTCCTCATGACTACGGATGATATAATCCTCCAAGACCCTGAGTCCGAGTATGCTCCGTTGGTGCTGCACTTGAAAGGTCAGGTCATAAAAATATCACCCTCAAGCAGTCAGTATATAAACCCAATGGATATAAATATTGATTATTCGGACGAGGATGATCCTATCTCTCTAAAGAGTGATTTCCTCATATCTCTGTGTGAGCTTATCGTCGGCGGCAAAGATGGCTTACAGCCTACAGAAAAAACCGTTATCGACAGATGCGTAAGAAGCATCTATAAAGAATACTTTGCAAACGACCCCACGCCGGACAAGATGCCTATCTTGCAGGACTTATATGAGAAACTCCGCGCACAGCCCGATGATGAAGCACAGCACATAGCGACAGCTCTTGAGATATATGTTACAGGCTCACTTAACGTGTTCAACCACCGGACGAATGTTGATATAAACAACAGACTGGTGTGCTTTGATATAAAGGATCTGGGCAAGCAGCTTAAAAAGATAGGTATGTTAATAGTTCAGGAGCAAGTTTGGAACAGAGTAACACAAAACCGTGCGGCGAAGAAATCAACGAGATACTATGTAGACGAGTTCCACTTGCTTTTAAAGGATGAGCAGACAGCTGCTTATTCAGTGGAGATATGGAAGCGTTTTCGTAAGTGGGGCGGCATACCGACAGGACTTACACAGAACGTAAAGGACCTTCTTGCAAGCCGTGAGATTGAGAACATCTTTGAAAATTCGGATTTCATATATATGCTCAATCAGGCTTCGGGCGACCGAGAGATACTTGCAAAAGCCCTTAATATTTCTCCGCATCAGCTGTCATATGTAACTCAGTCAAACGCAGGAGAAGGGCTGCTCTTTTACGGGAACGTCATTATCCCGTTTGTTGACCGCTTCCCCAAAAACCTTAAACTATACAGCTATATGACTTCAAAATTTGAGGAGATGTCAAATGAAGAAGCTCCGAGCAAGTGATAAGGTCACGGTCAAGTACAGCTGTGAAGGACTTGTGGAACGAAACCTATCGGAGAAAACGGAAACAGTCGTAAGCAATAAAAGAACTGATATTTCATTCGGCAAACGACGTGGGAGCGAGTTTGATATTCGCTCCCATAATGCCGATAATGTACAAGCGTCAAGGAAAAGTCCAAAGTCTGTTACGGCTTTTAACGTCATGAGCGATAAAGGCATTAAGGAACGATTGTTGAATACTGATTTTTCTATGTCTGATAAAGATGGTGGTATCCGTAGTATTACTGATGTTTCCGTCAAGGATGTCAAGCCTAAGCTTCATACGTCCTATACGCTCAAGCACACTGCAAAGAAGGAGCATATCCGTCAACAGCCAAAGTGCGGCAGTAATTTCAAGCCCAAGCGTCAACGCATAGAAATACCGAAGCCCGAAAAGCATTTGAAACCCTCTCCTACTTCAAAATTTATTGAAGATAAAAAGTCGTTGAAGTTTGATGTGACCGATAATCAAAAGTCGTTGAAATGTGAAAAATCAGATGTCCCTCATACAGACGATCCTAACACAACGGATGATGCTCCCAGCACAGGTAATGACGTAAAGCAGACGCTGAAATTCGGCAGAACGATAGCATATCAAACAGTGAAAGCGACCCAAGGCACGCTGAAACAGAACCGCAGGCGGTTGCGTTTCAAGAAATCGCAGCAGACTTCATCTCAGGATATACGTTCGGCTATGGAAAAGCTGTTATCAGAAAAGCCGCATGTTACAAAGAGAGACGATGCTGATTTTACAAAAGAAGCGCAGCAGGACATAAATCTGAAGGCTGAAAAAAGAGATGTGAATTTAAAGTCTGATATAAAGTCGGATTTTAATTTTGTAAAGGATGCCAAACAGGATCGAAACAATAAATCAAAATCTGAAAAAGTATCAACGCACAATCGGTCAAGGCTGATGTTTAAGCCGGAGGAAAAGCCGCTATCGACCGGAACGGAAGATGGACATAACAGCAGCACCACCAACAGTGATAACAATGGCACCACTGCTGAACTTAAAGACAGGAAGCCCGGCTCATATATCAAAGCTGAGAAAAAAGCCGATAAAGCTATGTCCAAGCTCGAAAAAGCTGAAAGCAAGCAGCCTACGCATAAGGTCTTAAAGCATGAGCGCGTTTACGATGATAAGAAAGGCAAAGCCCGTCACCGTCTGTACTTTGAGGAGGAAAAGAAGCCGCCAAGAAAACAATATTTATCAAAGGAGCTTCCCAAAGCAGCTGTTTCAGCTGCTGCGCTGGAGGTAAAGAGCAAGGTGCATCAAAAGCTGTATCAAGCCGAAAATGACAATTCTGCTGTTAAAGCCGCACACCGTACAGAGCTTATTGCAGAGCGCAGCTCCAATGCGGCATTTCGGTATGCAGTAAAGCGGCACCGGGATAAACCTTACCGATTGCAGAGAAAGGTTGACAGACTGAAATATAAGGCGGAAAAGGCGAACAGACGTCTGCTGTTTGAAAAGGCAGTGCATGAAAATCCACAGCTGAAAAGGTCAATACGCAAACGTACACAGTATAAGCAGTTTATCAAGCAAAAATACAAACAGCAAATGCGCAGCTATGCGCAGAGAAAATCCGCTAAAAAAGCAGCACAGAAAACCGCATCGGTCATAAAGGAATTTATCACAGTTAAAAACAAGGGCTGTCTTGTACTCGTCCTTATCGCGGTATTAATGGCATTTGTATTATGCTCGCTGTTTGCCGTGACGCTCACCTCTATGACAGGGAGCATCGTAAACGAGTATACATCGTCCGATGAGGAGATCGGCAATGTCGCTTCCGCATGGCAGGCTTTGGAGGATGATCTGCAAAATGAAATTGACAATATCGAGACTGAGTATCCCGGATACGACAGGTATGTATACGAAATTGATGCAATAGGTGCTGATAAGCAAAAGATACTTGCGTATTTTTCGGCTAAATACAAGAAAATCGTGTATGCCGACCATAGCGCAGATATAGAGAGCTTCTTTAATGAGCTTTATGTATATTCGCTGGTAAGCTATACAGACGGAGATTACAGTGAGCTGCAAATCGAGCTTCAAGTCAATGACCTTGATGCGCTTATAGAGAGCAAGCTCACAGATGAGGAAAAACAGGCATACGGAGCATACTTGGAAATATTCCAAAACAGTGAGGATTATAACGAGATAATAGAAAATGCAGAAGGTTAGCCTATACGAGGAGGTGCAATATTGGGATTAAAAAGTACAAAGCGTCAGCTCGATAAGAGCAGAGAGAAAATGGCGTTGCTTCAAGAGCGTATAAAGGCTCTTGAAGAACAGGAGCGCGGTCAGGAAAATCAGGATATGCTGAAAACGATACGGAAGGATGTTGACTACTCTGAATTTGTGGTGCTGTGGGAGGAATTGCAGCGGCATAAAGAGGAGCTTTTGAAGCGACACAAAGAAAGGAATGTTCAGAATGAAAGTAAAAATAGCAGTAATACTAACGGCTCTGATAATGGCATCGGGTAGATATATACCGGCATATGCTGACGGCGGCGGTCAGCCGCCGTATATCGAACCGTCAGCTGAAACAACAGCTGTACCCGCAACTGCTGTGCAGGAAACCGCATATCCGTCAGAACCAACTGTAGACCCCTATGAGGAAATGTATCAGCAGCAGTCCGAAGCAAACGCGAATACGCAGTCTCTCTTAACTGATATTAAAGATATGATAGGCGGTATAATGAGCTTTAGCAGCAATGAAGCAACTGAAAATACCGAAACTGTCCAAGTCGAACAGCCCATCCAGCAGTCTACGCCCGCTCCCACTCCGACGCCTGAGCCTACACCCGTTCCACGGGTAACGGAAACAGACGGGAACGGTTACATAGTCGAGGATACGCAGGTGCTGAATGACGGCAAGGAATTTCTGACTATGGCTTCAAAGGACGGTACTACGTTCTATATGGTCATTGACCGTGCGAACGATAACGAGGTATATCTGCTTAATAAAGTAGATAACGCTGACCTGATGAGCTTTACGGAAACTACTCCATCACCGTCAGCGTCTGCAAGCCCGACACCATCGCCCACGCCTACACAATCGCCGTCACCATCACCGGAGCCGGAAGCTGCGGCAAATGAAGAGAAAGGCGGTATCAGCCCGATTATCACAATATTGCTTGCGCTGGGCGCAGGCGGCGCGATATACTGGTTCAAGTTCAAGCGTAACAGCGGAGAAACATATGATGATTTGCAGACAGATGATGCGGAAGCGGAGGCTGAGTATGACGAGCTGAACGGGAACGAGGTCAACGAGGACGAGCTTGACGAGGAAAATGACGATAATATGAATTGATAGTCATTCTTTTGTATAGACTTTTTCACTTGTTTATGGTATACTAATCATATAAAACGCTTACAAGGAGGTGCTTCGGCATATGCAGGAACAACGTATTTATGCAGCGATCGACCTAAAGTCGTTTTATGCCTCTGCGGAATGTATCGAACGCGGACTTGACCCTATGACAACTAACCTCGTTGTTGCTGACAAGAGCAGGACGGAAAAGACCATATGTCTCGCTGTCTCACCATCCCTAAAAGCCTATGGCATCCCCGGCAGAGCAAGACTGTTTGAAGTTATACAAAAGGTTAATGCAGTAAACCGAGAAAGACAAAGAAAAGCGCCGAATAGAACATTCTCCGGTTCTTCGTATGATGATACCGAATTAAGACGTAATCCGGGGCTGGCAATTGATTTTATCACTGCTCCGCCGCGTATGGCTCATTATATGAAGTTCAGTACGGAGATCTATAGTATATATTTAAAGTATGTTGCACCGGAGGATATACATGTATATTCAATAGACGAGGTGTTTATTGACCTTACAGGCTATCTTAAAACCTATGGGCTTTCGGCACATGACTTCACTATGAAGCTTGTTCGTGAGGTACTGAAAACAACAGGAATAACGGCAACGGCAGGAATAGGCACCAATCTTTATCTTGCAAAGGTGGCTATGGATATAGTCGCAAAGCATATAAAGCCGGATAAGGACGGTGTACGGATAGCAGAGCTTGACGAGATGAGCTATCGCCGGCTTTTGTGGTGTCACCGTCCTTTAACTGACTTTTGGCGTGTAGGGCACGGATATGCAAAAAAGCTTGAAGCGATAGGGTTATACACAATGGGAGACATTGCACGCTGTTCGCTTGGGAAGCCTACGGATTATTATAACGAAAATACATTATATGACTTATTTGGTATCAATGCCGAGTTGCTGATAGATCACGCTTGGGGCTGGGAACCGTGTACCATAGCGGAAATAAAAGCATATAAGCCGCAGTCAAACAGTATCGGCTCCGGTCAGGTTCTGCAATGTCCGCATAATTATGAGCAGACAAAGCTTATAGTACAAGAAATGGCAGATATGCTGGCACTTGACTTAGTGGATAAACGTCTTGTTACGGATCAAATAGTCCTGACGATAGGCTATGATAAAGAAGGCGTCACGACTTCATATAAAGGTGAAGTCAAGACAGACCGGTATGGTCGAAAGATACCGAAACATGCGCATGGTACAGCCAACCTTGCCACTAAAACATCATCTGCAAAGCTGATAACAAAAGCTGCGATTGAACTGTATGACCGCATTATAAACAAAAAGCTGTTGGTACGTAGAGTTTATATTACCGCTACACACGTTGTCGATGAGGCTGTTGAGGAGAATACAAGAGCTTTTGAGCAGCTTGACCTGTTTACTGATTATGAACAGCTTGAAAAGGAGCGAGCGGATAAGCAGTCTAAGCTGGAGCGTGAAAAGCGTGTTCAGCAAACAATGCTTGATATAAAGAAGAAATTTGGTAAGAATGCGATACTAAAGGGCATGAATTTAAGAGAAGGCGCGACCGCACGCGACAGAAACAAGCAGATAGGCGGTCATAAGGCGTGAACGGAGGAATATATGAATAACAACGAAGATATTCACCGCTATGATGATATAATCAATTTACCGCACCACGTGTCAAAGAGCCGTAAGCAAATGTCTTTACATGACAGAGCCGCTCAGTTTTCGCCGTTTGCAGCGTTGACCGGATACGGAGATGCTGTTCATGAAACTGCAAGACTGACCGATGAATATATTGAGCTTGACGATGGGCAAAAGGATATTCTGAACGCCCAGCTGCAAAAACTGTGTGAACATATTACGGAACATCCGGATATAACACTGACATATTTTTTGCCGGATAGTAAGAAATCAGGCGGAGCATATACTACGATAAGCGGGAATGTGAAAAAAATAGATACTTATAAACGCATCCTTGTCTTTCAAGACAAAACAGAGATACTGTTCGACAATATTTACAAAATATCCGGCTGGATATTTGATAAAATGATATGAAATAAACAGAATATATAACTTCCGAAAAAAATTTATATTTAATGTGACTTTTTTGATGTCTAAATCAATTATTAAGTAGAGGGTATCTTATATGTTCCCTCGTTTGCATTAAATATGGGGGTTATATCATAATGGGGCAAAATCAAAAAGGAGTTACGAAAATGACAGAACAAAAGATACCGGATTATGAAACAATAAAGGCTGCTGTTGCGGGCGAAAAATGGGCACTGGAGAAGGTCATTGAATGTTTCAGTGGTGAGATAGACAAGCTCTCAACGGTAACAAAACAACTCCCCGATGGCACTACAGAAAAGGAAATCGACGAGGATCTGCGACAGACACTGATACGCAAGCTGTTAGAGGCTATCCCGACGTTCCCTCTTGACGAAGCGGAGGGAAACGATAATGGCGAAGCATAAGAACCATATCAAGGTCGGAGACAGGCTCTTACAGACCAATAAACCGTTTTCGCAGCTGAAGCAGTCTCAGAAAGAGAAAATTAATGAATGGCTGTATGATGAGTATAGCCATATATATTATAAGACAGGCGCACCGCCGGACAAGCGGTACAACGATGAAATACTTGATGCGGTATATGAAAAGATAAATGCCGCCGGGATTTGACTTCCGTTCGGCGAGCTGAAAAAATACTATATAAGCAAAAAGAGCAGATACAAAAACAGATACGACAAAACAATATAATGTATTACTACAGCGTTCGCAAAATATTGCGGACGTTTTTTTATACCCAAAATAAGGAGGAATTTTATGCAGTTAGTTGTGAGTGAGAAACCGTCGGTCGGGAGCAGTATTGCAAAGGTGCTCGGTGCGCATACCCGTAAGGATGGGTACATAGAGGGCAACGGGTATATAATATCATGGTGTATCGGTCATTTGGTCGCTCCCGCACCGCCGGAGGAGTATGATGACAGGTACAGACGATGGGATATTCTTGATTTGCCCATAGTGCCTGATGTATGGAAGTATCAAGTCCTTAAAGGTACTGCAAAGCAGTTTAATATGCTCAAACGGCTGATGAACCGCAGAGACGTGACAGAGATAATATGCGCTACAGACGCAGGACGCGAGGGTGAACACATTTTCAGATTGGTGTACAATGAAGCAGGCTGCAAAAAGCCGTTCAAGCGGCTGTGGATCTCATCGCTTGAGGAGCAGTCTATACGTGACGGCTTTAACAGTCTGCACGATGGTCATGAGTTTGATAACCTGTATTACGCCGCTCTTGCAAGGAGCAAAGCGGATTGGCTCATAGGTATAAACGCAACACGGCTGTACAGTCTGAAAAACGATCAAACCTTAAATATCGGCAGAGTGCAGACACCTGTTTTGAATATGCTCGTTAGACGTGAGCAGGATATACGTGAGTTTGTACCGAAGCTGTATTACACAGTAGAATTGGACTTAGGAGCCTTTACAGGGACAACAGATAAGATAGTTGAAAAGACGGATGCCGAAAGTATTATGCTCTCATGTAATAACAGAACAGCCGTTGTCACCGATATTGTAACCGAAACAAAATCAACAGCACCGCCCAAGCTGTATGACCTTACGACATTGCAGCGTGAAGCCAATAAAAGCTATGGATATACGGCACAGTTCACACTCGATACGGCACAGAAGCTGTATGAAAAGAAGCTCATCACCTATCCGAGGACGGACAGCCGATATATTACGTCTGATGTTCATGATACAATACCGGGGCTTTTGAATATCATAAGCAGTAAACTCAGTCTGCCGATAGATTTCATTCCCGATACGGAGCGTATCACTGATAACAACAAGGTATCAGACCACCATGCTCTGCTGCCTACAAAAGCTCTTGAAAGCACAGACCTCTCTAAGCTTACGGCGAACGAGAGAGATGTGCTTTTTCTCATTTTAAGGCAGCTTTTATGCTCTGCTGCTGAACCGTACAAATATGATACCGTTAAGGTCACTTTGGAATGTGAGGGCATTGCCTTTCACGCAAGCGGCAAGACCGTGATCGATATGGGTTGGAGAAAGTATCTTTCCGGCAAAGCAGACGAGACAGACTCATTACTGCCGACATTGAATATCGGTGATACTTTTAACAATTCGGAAGCACAGCTCAAAGAATATAAGACTTCGCCGCCAAAGCATTACACAGAAGATACACTGCTGTCAGCTATGGAAAATGCGGTCAAGACAGATAATTCCGTGCGGCAGGGCTTAGGCACTCCCGCAACAAGAGCCGGCATTATAGAGAACCTCGTAACACGAGGTTTTGTAGAGCGTAAGGGCAAGAGCCTTATCCCCTCTGATAAGGGGAATAAGCTCATTTCATTGGTGCCTGATACTTTGAAATCAGCTGATATGACGGCACAATGGGAAGCCGAATTGTCCGATATAGCTAACGGCAGAAAACAGGAACGTGAATTTGTGCAGGAGATACAGGAATATATAACTGACCTCGTAAATAAGGAGCGGTGATACAATGGCGGATATCGAAAATAACTCCAATCGCAGCAAAGCATCGGATAAGCTCAAAGAGACCACAGAGATGCTCGAAAAAGGTATAAAGGAGCTTTTTAACTCCGATATGTATAAATCGTATCTTAAAACAATGTCTAAGTTTACTAATTATAGCGTCAATAACACATTGCTCATAGCGATGCAGAAGCCGGACGCTACACTGGTAGCGGGATATAACGCATGGCAGACTAAATTCGGCAGACACGTAAACAGAGGTGCAAAGGCAATAAAGATACTGGCTCCTGCGGTATACAAGAAAAAGGAGCTTGTGGAAAAGCTCGATCCTGCAACTCAAAAGCCCGTTACAGACCTTTACGGAAACACTGTAATGGAAGAAGTTGAAGTAAAGCTTCCGTATTTCAAAACCGCTTACGTATTTGATGTATCACAGACAAGTGGCAAAGAGCTGCCAAAACTGGGTGTCGATGAGCTTACAGGAAGTGTGGATGGCTATAATAAATTTTTTGAGGCATTAAAAGCCGTTTCAACCATGCCGATAGACTTCATTAACATCGAAAGTGGGGCGAAGGGCTATTGCAATCACAGCACAAAACGCATCGCAATTCAAGAGGGTATGTCGCAGGTGCAGAATGTGAAAACTGCTATACACGAGATCTCCCATGCAAAACTCCATGATATAGACCTTAATGCCAAAGACGTAGACTCTTCAAAGCTGAAAGACAAGCAGACTAAAGAAGTCGAAGCCGAAAGCATCGCGTTCACTGTATGTCAGCATTACGGCATAGATACCTCGGAATACAGCTTTCCATATATAGCGACATGGAGTGAGAATAAAGAACTTCCGGAGCTGAACGCTTCCTTGCAGCTTATACGCGACACTGCCGCTGAATTTATTTCTCAGATAGATGAGCAATTGCAGCTGCAAGAGAAACAGAGAAATGAGCCGGAGCATACGGAAGAAGAACATGACGAGCCTGCGCCTATTGTTCCCGTCTACCTTGAGTCTGCAAAATATGCACACGACCATAACGAGAGCGCACTGTGGAAGCAGAGCTTTGCACTAAACTGTAAATGTGCAGACTATATAAGGGATAACGCCGAACAGGCGCATAACGAGCATAAGCTCGGCAGCTTTTTTAATGACCTTATTGATACATTCGGTGTTGAAAGAACGATGTATGTCTCGGCAAGAACCATTCAAGCTCGGCAAAAGGACAGGCGATTCACAAGAGCTGTACGAGACAGAGCCGAACAATTCCAATTTCCTGATAAAGAGCTGCAATACGACAACTCAAGCCGATACATATGTGAGGTTCATTCCACAATAATGAACCGTATCTTTGAAAAGGCTATGCAGCTTGAAGCAACGATTACCGAGCTGCCGTGCGACATATCCATTGAGGATATGCACAAGTACGGCTACAGCTACGAAAATATGTTGCCGCTTGACTATACGACAGCAAAGGAGCTGTTTGAGAATGATTTCCCTGTGTATGCACTCCATCCCGATAATTCCGAAAGTCTTATAAGCTCGCTTGATGAGCTTGAGGAATTTGACGGTATGTTTGGGATAGAAAAACAGGACTGGACGGAAGCATCGGTACAGCGCACATCAGTAGAAAATGATATGAACAAGGAAGCAGAGTTCATATTCGGAAATATGAATGGTTTCGCCATATATCAGCTGGGTGACGGTGATGAGCTTAGAAATATCCGCTTTGAAAGCCTGAAAGGCATCGGTGGAGTCGAGAATGTCGATAAAAGCAATTACGATATGATATATTCCGATACAGTGGATATTGACGGACTTGACAATGAAGATGTCACCTATGATATTTTGAACCAAATATATGAGCAGTTCAATATCGACCATCCGGGCGACTTCACAGGACACTCGCTGTCTGTAAGTGATGTTATAGTCCTCAAATGCAACGATGAGCTGGCTGCGTTTTATATCGACAGCTTCGGCTTTGAGCCGATACCCGACTTTTACGGCAGCGATGAACAAAATATAGAATGGGATAAGAGCCAAAAGAGCTTTTCCGATAAAAAGCAGACCCTTGACAATGAGGACTATGAGCTGTTGTATGAGGTATATGCCGACAAACAACGACCGCAGCAGGTTGACATGGAGGATATGGTCATAAGCGGCAATGCTACAAGGAGCAGAAAGCAGACCGATAAACAGCCAAAGGCTAAAAAACAGTCAGTATACAAACGTCTTGAGGAAAACAAAGCACGTGCAAACGCAGCTTCAAAGAAGCAGCCTAATAAAAAACAGGAACGGGAGGTATAGAGTTGAAGTTTTCATTTGAGGAAGAAATGCTTATAAAGGCATACCAATGCAGCGACCGGACGCAGCTCATTTCAGAAATGCAGAAGTCCCTTGAATGGCTCGAGGATGAAGCCGTATGGGAGCTTGCCGGGAATGTCATTGCAAAGCTGCGGCTTATGAGTGATGAGGAATTTCTATCAACTATTAGGCATTTGTAAACAATTAAATATTTTTCGATTTCTATTGACTTTTTAATCAAAAAGCATATAATATAAGTAGAAAAAGAGGTGTTTCCCTACCATATAAGCGGGACTTGAAAAAGCGGCGTTTCTCCGCCATATAAGCGAGACTTAAAAAAGCGGTGTTTCTCTACCAAAAGTGAGACTTGAAAAAGATAGGGGCGAGAAATCGTCCCTACAGACTAAAACGTCCGCAAGGGCGTTTTTATTTTGCCCAAATATCAAAGAAGGGAGAACATATGCCTATACGAACAAAACAAAGCAAAATTGAATATATAACCGAGCTGTCGCAGAGCACAGCTCATAACCTATCCCGCAATGCCGAGCATTGGCGGGATTTTTTAATTACAGCCGCTGCTCTGTACAAATATGAATTTCCCGACCAACTCCTTATCCATGCGCAGCGTCCCGACGCCACGGCATGTGCAGAGCTGGATATATGGAACAAGCGCATGAACCGCTATGTAAACAGGGGCGCTAAAGGTATCGCTCTAATAGACGACAGCGGTAATGCTACCCGGCTGCGGTATGTCTTTGACATATCCGACACGCGCCCGTCAAGGTACGGCACAAGCCGAACCCCGTACAGATGGGAGGTAACAGAAGAAAATACGGGGCATATTTTATCTATGCTGCATAATCGGTACGGCGTGAGTAATAAATATTTCACTGACGCTGTAAAAAGGTCTGCTCAAAAGCTCGTCAATGATAATCTTGACGAGTATGTACATGAGATCATGCAATCAAAAGCAGACAGCTTTATGGAGGAAATGGACAGAGTCAATATCCGAAAAAACTTTCGAGAGCTCGCTGTGAACAGCGTGGAATACTGCGTATTGACACGCTTCGGATATAAAGCAAATGACTTTATCCCATTAGATGATTTTTCGGCAGTATGCGATTTTAACACCATTGATACTATGGCTGTTTTAGGTACGGCTGTAAGCTCATTATCGGAGGAGATCCTAAGAGATACGGAACGGTCGATACGTGAATTTGAACTGCAAAAACGCAAAGAAAGGACATACCAGAATGGATTACAAGGAACAGAACGGATATTTAATCCCACAAATGGGAATAGAGCCGGAAGAACAGGTGATACTGGGCAAATACGCTCTGCTTCGGAGGGAGTATCTGAAGAACCACAGGAAAACACTGTACAATCAGCTCCTGCTGTCGGGGCAGCTGCATCAGCATCTCACAGAGATCGAGCAGACAGCGGAGAAGCGAAAGGACGAGATAATGAACCGTCTGACGGAGCTGCTGCCACCGCCGCCGAGGGCGAAACAGATGGAGTGGGTACGCCACATGAACAGTCTGGAGCAGACAGCGGAAGAAACGATTATGTCAGAGCTGATCTACTGCAATTAGATTATCATGACCGCAGCACAGAGAGAAACGATATACCGTCCTTTTCTCGAAATGAGGACATTTATGAGCTGCTGCGTTCAACACCGTATCTATCGGCTTCAAAAGAGGACATAATAGGTTTTTTTGAGGCTCATGATGACGAAAACGAACGCACTGAATATATAAAAGGTATATTCAATAACGACTATACGGAATTGCTGCTCGGCGATAATAAAGACCACCGTGTCGGATACAAGCCGTACAGTAACGTGCTTCATATATGGGAGGGCAGTTACACAAATCGTACTGCCGAAACATATTTTAATTGGTCAGTTATTGCCGGATATTTTTCGGCAATGATACTGCTTGATGAATTCCTTGATAAACAGCCGCAGCGCGGACAGATCTCATTATTCGATGAGCCAACGGAGGAGCGATCCTCCGTTTTTTCTTTTAATCAGAAAATCATCGATGCTGTCCTATGCACCGGAAGCGGCTTTGAAAACGGTAAGCTGCGTATATACAAGCAGTTTTCGGAAAGCACCGATATATCGGAGAATATAAAATTTCTTCGTAACGAGTATAGCACCGGCGGCAAATACCCCGCTATACCATGCACAAATATAAACGAAGAACATGACAGCAAGGGTATAGAGCTTCGCCGCGATGATACAAAGCTCATGCTGAGCTGGAACAAAGCTGCGCAGCGTATAGCCGAGCTTGTAAGCGAGGGCAGGTATCTCACATCTTCCGAAATGGCGCAATATGAAAGGGAACAAATCCAACACAATAACGAACCGGAAATAACCGCAGATGAAGGAGAATATTCACCCATATATGCCAACTACCTTCGATTAAAGGCAGAGCATGAAGATGAGCTGCTGCTGTTTCGTTTAGGTGACTTCTACGAGCTTTTCAATGATGATGCGCTCCATGCTGCTGAGGTATTGGAGCTTGTGCTTACAAGCAGAGATAACGGAGTAGAACGAGTACCCATGTGCGGATTTCCGCAGCATAGCTTGGACATTTACATTGAAAGGCTTGTGCAGCATGGCTTTGATGTTGCCGTTGCAGAGGTGGGTGAAGCAGGGCAAAGAAAAGTAATGCATGTTTATTCCGAAAGTGCAGAAATTGATATGCCACCCGTACCCATGCCCGAAAACTTTCATATAACGGACGACCATCTCGGAGCAGGCGGTCTAAAAACAAAGTTCAGAAACAATATAGAAGCTATAAAGACATTGCAGCTCATAGAGCAGGAGAACCGCTATGCAACACCGGAAGAGCAGGAAGTATTATCACGATATATCGGCTGGGGCGGTATGCCGCAGGCATTTGACAGTGAAAACAGTGATTGGAGCAAGGAATATACGGAGCTTAAAGGGCTTTTATCCGCAGACGAATATTCAGCTGCGCAGTCGTCAACGCTTTCGTCTTTCTATACTTCTCCTACTGTCATAAAAGGCATATACAATGCTCTTTCTAATATGGGCTTTACCACCGGAAACATATTAGAGCCGTCATGCGGCGTCGGTAACTTCTTCGGACTGCTGCCGGAGGAAATGTCAGGCTCAAAATTGTATGGTGTGGAACTTGACAGCATTTCCGGACGAATTACAAAGCAGCTTTACCCTCATGCAGATATACAGAATGTCGGATACGAAAATTCGGAGCTTCCCGATAACTTCTTTGATGTGGTCATAGGAAATATCCCGTTCGGAAGCTATAAGGTATCAGACCAAAGATACAACAATCTTAACTACAATATCCATGATTACTTTGTGGCAAAATCCCTTGATAAAGTCCGTGCCGGCGGTGTTATAGCTGTTGTCACATCAAGCGGTACAATGGATAAGCAGAACTCGTCCGTAAGACGGTACATTGCCCAAAGAGCAGAGCTGCTCGGAGCGATACGCCTGCCCAACAATGCTTTCAAGGAAAACTCCAATACGGAGGTCACCGCCGATATACTGTTTCTCCAAAAGCGTGACAGAATGATAGAGATAGAACCGGAGTGGATATTCACCGGAACGGATGAAAATGGCTTTACACTAAACCAATACTTCATTGATAATCCCAATATAGTGCTTGGTACTATCACCGAGGGCAACAAGCTCTATGGTCGGGGCATTACTTGCGCACCGATAGAGGGAGCCGATCTTTCGGAGCATCTCGCCGAGGCTGTGAAAAATATAGACGGCAGTATTCCTGAGATAACGCTTGATGATATTTCGGATGGAATGTCAGAGCAAACGACAATTCCCGCCGATCCGACCGTAAAAAACTATAGCTATACCATTGTAGACGATGATATATATTATCGCGTGAACTCTATCATGGAGAAGATGGAGCTGCCCAAAGCTACATCAGAACGAATAAAGGGCATGATAGAGATACGCGAATGTGTTCGTACCCTTATGGAGCTACAGCTCGATGAAAATACCGATGAAGAAATACAGCATCAGCAGTCGGAGCTGAATATGCTTTATGACAGCTTTACGGAGAAATACGGACTCATAAGCAGCTCAGGCAATAAGAGGGCATTTAGGCGCGACAGCTCGTATTACCTCTTATCCTCACTTGAAGTGCTTGATGAGAACGGTGAGCTTGAGCGCAAGGCTGACATGTTTACAAAGCGCACCATAAAACAGCATAAGCAGATAACATCAGTTAATTCTTCGATAGAAGCTCTTGCGGTATCTATCGGCGAACGGGCGTGTGTCGATATACCATTTATCGAGCAGCTCACAGGCTTTACGGAGGAAAAGATAATATCCGACCTGCGCGTGCTTATCTTTCAAAATCCAATGCGTATCGATGATAACGGCAACTACGTTTGGGAGACAGCGGACGAATACCTTTCCGGCAATGTCCGTGAAAAGCTTCGTTTCGCAGAAGCAAGAGCCGAAAAGGAGCCGGAGTTCGCTGTGAATGTAGACGCACTGTCAAAGGTAATACCAAAGGATTTGGAAGCCGGAGAGATAGACGTTCGGCTGGGCGTCACGTGGATCGACTTGGAGTATCTAAATCAATTCATGCATGAGCTGTTTGAAACAGCATGGTATAAACGGGATAGTATAGAGATAATGTATTCCCCATATACGACCGAATGGCGGATAAGCAATAAACGCTCAGACTTCAATAATGTAAAAGCCACAGTTACATACGGTACAAAACGCATAAACGGCTACGAGATACTTGAAGCCGCTCTTAATATGCGTGATGTGAAAATATATGACACAAAGCAAAACACATTCCCGGCCAGCAGGGACTGGCCTCGGGTGTTGAGAGGAACACGGCGCTCCTGTTCGGCAGAATTGGCACGGGAAGTGCGGATATGCTGTGCGGCCTCAAAGAGTTCCGGCGGGATAATCTGCAAGTGCAGCAGCACTTGGGATCGGCTATCGCCGCTGCGGAGTACGCCGGTATAGGTGAGGTTGCAGATGATACCCCGGATGCTGGCGTGGTGCCACATCTTACCCGACCTTGCCCGATACCCGAGCTTATTCAGATAGGTGGCGATCCGCTGGGCTCCGTAGCCCTCATGCACATACTTGTCAAAGATAATCCGCACCACAGCGGCCTCGGCCTCGTTGACAACCAGCTCATAAACCTCATGCTTTCGCTTGTTGAAGCGGCCACTTTTTACGAGATCGTAGCCGTAGGGAGCAAGCCCGCCTTTGAAACCGCCGTCCTCGACAAGCTGGCCGAGGGCGGTTTTTGTGCGGATAGAAGTCTTTTCGCTTTCACCGTCAGCTTGCCAGAAGCGGATATAGTTGGTGAGTTTGTCGGTGTGGGTATCAAAACGCTGCTCACCCTCTTGGGTACTCCATACCCGGATGCCGTTCTTGACAAACCATTCCACCACAAAGGGCGTTTCGTCAGCGATACGCCCGATGCGGTCAAACATGAACACCAGCAGAATATCGAACTTGCCCTGCTTGGCCCGTTCTTTGATGATTTGGAGTTTGTCGCGGTTTTCGGCCCGTACCTTGTGGCCGGATACGCCGTCCTCCTGTTCTTCGTGAACAATCGTCCAGCCCATCTTTTCACAGAAGCGGTGGCACTCTCTGCGCTGCATGGGGATGTCGGCTTGGCTTTTATCGTCATAGTCCACTTGCTTGTCGGTGGACACTCTATACAAACAGTCAACGCGAGTTCCGATAAGAATGTTATTTTCCATATTGATCCGTCCTTTCATTTGTCATAAGGGCAAACCAAAAGAGCGAATCAATACGCGGGAGATATGAACTTTTCAAGGTACATAGGGGCTACCCCCACTATTATTATCGCTCCGATTGGGGTGGATTGCAAGGATGTCGCCGTGGGTATGCTTGGCGGCATTGTTGGCAAAAGAGGATAGCAAAATCTGTTTCACATGGCCGAGGGCCGTTGTGTTTCTGCTATCGGCAAAGGTAGCGGATATTTGATAACCGTCAATGGCGAAAGTGGTTAATTCTCTTGTGCGCTCCATAGATGACCTCCTTCACAAATGGCGTAGAACTGATTGATCCCCGTTGTCTGTTGGGGAAACACGAAAAGGCGGCACCCGCGATTGGGTGTCGCCCTTTTGCCTTTCTCCACATTGGGACAATTTGTCTCGAAGTTAGAATAAGGAGCGCCGCGCTCATTTTCTTGGCCCGTCATAAGACAGCTATACTCGGCGCGACGCTCCTTGCTGGGGTGGTGCGGCAGCTCCGGGGGACAGGCTGCCAGCCTGTCCACTCGCGGATCGTGGCCGTGGGGTGGCAAGTCCCCACTTGCGGCGTTGGTGTGGATCGCTCGTCCTCCGTGTTGGAGAAGTCCTGGCGCACCCGCCGCCCGGCTCCTCGCACTATGCCCGGAGCCGCCGCTATTCAGTTGTGGAGAGGATCAACTCCTCTCATATACCAAGGACATTTGGAAGATGTTTTTTAACCCCCTACATCAAACATTTTGCAAATATTTTTTCATGGACTTCAAACCCTGCTGGATAGATTTATGTACGGCGGCCACGCTTACGCCATCGGCCTCGGCAACCTCAGTCATGCTCTTGCCTTCAATGATACAGGCATCAATGCGAAGCCCCTGCGTTTCGGGCAAAGTGTTCAGCGCGTTCCACAGATCGCAGAAACGCTCCATGCGCTCCAGCAGCTCCTGCGGGGTCGGCTCGGAAAGGCAGGCAGAGTATTCGATCCCATCATCACAGTCGAGGGAATACTGTGCCTTATTGCGGATTATCCGCCGCTGGTAGGCAGCCTCATACAGCTTGTCGGCCCGCAGCTCGGCGGCCACTTCATCGGAAACTTCGATATATTCATCATGGGTGTGCCAAGAGTAAAAGTCCTTCAGATTGATAGTAGTCATTATATTTTCCTCCGTTCAGATTTTTGTTGTGGGTGGACGATCTGAACGGGGGATGGCGGGGATCGGCAGCCGGGGCCGCCCCTGCCTACCTCGGGACAACTTGTCCCAAGGTGGGTATAGAAAAACGCGCTCGCATGGCGTGATGCCACACAAGCGCGTGAAATGACATTATTCTTAATGTACTGGCAAATTTCGCGTCCAATGCCGGACTTGCCCGGAGGGGGAGCTACGCTTTTTTTAGCTGGTGAAGATCATGCGTACTATGAAAAAGCAAAATGAACACGACGATCCCTCCTCGGAAACCGCCGTGTTCCTCATAAAGTCGTCGTATAACGCGGCGGCTTTAATTGACAGCCGCCGAAAACAAAAGAGCCGATAATCCGCGCCTGAGGGCTAACGGGTTATCGGCTCTGCGTCTGTGCGTCTGGCTCTGTGATAACTAAAATCTTAAATTTTTCTACGCTGATTAAAGTTTCTTGTTTGCATTTAGGACAAAACAAAGGAAAGTTTTTCAGCTCAGTATCTAACCGCAGCTTGATACGAGTTTTACTGTTACAGACAGGACATAGCAGCCACTCGAAGCTATCCATATCGTTCATTTCAAATTTCCCTGAGCGTCCAAACTTTTTGAGCTGTGATAACAGAACCAATCGCAATTATCATAGCCAATAGGAAGAACGAAAACTGTATTCCACTTATTGCCACTGTGTAAACATCGAAGAATTTTAATGGCGTTAAGCAGTACAGCATTGGAGCTTCAAGATATTCGGCGGTGATGCTGATGCCATAAAAGAGCAATAATATTCCCGCGCCTATCCGAACAGCCCCTTTATAGGTTCTCGTCAGGCTGGAGGCCAGAAGCGTGATTGCAAACAAAGTCAACCCTGTCAAAAACAGGCCCAATGTGGTGGTAAAAGCAGCGTTTCTTTGCTCTAAACCGCCTAGCGGTAAAATGGCGGTAAAATAATTACATAACCCGCTGAATACCGCAAGTGCAAGCAAATTACATACACAGGCAACTGCTTTGGCACAGACAACCTTGTTGCGACCCACTGGTTTTGTAAATAGATATTCTGCCGTTCCCTGCGCCTGTTCTTTCGCTACACACGAAACACCGAGATAGACCGCATAGCTGTTGGTTAGCATCGTGACCCAATAATACATACAGCCATACCAGCCCAAAGCAGAAGTCAGATCACCGCTCACACCAAACATAGCTTTCAGAATTTTCGGAAAATTCGATATTAGCCCTGTCAGCTCATTGAGGCTTTCCTTTAGTGACAAATACTCAAAGTAAGCGAAGCCACACAAAATCAAGACAATTCCCATCCAGATCAGCAGTAGTTTTCTTGTTAAGCGCAGCTCGTTTTTCACTAACGCCTTCATTCGTTTCCTCCTTTACACAGCCAACGCAATATCCCGCTTCAAGATTTTCCAGTATGCCAGCAGCGCAAACCCAAACAGCAGGAGCAGATACCAGAGCATATAGTCCCATGAATAAGTTCCAGCATTGTGGATTTCCGCTGGACTGAAAAAAGAAAACGGCGATAAAAAGCCGATTGCCCGGATATTGACAGTCCTCGAAAAAGAAGTGATACAATATTCCACAAACACAACCAATCCGGCTGTCAGAAGTGGGGAACGATTATTGGGGTGAAATATTCCAACCATCAGTCCCAATAGTGCAAAAAAGAGGGAGATGAGAATAAACGAACCTGCCACCAAGAAAAATTCCCCGATGGGAAATCCGAAACGGAACAGAGTCATCGTTAGAAATGAAGTCGCCAGATAAAAAATCCCTGTTACACATATTCCGGCAAGCGCACATAGCAGCTTTCCCATATAAATCTGTTTCCGTCCACAAGGCTTTGTGTATAAGTATTCAGCCGTATTTCCCGTACACTCTTCTGTATGTAACGACAGCCCCAAGTGCATCCCGAAAATCCCCCCTGCAACCATAAAAAAGCCTGTGAGGAACGAGTACATACCAAGTGGCTCCATCAATAGCTCCAGAGAAATACCAACCGTTTCAAAAAAGCCTCCCTGTGTAAATTCCACAGGCAAAGTTTCCACCGTTTCAATCATGCCATAATACACTGGCGTCATGGAGAAGATACAGACCGCAAGAGTTGCGGCCCAAATCAGAATATATTTTCGTTTTCGTTTCCATTCAAATCGAAAAATCAACATAACGACCTCCTATTCGTAGTAGTGGAGGAATACTTCTTCCAATGACGGTTCCTCAATTAAAATATCCTCCAGCTCCAGCCGATGAAGCTGGTTCATAATCATCATAACTGGTCCGCTGAACATAAAGGATACAGAAGTCTTGCTCTTGTCCCACTCTAAATTAGCCGTACCGGGAACAGAAAAGAAATCCTCTGGAATGGCGCTTTTTGCTGTCAGCGAGATTTTCTTGTATCCGTTTTCCCGCAGTTCCTTCATGGATTGAACACTGATCAGCTTCCCCTCCCGCAGAATGGCTACACGGTCACAAAGTCTTTGCACCTCACTCAAAACGTGGGAGGACAGAAAAATGGTCACACCTCGTTTGTTTTCTTCTTTCAGAATATCATAGAAAGCCTGCTGGATGAGCGGGTCAAGGCCACTGGTAGGCTCGTCCATAATCAGCAACTTCGGAGAGGGTAACAGAGCCGACACAATGCCAACTTTTTTCTTGTTCCCTAAAGACAAATCGCCAATTCGCCTGGATAAGTCTAAATTCAACCGCTCCGCTAATTCTTCCATCCGGCTGTGGGCATTCACACCATAGAGTTCTGCTGTGTAGAAAAGCATTTCTTTTACTTTCATATTGTTGTAGTAACAGTTTTCGCTGGGAAGATACCCCACATCCTTTGCGATACGGGCGGGCTCCCGACTACAATCTAACCCAAAGATAGAGGCTCCTCCGTTGGAGGGTTTCAGCAGGCCCATTAGAGTACGGATTGTGGTAGATTTTCCTGCTCCATTGGGGCCAATAAAGCCGAAAACCTCGCCTTGTTCAACAGTAAAGCTAATGTTTTCAATTCCTCGATGTTTTCCATAGCTTTTTGTAAGTTCGTTTAGGACAATTACCGGCTTGCTCATGGCAAATATTCCTCCTTGTAAAAGTTGTGTTTCAACATATCTAGGATGTTTCGAAACTCTTTCATCATGCTGTCATAATCCACTCCACTTTCCAACTGAACGGACATACCCTTTGCAAGCATCATAAGCATCTGAAACACTAATTCTGCATCCTCCGGGTGTCTGAATTTTTTATAATCCCGCTCATGCAGAACAAGCGATGCGATATATTTTTCATTTGCTTCTGAAAATATGGCACTTTTCAATTCAGGCGTTGGTTCCACTGCCACACTTGCAATAAACGACGCAATATGCGGGTGCTTTTTTAAGATTTCCACTTTCATAACGCTGGCTTCCCATACACGGTCAAAGAAATCCGTAGTTTCCTCCAATGCACTCGTGTTATAGGCTTGCTTCATTTGGGCAGCGCAGTAATCAAATAAATACTGGTAAAGTGTCTGCTTATTTCCAAAATACTGGAATATAGACGCCTTTGAGATACCTGCCGCTACCGCAATACCATTGATTGACGTTTTTTCATATCCATGTCTTGCGAAACAGGCAAGCGCCGCATTACGGATTGTTGCCTGTTTCTCCTGTGAAAGCGCTAAAAATTTTTCCATTACTATTCTGCTCCTTCAAATAACCGAATCGGTTATTTGTATACAGTGTAACATAAATAAC
>DBQZ01000002.1 GCA_002305435.1 Clostridiales bacterium UBA1381
CTGCTACAACCAGCCGCCTCACATTGGCTGGTACATGAACGACAAGATAGCTGATTCGCCGTACACAACCCAGCCCGCAGCTAACGTAGCTCTTGTAGCAAACAACTACACAGAGGCTGCATTCGACGCATCAGCGCTTCCGGCTGACACAGGCGTTGACAGACCTGAAACACCGTCAACAGATGATAATCCGTTCACCGATATTGAAGGTCACTGGGCTAAGGATTACGTACTTGAGATGTACAACGCAGGTATAGTAAACGGTATGACTGAGACAACTTACGAGCCGGATTCGGCAGTAACGAAGGGTCAGTTCACACAGCTTATCGCAAAGGCGCTCGGTCTTGAGCTCAGAGCACAGGCAGAGGGCGAGCATTGGTCGGCTCCGGCAGTTGAAGCTGCAACTGCTGCAGGTCTTATCGACTCGAATATCGTTATGAACGTTGACGATCCCATCAACCGTGAGGAAATGGCGTCAATGGTAACGAACGCAGCCGTATCCAAGGGCATAGACGTATCCGGCGGTTCTGTAGATCAGTTCACCGATAAGGATCAGATAAGCGCATGGGCAGTTGAGGACGTTGCAGGAGCAGTTAAGCTCGGTATCGTTACAGGTATCACAGACACAACGTTTGAACCGGCATCAGGAGCAACAAGAGGTCAGGCAGCTACAATGCTTTCAAGACTTCTTGCAGCTATCGGCTAAAATTCAGGCTTTTGGGGAGCCGTCCTTAGTGGGCGGCTTCCTTTTTTGCGCCGCAAATTTCCCCTCTTGACAAAACGGCATGAATACACTATAATATTATTAGGAAACTAATTTTTTAAACAATATATCCCGATGTGCTAAAGAACCAAAAGGAGGCATAAAATGCACAGAAAAAGAACCGTCAGTTTTACAATACGTTCACTGTCGAATATAATCCGCCGCCGCATAGACGATTTGTCGGACGTTGCGGTATCGGGGATGACCGGTATGCACGGGGCGATTATCGGCTTTGTCTGCGGCAACCTTGAACAGGGGCGGGATGTGTTCCAGCGGGATATTGAGCGGGAGTTTAAGATACGACGTTCCACGGCTACCGGCATCCTGAAGCTGATGGAGAAAAACGGGCTTTTAACACGTGTGCCGATTTCTGGGGATGGGCGGATGAAGAAAATAATCCTCACCGATAAAGCGATGGCGACATTTGAGCTGATAGACAAGCATATGCGCCACATTGACGAAATGGCGACAAAGGGGCTTACCGAAGAGGAGATCGCCGCCTTTTATGATATAACCGATAAGATTCGGGCGAACCTTGAGAGCAAGAATTGAACGATTTTTGCGATACATAGCAAAAGCTGAGTGGAAAAAGAGGGATTGTTGTGGTATTATGTACGTAATATCTCTCTTTCTAATAAAATAAGAAAATGCGGGAGCCATGAAGCGGTTTCCGTTTTTTTCTTTGGCGGAAAAATCCGCCGAAAAATGGGGCGGGTTTCATATGCGCAGATTATGGTTTTCATCAAAATAAGGTTATTTACATCCGGGTATGGCTAGTGTATAATACAGCGGTAAAATAAAAATATTACAGAAAGGCAGAAATTCATTATGAGAAAGATTTCGCTTTTTCCCGAAAAAAAGACGTGCGAGCTTGGCGATCTTTTCGGGATATTTTTCGAGGACATCAACCATGCAGCAGACGGCGGCCTTTATGCGGAGATGGTGCAGAACCGTTCGTTCGAGTTTTCTCCGATAGACAATCCGTCAAACCGTCCCTTAACAGCGTGGAGGCTGATAGAAGAGGGCGGAGCAGAGGTATCGTGGGCGGTTACGGCAGAGGGGCCGTCTGCGGGGAACCCGCATTGTTTAACGGTCGAGGTGCTGGAGGCCGGCAGCCGTGCCGGTTTTATGAACACGGGCTACAACACCGGCATTTTTGCCGAGAGAGGCAAGAAGTACGAGTTTGTCTGCCGTGCGAAGAACAACACCGATACTCCGGCTGAATATCTCGTATCAATCACAGGCGTAAACGGAGAGGTTTATGCTCGTGGCAGCATAACGATAGAAGGAGGAGACTGGGCAAAATACAGCCTGGAGCTTTCCCCCGATACGACGGATAATGCAGCACGGCTTACGCTGACATCACCTGCGCCGTCGTGCGTATCGTTCGACTTCATATCGCTGTTCCCGAAAGACACCTTCCGTGGAAGGGAAAACGGGCTGCGCCGTGATATTGCTGAGCTTTTAGCGGAGCTTAAGCCGAAGTTCATGCGTTTTCCGGGCGGCTGTCTCATACATGACGGGTCGCTTGACGATAATGACCGTGATTCAATGTACCGCTGGAAAAAGACGCTCGGCCCGGTTGAGGATCGTCCTGCCCGCCGCAGCAACTGGGCGTATAACCAGACGCTCGGCTTGGGTTACTATGAATACTTCCTTTTCTGTGAGGATATAGGCGCAAAGCCGGTGCCGATACTTCCTGCCGGATATAACCCTCATTCGGGGCAGGGAGCGCCGATGTGCCGTATGCAGGAATGGGTGGACGACGCCCTCGACCTGATAGAGTTTGCAAACGGCAGCGTCGATACACGCTGGGGAGCCGTTCGTGCACAGCTGGGACATCCGGAACCGTTCGGGCTTGAGTATATCGGCATAGGCAATGAGGAAGCGGGGGAGGGATTCTTCCGCCGTTATCCGCTGTTCCACAAGGCTATACGGGAGAAATATCCCGAGATAAAGATTATCAATTCCGCAGG
>DBQZ01000014.1:0-1985 GCA_002305435.1 Clostridiales bacterium UBA1381
ATCATGGTATATTATTATCCGAGGTGAAGCTTACTATGGAATTAAACAACGATAAAAAAGCGATACTTGCCGTCAGTTTCGGTACATCACGGCCTGAAGGTATGAAGTCGATAGAATCTATGGAGGATGAATTTGCCTCAGCCTTTTGCGGATATGAAATCCGGCGGGCATTTACAAGCCCCACCATACGGCGCATATTGGAAAAACGCAGCATATATGCGGACAGCCTTCCCGAAGCCCTGGATAAACTGTCCCTTGAGGGGTTCTCAAAAGTACTGCTGCAGCCGACGTACATAATCGAAGGTTTTGAATACGACGATATGGTACGTACAGCCGGGGAATACTCTAATCGATTTAAGGAGCTGCGCTGCGGCCATGCCCTGCTTTGGACGGAAGCCGATTTTGACAGCATCGCACGTGCGGTTACGTCGGATATTTGCTGTCCAGAGGATACGGCCTGCATTTTCATGGGACATGGTACCGAACACAGATCAGATACTGTCTATGATAAGCTCGAAACTGCGCTAAACAGGATTTCTCCCCGCTTTTTCGTCGCCACCGTCGAAGGGCAGCGCACTATTAACACCGTCTGTCCGGAGCTTTCCGCTGCCGGTATAAGCCGTGTGCAGCTGCATCCTCTTACGCTGACTGCCGGTGTTCACGCTGCTGAGGATATGGCAGGCGAAGCGCCCGATTCATGGAAATCCATACTGCAAAGCCACGGCTTCCATGTGGACTGCATAATACATGGACTTGGCGAAAAGGAGGCTGTACGTGGGATATTCACAGACCATCTCCGAGAGCTTATACAGTAAAAATTCGTATAAAAAAGACGCTGCTCGATTTTCTCGGGCAGCGTCCTCTTATTTCTTACAGAATGGACTTTACATATTCTGCGATCTTGTCGCACTTGCAGTTAGCGAAGAACAGCTCGCTGAACTTCTCACCCGCAACAGCACCCTTTACAAGATCCTGATCAAGGTTGGGAAGAATGTCGAGGAGGTCTCTGTGAGTTACTTTCTTAACCTCGTTGAGTATCTTAGCATTTCTCTGCTCGGGAACAGCTCTCTCCTTAGGATAGCCGCCGCCCCACTCTTCAACAAACAGCTTCTCGAATACATACTGGAGGTTAAGCTCTGCGCCCCAGCCCCAGCCCTTAGCGAACGGAAGAGCTATAGCGTTGCCGTTATTTACCTGTGTGAACTGATAAGCGTCTGTCGGGTCAACAACGTGTCCGCAAAGTACGCCCGGGAATGCGTTGCAGGCAAGGCAAGCGCCCTCGCCGGTTCCGCAGCCTGTGATAACCAGATCAGCAGCGCCGGAGTTCAAAAGAATTGCTGCAAGTATGCCTATCTGTACGTATGTCAGCTGAGCCTCATCCTCTGCTGTATACATACCATAGTTGAACACCTCGTGTCCGAGAGGTTCTGCAACCTTCTTCAAAGTATCAACGATGATGCTGTTTTTAGCAGCCTGGCTGTTTTCGTTTATCAATGCAATTTTCATTTTTATCATCCTCTTTCTTTAGATTTTGCAATTTTATTATACCATATGCGCTGAAAAATTGCAACTGTTTTTCCCAAACTTAACGAAAAATTAACTCTTTATTCCGCCTCATCCTCCATCATATCTTCCTCGGGAATATCGTCCTCTGCACAGAATATTTTTATAAACCTCTGCGGCACGTCTATGAAGTATATACCGTCCTCACTGTCAACGACGACGTCCTCAAGCGTACTCACCTCACGCATACGATAGATGCCGAACTTGGCAACGTCAAGCCGTATCCGCTCGGCATTCGTGCCTATATTTGCCACCATAACGTACTTGTCGCAGATACCCTCTTCCTCGTCAATATAGTATCTGACAAAGCCGTACACACGGCCTATCGTATACACGCTTTCAAATTCGCCCTTTGTAAATGCCGGCGAAGAATTTCTCAGCTTTATCATTCGCTTGTAGAGGGTGAATATATATTCATCACG
>DBQZ01000014.1:2121-7003 GCA_002305435.1 Clostridiales bacterium UBA1381
GGATAATTCTCTTTAAGAGAGTACAGCGTTTCGCTAAGCTCCTTAGCGTCAATATGGCCAAGAACTGCGCTCACTATTGCCGTACGCATCGGGTAATTCATTACGCCGTCCAGCTCATCGCCCATAAAGTACTGCCGTCTTTCGCCGTAAGCCATCTTATTCGACGCATCCTCCCAGACCTCGCCGATAATTACAGCGTCCTCTTTTTCCTGCTTGACCTCGCCCCGAAGCTCCTTTACAAAGAAGTCCGGCAGCTCGTCAACTACGTCCAAACGCCAGCCCGAAGCCCCGGCACGCAGCCAGCGCTTTACTATAGCGTCATGCCTGTGGAGGATATAGTCCCTGTATTCCTCATCCTTCTCCTCCACCTGCGGCAGAGTCGTCATTCCCCACCAAGATTCATACTTTTCCGGATAGTCAAAGAAGCGGTACCAGCTATAATACGGGGAATCTTTCGACTGATAAGCGCCTACGCTGTCATACGTTCCTTTTTTATTGAAGTACATACTGTCGCTGCCGGTGTGGTTAAATACGCCGTCAAGGATTATGCGTATACCCATTTCCTCCGCAGCGCTGCACAGTTTCTTGAAATCTTCCTCTGTACCGAGCATCGGGTCTATCTCTTCATAGCTGCCGGTATCATAGCGGTGATTGGAATAAGCACGGAATATGGGATTTAAGTATATCACGGAAATTCCCAAATCCTTTAAGTACGGCAGCTTCTTCATTATTCCTTTTAAGTTGCCGCCGAAGAAATCATTTGCCAAATACTCTCCGCCGAACTGCTCCGCCTTATAATAGGGCATATCGCCCCAATTCCTCTTTATTATATCTTCCCTGTCACCCAAGAACGAGCCGTCCTCGTTGCCGTTATAAAAACGGTCGGGGAATATCTGATACACAACGCTCTTTTGGAACCATTCAGGGGTTTTATACCCCTCCTTATAAACCGTGATCTGGAAGGCATGGTCGGGCATATGGAAGCTCATTTCACCGACACCGCCCCAGTTTTTGCGGTTGTTGCCGTAGTAAACAACGCCGGCATCTGTTACTACCTCGAAGTAGTACCAAATCAGGCACGGCTCTTCCGGCACCGAGATACGTATATTATAGACGTTATTTCTTCCCAGTGTGAACAGATAGGGCATATTCTTCTTCACCGGTTCCTTGCCGTCTACGGTATACACAAGCCGCACCGCCGCCGGTATCCCAAAACCGCTTACCGCCAGCCGCAGACGTATTGACGTACCACAGGTGACAGCGCCAAACGGCTTACGGTAGAACCTTTCCCTGGAATTGTGCTCCAAATCTATCGTTGTCATCATTCTTTAAATTCCCCCGTCTGAAATTGAAAAAGGGAACGTCTGCCGCACCGGCAGCAGACGTTCCGATGGA
Source organism: Clostridiales bacterium UBA1381 (assembly GCA_002305435.1). GTDB lineage: Bacteria > Bacillota > Clostridia > UBA1381 > UBA1381 > UBA1381. The sequence continues at coordinate 3,517 of DBQZ01000014.1, forward strand.
TATAAGTTCTCGATTATTCGATCGGCTCCAAATGCCAGATCTTATCGTTGTATTCGCCGATTGTTCTGTCACTTGAGAAGAATCCAGCTGAAGCGGTGTTCATTATCGCCATCTCCAGCCACTTTTCCCTGTTCTGATAATCCTTGGATATTCTCTCCTGCGTGCTTGTGTAATCCTCAAAATCACGCAATACCATATAGGTATCAGGATGACCGTAATCGCCGAACAGCAGCGTCTGATACAGGTCACGGAACATCTGATGATTGCCCTCTATCAGCGAACCGTCAATAAGCTGATCGAGCACCTGTCTTAATGCGCCGTTTTCTGCATATATATCCTTTACCTCATCGGTACCCGGATACTGTACTCTTGCTGCTACTTCTTCTTCCTTAAGACCAAAGATGTAGATATTATCCTCGCCCACCTGCTCGAGCATCTCAACATTAGCTCCGTCAAGCGTACCGATTGTAACAGCGCCGTTGAGCATGAACTTCATGTTGCCTGTACCGGATGCTTCCTTGCCGGCTGTTGATATTTGCTCAGAAATATCAGCTGCAATTATCAGCTTCTCAGCGATAGATACAGAATAGTTTTCAAGGAATACTACCTGCAGTTTTCCAGCAACTCTCGGATCGTTGTTTACCTTATCAGCCACTGTATTTATCAGCTTGATAATGAGCTTTGCACGAACGTATCCCGGAGCAGCCTTTGCAGCAAAGATGTATGTCTTGGGATAATACTCCTCGAAATACTTCCGATCCGATACGAGCTTATTATACTCAGCCATAACATGAAGTATATTCATCAGCTGACGCTTATACTCGTGCAAACGCTTGCACTGTACGTCAAAAATCGAATCCGGATTAACATCTATATGGTTGTGTTCCTTTATATATGCAGCCAAGCGTACCTTGTTGTTTCTCTTTATCTCATCAAACCGCTTCTGGAAATCCTTATCCTTTGCATATTTACGGATACCGGACAGCTGGTTGTAATCCTTTATCCACTCTGTGCCTATCTTTGAGGAGATAAGGTCTGCAAGCTCAGGGTTACAGTTGCATATCCAGCGGCGGAACGTTATGCCGTTTGTAATAGCATGGAATCTTGACGGATCAAGACGGTAGTAATCTGCGAAAATATCTCTCTTGAGTATCTCCGTATGAAGCTTTGCAACGCCGTTTACCGCAAAACAGCTTGCAAGACAGAGATTTGCCATGAACACCTGTCCGTTTGCGATAACTGCCATGTATTCGTGCTTTTTCGGATCGTTGGGGTAAACAATGTTCAGTCTTTCCATAAGACGTCTGTTTATTTCCTGAACGATCATGTATATTCTCGGCAGAACACGGTTAAACATATCAACCGGCCACTTTTCCAAAGCCTCTGCCATTACCGTATGGTTCGTGTAAGCGAATATTTTCGTTACTATCTCCCATGCGTCGTCCCAGCCCATGCCTTCCTCGTCCATGAGCAAACGCATCATCTCGGGGATTGCCAGAGTCGGATGTGTGTCGTTTATGTGGATAACTATCTTATCCGGCAGAAGATTTAACTTATTGCCGTATCTGTGCTTGAAATCCTTGAGTATCCACTGCAATGTAGCCGATACGAGGAAGTACTGCTGCTTTAAGCGCAGCTCCTTACCCTCTGTATGGTTATCCTCAGGATAAAGAACGCCGGATATTACCTCTGCAAGCTCTCTTTCCTCGACCGCTCTGACATAGTTACCGCTGTTAAACTCTTTCATGTTCATGCGGTTGGGGGATTTTGCGCTCCACAGTCTGAGCTTGTTTACGATTTTTGAATCGTATCCGCAAAGCGGCACGTCATACGGCATAGCCAGTATTGTGTGCGAATTTTCATAGCGGAAGCTGAATCTTCCCTCATGCCAGTCGGTATAAACCTGTCCGCCGAATTTTACCTCTACTGTCTCCTCCGGACGCGCAATTTCCCAAGCGTTTCCGTTTTCAAGCCAGGGGTCGGGCAGCTCTATCTGATAGCCGTCAACTATTTTCTGCTTAAACAGACCGTACTCATAACGGATCGTGCAGCCGTAAGCCGGCAAATCCATCGTTGTCAGTGAATCGATGAAGCAGGCAGCAAGTCTTCCCAGACCGCCGTTACCCAAACCTGCATCGTTCTCAAGCTCCGCCACATCCTTGAGGCTGTAGCCGAGTGATTCCAGTACGTTCACATATTCCTTCGTCTGCATAAGATTTAAGATATTGGTCGTGAGCAAACGTCCCATCAGGAACTCGAATGAAAGGTAATAAAGCTTCTTGGAGCCCTCTTCCTTTACCTCCTGATGCGAAACAGCCCATTTCTCCATTATCCTGTCTCTGGCTGTCAAGGCGCAGGCAGTATAGATCATGTGCGGAGTGGCCTCCTCCATAACCTTACCGAAATGTCTGTTGACCTTTCCGATGATTTCCTTCCTTAAAGCCTCCTCCTTAGGAGTAAGCTTCTTTGCTGCTGAAACCGTTTTAGTGATTTCCGGCATTATATCCATTCCCTTCTTTAAATTAAATTTGGCCGAAGCTTATTTTTCGGCTTTATCCGCCTCTTTTTCGGCGGCCGAAGCACTCTTTCTCGACCGTGCCGGCTTTTTCGCAGCCGGTTTTTCTGCCGATTTTGCAGCCGTTTCTTTTGTTGCTTTTTCTTCCGAAACGGCTTTTGCCTTGGCTGTCGTCTGTGTTTTTGCAGCTGTTTTCTTAGTCGAGGATGTCTTTTTGGCAGTTGTGCGGGTCTTTTTCGGTTTTTCCTCCGCTGCGGCAGTTTTGCCGGAGCGAATGGCAGCCGTTTCCGCTTTTCTTGCCTCTTTTTCCTTTACTTCCTCAACTATCGCCTGAGTTGACTTCTCCGCAGCTGCTGCGATTGTTTCCTCAAAGGACGGATCCTCCTCCGGTTCGGCCGTTTTTTCGGGCTCAGAAGCCTCAGCTTCAGACGTCAGAGGTTTTTTTTTCTCCAGCGGAGCCCATTCGTAGATACCGGTCATTTCCTTGTACAGTTCAATGTACTTGTTGGCCGATATATTCCACGAGAAATCTGATTCCATGCCAGTCTTTATAAGACCGTTCCAGGCATCCTTCTTATCGTAGAACACCTGCATAGCATACCAGATTATATTGAGCATCTCGCCGGCATTGTAGTTTTTAAATGAAAATCCTGTACCCTCGCCCGTAAATTCGTTGTACGACCATACTGTGTCCTTAAGGCCGCCGGTCTCTCTTACGATGGGCACTGTTCCGTAACGGAAGCTGATGAGCTGCGAAAGTCCGCACGGCTCAAATCTCGACGGCATCAAGAACGCATCCGAGGCAGCATATATCTTATGCGACATCTCGTTTGAGAAATATATCTGCGCCGACACCTTATCGGGATACTTCCACGCATAATGACGGAAGAGGTTTTCATATTTTTCATCGCCCGTACCAAGAACCACAAGCTGAACTCGACTCTGGCACAGCTGTTCCAGAACGTAGGCAAC
>DBQZ01000014.1:7016-7273 GCA_002305435.1 Clostridiales bacterium UBA1381
TGCAGAGCCATCTTGTTCTCACGCTTCTTCTCGTTTACATCCTTTAGAGAATACTTAGCGTAGATCATATCGTCTGTCTCAGGATTCCAGTCGGTGTAGGAAATACCGTTTACGATACCCGAAAGGTCGTTCCTTCTTGCGGCAAGCAGCTTGTCAAGCCCCTCGCCGTATTCCGGCGTGGTTATTTCCCACGCATATGTGGAGCTTACCGTTGTTATTTTGTTGGCGTATACAAGGCCGCCCTTCAAGAGGTTTGC
>DBQZ01000064.1:0-1231 GCA_002305435.1 Clostridiales bacterium UBA1381
GCCATTTTCCGGCTTACGCAAACGCCCATCTTTTCAAACAGCGTCCACAGTATCTCAGCCGTCGCCGAAGCGTTGCCGTCCACGTAATTTTCATCGGCGAACCGCTCGTTTGTGATATGGTGGTCAATGTTCACCGTAGACGGGCAGTTCTCGAAAATCACCGCACGTTTTCCCAAACGCTTTTTATCGCCGCAGTCAAGGCAAATACAAATATCATGCTTTGAAGAATAGCTGCCGTCAAATGGCGTCATTCCGTCTTTTAGGAACCTTAGCCTTTGCTCCGGCTCCTCGCTTAAGTATACATATGCGTCTTTGCCTAAGGATTTAAGCGCTTCTTCCATTGCCAGCGCAGAGCAAAGTGCGTCCGCATCCTCGCTGTCATGTGCAAGGATTGCGGCCGAACTTGAAGAGAGAATTTTTTCTATTATCCTGTCCACGATCATTCTCCCTGCTCGCTGTGATGCTTTTTCAAAAGCTCGTTTATATGCGCACCGTGTTCGAGGGAATGGTCAAGCTCAAACACAAACTCCGGCGTATACCGAAGATCCATACGCTTTCCCATTTCCCGTCTAACAAACCCGGCTGCGCTTTTTAAGCCCTCAAGCGCCTTTTTCTGCACAGCTTCATCGCCCATAACGCTGATATATGCCTTTGCATAGCGCAAATCGCTTGTAACATGAACCGCAACGACGCTTGTCATCATCGGTATACGTGAATCCTTAAGCTCACGTATAACTGCACTCAGCTCACGCTGAACCTCGGTGTTTATTTTATCAATTCTTGCCATATAAGTCCTGCCTTTCTCTAATGCGGCAGACAAACAGCGGTCTTAGCGTTCTATCTGCTCCATGATGAAGCATTCTATAACATCGCCGTCCTTAACATCGTTAAACCGCTCAATACCTATACCGCACTCGTAGCCCTCGGATACATCTTTCACATCGTCCTTAAATCTCCTCAGGCTGTCTATAACGCCCTCATGCACAACGATACCGTCACGCACAAGCCTTATCTGTGCATTTCTTCTTATTTCTCCGTTCGTCACATAGCAGCCGGCAATCGTACCAACGCCCGATACCTTGAACGTCTGGCGCACCTCCGCCTTGCCGAGTACTACCTCTTTGAACTCCGGATCAAGCATACCCTTCATAGCCGCTTCAATTTCTTCTATCGCCTGATAGATTACACGGTAGAGCCGTATATCTACCTCCTGCTGTTTAGCAGCAGCTTC
>DBQZ01000064.1:1313-9046 GCA_002305435.1 Clostridiales bacterium UBA1381
CTAAAGAGGTTGTCAAGCGATACCTTTACCACCTGATTGAACTTCGTCTCCTGCTGTTCCTGCTTTCTCTGTGCCGCTACATCACGGGCGAGTTTTTCGTTTTCTACTACGTAGAACTTATCTCCGCCTGACGGCGTTTCCGAAAGTCCCTGTATTTCTACAGGCGTTGAGGGGATAGCAGTTTTTACACGTCTGCCCTTATCGTTTACCATCGCCCTTACATGGCCGACAGCCGTTCCGGCGATAACAATATCCCCGGTATGCAGCGTACCGTTCTGGACAAGCACTGTAGCCACCGGACCTCTGCCCTTGTCTATCTGGGCTTCGATAACTACACCAGAAGCCGCCCTATTGGGATTAGCTTTCAGCTCCTGCATATCGGCTACAAGAAGTACCATCTCTAAAAGGCCGTCTATATTTATGCGCTTTTTAGCGGATATTTCCACGCAAACTGTATCGCCGCCCCATTCTTCGGGAACAAGCTCGTATTCCATCAGAGCCTGCTTTACTCTGTCGGGATTAGCTCCTTCCTTATCTATCTTGTTTATCGCAACAACTATAGTAACTCCGGCAGCCTTTGCGTGATTTATCGCCTCTACCGTCTGCGGCATTACACCGTCGTCGGCAGCAACTACCAGTATGGCAACGTCCGTTACCTGTGCGCCTCTTGCACGCATTGTTGTAAACGCTTCATGGCCGGGTGTGTCGAGGAACGTTATATCCCTGTCTCCCAGACGTACACTGTAAGCGCCTATGTGCTGGGTAATGCCACCCGCTTCAGTGGAAGTAACGCTCGTATCACGGATAGCATCCAAAAGCGATGTCTTACCGTGGTCAACGTGACCCATAACAACAACTACCGGCGGACGAGGAACCAAATCTTCAGGCTTATCCTCAAACTCAAGCTCCTCAAAGAGAAGATCCTCTTTCGTCTTGATTATCTCCTTGTTGACGGTGATGCCGAACTCCAGACCGATAAGCTCTGCGGTATCGAAATCTATCGCCTGATTCATCGTCGCCATAACGCCGAGCATCATCAGCTTCTTTACAACCTCAGCAGCCGTCTTGCCCATCTTCTGCGCAAGCTCCGCTACGGTTATTGTATCGGGTACTTCTATTTCCGATATAACGACCGGCTGCGGTTTTACCTTCTGCTGTTTTTTACCTTTAACATTCTTCTGAGCGTTTTTGATGTTTTCCTGCTTCTGCTGACGCTGCTTTTTAGCGTTTTTCTTACGGCCGCCCTCATATCTGTTATTATCCGGCGCAACCATCTCTTCTATACGCTCTCTCTTTTCGATTTTATCTATCTCTACGGTAGATGTTCTCGTATCAACGTAACGTTTTCTTTCGCTTGTGTTTACAACTACGGATTCTGACGGCTCGGAAGTCGCTATAGAGGACAGATCCACACGCTGACCGGATTTTTTCTTCTGCGGCTGCTTATTCTTCCTGCGCTTGTCATGCTGCTCGCCCTGAGCTTTGGCAGCCGGAACTTCCTGCTGTCTGTGAGCGGGTTTCTGCTCCTCTTTTTTTGCCGGAGCGGTTGCCGTCTCTTTTTTTGCAGCAGGTTTTTCTGCCGGCTTTTTCGTATCCTTTTGCGGCTGATCCTTTTTCTTCTGCACCGGCGGCTTTTCCTGTTTTGTATTCTCTTTTATTTCAGCTTTCTCTTCTTCGGCTTTCTCCATAGCCGCCTTTTCTTCTGCAGCCTTTTTCTTCTCCTCCGCCTCGAGAGCTTTGAAAGCAGCCTTTTTGTCTGCTATTACCTCCTCCTCTGTGGACTGATGGAGCTGTGTGAAAATATCGAACAGCAGTCCTGCCTGCTCGTCTGTTATCATGCTGGCATACCCCTTTACTTCCACACCGTATTCATTCAGCTTGGCAACAGCTTCCTTACCGCTGATTTTCAACTCTTTTGCGACTTCGCTTACTTTTAATGATCCTGCCATATGACCACTCCTTCTTTCTCAAGATAATCGCATTTTATCTAAAATTGCCTTTGAAAAATTTTTGTCCACAACCGAAACCACCGCTTTATATCCGCCGCCCGTACACTGTCCCAGCTCATCACGGGTACCGTACTCAACGTATTCCACATTGTAATATCTGCACGAATCTGCGACCGCTTTTTTGGTGTTGTCCGACGCATCCCGGGCAATAATAACAAGATGCGCTGCGCCGCTTTTTATATCCCGTCCCGAAACAAATTCTCCGGTATGAACTTTGCCGGCACGTTTTGCCATTCCGATCATAGCCAATACTCTATCCGTCAATCTTCTCCTCCAGCATTTGATACACCTCGTCGGGAACCGCCCGCTTAAACATTCTCTGCAAAGCCTTCTTTTTCTTAGCCAGACGGACGCAGTCAATACAACAGCAGATATATACCCCTCTGCCGCCCATCTTCTTCGTATTGTCAATCAATATTTCCCCGCCGTCTTCGGTAAGCCGTATAAGCTCTTCCTTCGGGCGCATCTGCCTGCATGCCGCACACATACGCAGCGGTATATGTTTCCCCACGATCCTGCGTTCTTCCTTTCCTTATTCAGCGTCGTTTCCTTCTGCTGCTTCTGTTTCCTCAAAATCTTCCTCAGCCTGCTCCTGTGCAGCCTTCATGAGCTCTTCCTCCTCAGCTGCTTTTACATCTGAGATTATATCTATCTTCCAGCCCGTAAGCCTTGCTGCCAGGCGGACATTCTGGCCTGCTTTTCCGATTGCCAGTGATAATTGATGCTCAGGCACAACAACTCTTGCGCTATTATCCTCTTCATCAATGCTCACCGACAAAACCTTTGCAGGGCTTAAGCTTGCTGCAATAAATTCCGCCGGATCCTCGCTCCACTTTACTATATCTATCTTTTCGTTTCTCAGTTCATCGGCTATATTCTGTACACGAACACCTCTTGGACCTATGCACGCACCTTGCGGATCCACGTTTTTGTCCGAGGAATATACCGCTATCTTGCTTCTGGAACCAGCCTCACGTGATACCGACTTTATCTCAACAATCCCCTCCTGTATCTCGGGAACTTCCTGTTCAAAGAGCCGTCTGACCAAACCGGGATGTGTTCTCGAAAGCAGTATCTGCGTACCTCTTGCGCCGTTTTTAACATCACTTACGTAGCATTTTACAGTCTGGTGTATCTCATATTCCTCTCCCGGCGGCTGCTCGCTCACCGGAAGTATTGCCTCTATTTTCCCAATATCTATAAATACATTGCCTCTCTCTATCCGCTGAACAGGACCTGTAACCAGATTGTTCATTTTTTCAGCAAATTCTGAATAGATTATTCCTCTTTCAGCCTCACGTATGCGCTGAGTTACAACCTGCCGAGCCGTCATTGCGGCTATACGCCCGAAATTACGTGGCGTCACTTCTATATCAACTACGTCGCCTATGTTGTACGTTCCGCTCATCTCACGTGCATCATCTATAGATATTTCCTGCTGCGGGTCTAAAACGTCGTCATTCTCAACGACTTCTTTCTTTGCATACACGTGTACCTCGCCCGTCTGGCGGTTTATGATAACATCCACATTCTGCGCCGAGGCAAAATTCCTCTTGTATGCCGCCACAAGCGCCGCTTCCAATGCGTCAAACACAACCTCCGGGCTTAAATTCTTTTCTTCACAAAGCCCCTCTAAGGCGCTCATAAATTCTTCATTGATTCCGTTCATTTTGTTCTACACAGCCTTTCTTTTTCGTGATTTTTCCTTACCATTCAAAGTGCAGTTTGACATATACCGCCTGCTGCTTTTCAAACTTTACATCCGTATCCCCTGTCGAGATTGTGACTGTTTTATCTTCATAGTCTTTCAATATCCCGCAAAATTCCTTTTTCCCGTCTATAGGCTCATAAAGCTTTACATCAACCTCTCTGCCTATATAATAGGAAAATTCTCTATCCTTTACAAGCTTGCGCTCAACTCCCGGCGAGGATACCTCAAGACAGTAATTGTTCGGTATCGGATCCGTCCTGTCAAGCTCTTCCTCCACGGCTTTTGAAAACGCCTCGCAGTCGTCTATGCCGACCCCGCCTTCTTTGTCTATGAACAGCCGTAAAAACCATCCATCCTTTTCCTTTTTGTACGACACGTCAACTACATATACGCCCATTTTCTCCGCTACAGGCTCTGATAATTCCAAAACCAGCATTTCAGTCTGATTGGCCATATAGTCCCTCCTTAACACGAGAAAAGAGTGGATTTTGTCAACCCACTCTTTCGTCCGGCATTATACACTAACAATATGATTATATCACAAAGATACAATGATTTCAAGTGCTTTTTACAAAAAAAGTTTATTTTTTGTGAAAATTTTGCACAAAAATCGCCGTGCATTATACACAGCGATTTGTTTTAATCATATGCTTTTACATAAGATTTACTTATAGTTTACGCCTCGTCGTCGCTTTCCTCTTCGCCGTCATCATCGCTGGAATTGCCGTGCTGCGGCGTAAACGTCCACACAGGTGCCTCATCAGTCGGACCGACCGTAATATTATCAGCCGAATACCCGAATTTCTCACGCACCATCTGCTGAACAGCCGCCATATCCGCTATCCAGTACGATGAACCGTAGTCTTGATCGTTTGTTTCTCCGGGCAGAGAAAATGCGTCTATCTTGTCGCTTGTAAATCCCTCTAAATATCCGGCATAGCTTATAACATCGCTTACAGTGAAGTTGGTATCTATCTCGTTTGACAGAACCTTAAATATCGCCGGTATCTTTACTATCAGTCCGGCGTTTAGCTTCTGGTCAACAACCGCCTGCAGGAATTGCTGCTGCATCTCCACTCTGCCGCGGTCTCCGTCAAGATAACTGTCAGTCACCGCAAGCGTGTCGGGATCGTTATTCTTTCTGTACCGCAAAAGCCATACAACCTGTTCGCCGTTTAACTCATAATCCCCCGGTGGGAGCCTTATATACAAATCCTGTCCGGGGTCTGTATAGTTCATGCCCACACCATCCCCGTAAAGATCGGGTATGGTAAACTCTATCGGGCCCAGTTCGTCTATCAGATGCTCTATCGCTTCAAATGTGAAAGAGATATAGTAATTTATCGGCACCCCTGTAAGCCTTGTAACCGCCTCAATAGTTCCCTCGGGGCCGGCAAGGTTTCCTGTCATACCGCCTATTGCATATGCAGCGTTTATCTTCTGATAACGTGAGCCTATATACATACGTGTGTCACGAGGTATCGACAGCATTTTTACGTCTTTTGTACTCGTGTCAAAGGATACAAGCATCATTGCGTCTGTATGATACCCCTCCACATCAACGCCCATGAGGAGAACGTTTATCTTACCGTCGCTCGTCTTGGTTATGGATTCAGGTACTTCATTATCGCCAAGACTCATGCCGCCTACGTAATTGTATCCAAAAACTGCCAATACTCCCAGCACTATCACAAGCACGCAAACACCAAGCGCCTGAAAGTACCGTTTTAGATTAAATTTCATTATTCTCCTCCGCTTTGCACATATCATTTGAATTTATACGGTTACTATTATATCACCGCCGCCCGTTTTAGTCAATATAGTTATGTTACAGGTTTATGACAAAATTTTAAACTTTTTTGTCAATATACGACCATTTTGTGCATTTTGCTCCCCGTTTATCCCCTTGACTCAACAAAAATGCAGATACCCACACATATTTGTGAGTATCTGCATAAAGCCAAATTTTGTATAACAGTTTTATATCTGCGCCATGAATTTATCAAATGAAGCCATGCCTTCCTCAGTCCTCTTATATACTCCGGCATGTTCGAGAACTTTTACAAACACTTTCCCGACTTCTTCCTTTAGAATATCATCGACATTATCCTTATTAAGCTCCGGATGAACCGCCTTTACTTCCAGAGCCCATTCTGCATGAGCTTTTGTATTATCATCCGCACTCATATCTTTCCCGTTTACAAGAGCATCTGCGACTGCCGCCAGCTCTTCAACAAGTCTTGACGGAAGAACAGCAAGTCCCATTACTTCTATAAGCCCTATATTTTCTTTCTTTATATGATGAAGCTCTGCGTGCGGGTGATACACTCCCAGAGGATGCTCGTCCGTTGTGATGTTGTTTCTAAGTACAAGGTCAAGCACGTACTTTCCGTCCGCCATGCTTGCTATCGGGGTTATTGTGTTGTGAGGTGTTCCGTCTGTTTCTGCATATATAAACGCATCCTCATCCGTATATGCACGCCAGCTTACGAGGATTCTATCTGCTAAGTCTATGAGCTTTTGTGTATCCTCGCCCTTTAAGCGGATAACAGACATAGGCCATGCAAGACGGCTTATTTCTATATCCTCAAAGCCTGCTATCGTATAGAATTTCTCACTTTTTGCCTTGTGCATAGCAAATATATGGTTGCCGCCCTGGAAATGTTCATGGGTAAGTATAGAACCTCCAACAATCGGCAAATCGGCGTTTGAGCCTATTATGTAATGATTAAACCGTTTTATGAAATCAAGCAGCTTGGCAAAGGCGCTTTTGTCAATAATCATTGGGATATGCTCAGAGTTAAACACAATGCAATGCTCGTTATAATATACGTACGGCGAGTACTGGAATCCCCATTGTGCGCCGCATATATCAATCGGAATTATTCTATGGTTTTGCCGCGCCGGATGGTTTACCCTGCCGCCGTAGCCCTCATTCTCAACGCAAAGCTGACATTTCGGATACGACGACTGCTTCTGCAGTTTTGCAGCGGCAATAGCTTTGGGATCCTTTTCCGGTTTTGAACGGTTTATTGTTATTTCTATCTCCCCATACTCAGAATCTACCGTCCATTTAACATCTTTCTTTATTCTTCCACGTCTTATGTAATTTGTATCGCAAGAAAGTTTATAGAAATAATTCGTAGCGTCAACTGGAGATTTTTCATATAAGCTGTAGAACTTCTCGGTTACCGTTGATGGGAACGGTGTAAGTGTATCCATAAGCTCCGTATCAAAAATATCCCTGTAAACGACACTGTTATTCTCAAGCAAGCCTTTTTCAGCGGCATAATCAAGCAAGGTATCGAGTATACTGTCGAGCTCTTCGACCGTCTTACATTCTGCCCCTGTTTCCTCATACGAATCAAGCCCCATTTTCGTAAGCAGCCGATTGCGTACATAAATACTGTCAGATTTGCTGATAAGCCCCGTCAAAACACCGTAAGACACCAGCTTATCTATCGCTTCAAATACTTTTACTTCACTCTCCATATTGATTTCACCTTTCTCCGGGATCTCATCCGGTTTTCTGCTAAGAATATTCTATCATAAATGCTGCGTATTTGCAATACCTTTGACAAGAAAAAAACAACAGTTATGACGTATGTTGACACTGAAGTTACACAATGGTATAATGTGTATAGAATTTTTATATCATAAAATTATCCGGAATTTATTAAAAGTGAGAATATTATGAAAAAAGCTATATCTATACTTATGATGCTGTCATTCGCTTTTTCTCTTTCAGCCTGCAATTCCGATCAAATTGCAATTGAAGATTACGAATGGAAAATGAGAACGGTTATGCGCAACGATATTGAAGCCGCTCAAAATGAAGACGAACTTGTCGTTGCCGTGGGAGAAGCCGACGAGCTTTATCCTGATGCTGAGATCGTGGATGCAACGTTGGCTGCCAAAGACGGCGAAATTACCGTTACCGATACAACCAATAGCAAAACATACAGCGGAACCTATACGGTTATTGAGAATGTAGGATTACAATAGATGTGTTA
>DBQZ01000093.1:0-6691 GCA_002305435.1 Clostridiales bacterium UBA1381
GTTATAGAATACCACTTTAGTGATATGACCAATACCATCCCCTGATGTCCTGTAACTTAAACCAAATGACTGAATATGGAATACCTCCGGATGCTCAGTCAAAAGCCCATATATCACCAGGTCAAGACCGTTATAATCATATATGCTGTTTTCATCAGCTCTTACCGTTATCCCAAGATCCTCAACGTCTGCTTCTGTAGCTCCACTCTTCATCGCCGCTAAAATAATCTCAGCGGTCTTTTCCTTGTCATATTCAGTAAGTTCCGCTTCACTGCTGTTGTCAGCCAAGGAAACAGCCGACTCAAGCTCTACTGTAATCTGCGGCGCACGATAGCTGCCGAGCATAGGATTTACCGCATCCTCCGCCATTACCTGCGGCAGTGTCATCATAGCTATTGACGCTGAAATGGCGGCAGCTATTAGTTTTTTTAACATTCTCAATAAAACCTCCTCATTGTTTCATTCTGCAATGCAAGATCGTATTACAATTATATCATACATACCTGCAATTTACAATAGATTATATGAATAAAATTATATACAAATAACCCTTGCTTCCGCTTACATTTGCGCAACATTTTTCACAAAAATTTCACATTTTTCATATAAAATTACGTTTTAAACCGCTTGACTTTAGCGCATACTTATGGTATACTGTAGAGTACACGGGGCTGCAATGGCTTCGACGGGGATAGGGAAGCCCGGGAAGCGAGCTGCGGAGGAGCCGTCCGCATTACCAAGGCTCAAACTTAAATATAAACGCTAACGATACAGAATTAGCTTACGCTGCCTAATTGCGGCGTTGTCTCCCCTGCGTTTACCACGGCGCAGGCTGAGGCATAACATCAGTGGTGAACGTGAGCCGGAGAGCGTCCCGCCTTCGGCCATGACCAAGGGACTACCGACGCCATAGCCTCGGCCGTGAGGTTTTGGCGAAGGGAATGTTTTTCGCGGCCTGCGCTCGGAGAAACTTGGGTGGATCTGTTTTCGGACAGGAGTTCGATTCTCCTCAGCTCCACCAATACCCTAATATACAAAGACCCCAATCTTTGAGGTCTTTGTTTTTTTTGTAGAAAAAAATCGAGGACTCCCATCCCCGATTTTTTATATCTTATTTCATTTCCTGCTCTCTTTGTATATCCTCGTATGCTGAATACATCGGACGTATGCCGGGCTTTTTCAGGATTTCCCGGTCGATATAGTTTTTCGTCACCTTTATAACCGTACCCGACAAAAGAAGCACGCCGATAAGGTTCGGTATGGCCATCATACCGTTGAACGTATCGGAAAGATCCCATGCCAGCTGGAGATTCATCGTAGCTCCGAATACAACGAAGATTACAAATATCACCTTGTAAACAACAACACCATGGTTTCCGAAAATATATTCCACTGCCTTCTCACCGTAATACGACCAGCCGATTATCGTTGAAAGGGCAAACAGCAGTATCGCTACCGCAACAAATTTCCCTGCAAATCCGCCGAACCCGCTCGTAAACGCTGCCGATACAAGCGGCACGCCTTCAAGCGTCGTCGTTTCCGCAACTCCTGTACACAATACAACAAGGGCAGTCATCGTGCAGACTACTATCGTATCCGTGAATACCTCAAACACGCCCCACATTCCCTGTACGGCAGGTTCTTTCGTATCTGAGGCGGAGTTTACTATAACCGAGGAGCCAAGACCGGCTTCGTTCGAGAAAACGCCCCTCTTTAATCCCCATGTCATTGCATTTTTCACCGCTGCTCCGGCAAAACCGCCCGCTGCCGCTCTCAAGCCGAAAGCGTCTGCGAAAATATCGGCAAAAGCGCCTGGGATATTTTTATAGTTCATTGCAATTATCACAAGCGAACCGATTATGTACAAAAGCGCCATGAACGGCACCATCTTTTCTGTCGTCTTTCCTATCCTCTGCACTCCGCCAAGAACTATAACCGCAACTATAACAGCAAGTATAACGCCGATAATAAGCCCGTAAAGCGGCACTGTATCAAACAGCTTAATATTTAGGGCTTCTATCGGGAATGATGACTGTATTGCGCTTGATATGGAATTTACCTGCGACATATTTCCTATACCGAACGATGCCAGTATGCAGAAAAGCGCAAACAACGCTGCAAGCCATTTACAATGCAGACCGTTCTTTATGTAATACATAGCTCCGCCCGACCATTCGCCTTTGTCGTTCTTGCGGCGGTAGTAGATTCCAAGCACATTTTCCGAAAAGCTCGTCATCATTCCGAAAAACGCCGACACCCACATCCAGAACACGGCTCCAGGACCGCCCATTGTGATAGCTGTGGCAACGCCGGCAATATTGCCGGTACCAATGGTTGCCGCCAAAGCCGTGGACATCGCCTGAAACTGTGTCAGGGATTTTTTGTCCTTCTCCTTCTTGCCCGGCTTTTTGCGGAACACCCCTACTATCGTCTTTGAAAACACGTGCTTTATACGCACTATCTGGAAAAATTTAAGCCTGATGCTCAAATATACGCCGGTGCCTATTATCAGTATCAGCATCGGTACACCCCATACCACACTGTTCACTGCACCGTTGACGGTTTCAATAACCCCAACCACACCGTCTGAGGCGTAAGCCGGAACCGAAATGCAGATGAGCAGCGTCATCATCATCGCCAATCCAAGAAATTTTTTTACCATTTTTTTCGGTCACTCCCCTTTTTTTCGGCAGTATTAAAAACTGCCGTCATTTTTCATAACAGTAATGTATTGATTATATCACAAAATCAACTAATTTGCACGAAAAAAATACTCCGCTGTATCACTTTTTAAAATTATGTGAACCAACGAAGTATTTTTATGTTTAATTTTAGCAGATATGCACAAAATTATTTGCTGTTTTTCTTTCTAACCGCACCGATTATTACTATTATAACAACAACTGCGCATATTCCTATAGCAACCCAAACGCCGGCGCTTATTGTTTGCTGCCCGTCCGCTTCAGCGGCGGTATCCCCTGTCTGAGCGTTCTCGGACTGTTCCTGGGACTGCTGTGCAGCTTCCTGCTGCTGTGCGGCCTGTTCTTCTGCTGCCTGCTGTTTTTCCGCCTGCTCCTCTTCCTGACGCTGCTGTTCTTTTTCTATATCGTCATCGCTGACCTGTCCCTGGGAAGCCTTATCAAGGAACTCCTGCTCCTCTTCACCTATCGGATCCATAGCAGTCGATTCCTCGCCGGGAGCCATTGTCGCCGGACTGCCTGCACCGGGGGTTACCGCCGGTGTATCGCCCGTTGCAAATACTGCCGTCATCGTAAGCATCATTATGAGCATTGCCAGAAGCACGCTAAAACTCTTCTTCATGCTTTTCTCCTCCTTTTCCTGTGTATACGTCATACGTAACCGTAAATCCCACGCACCGAAACCTCGCCCGAATTAAGGGCACGGCGGCCGTGTTCATCCTCTATCACCAAAGCGCCGCTCTCGTCTATATCAGCGCCGAACGCACGAGTCGTGCTGCCGTGTTCTATAACAGCCACCTCACGCCCAATCGTGATACATCTGCGTCTGTATTCCTCTCTTATTGCCGCAAAACCGCCTTTTGTGAGCTTTTTATAATACAGCTCGAACCGCTCAAGTATTTCCTCTGCCAGTTTGCGCCTGTTTTTGGAAACTCCTGTTTCTATTGCGACAGAGGTCGCCTTGTCACAAAGCTCCGGCGGGAAGTCCGGCGTGTTGACATTTACGCCTATTCCCACGACAGCATAGTTTACACGCTCCATCTCCGCAGACATTTCAGTGAGTATTCCACAGACCTTTTTTCCGTTTATGACAACATCGTTCGGCCATTTAATGTCGCCCTCAAGCGATTCTGCCGCAGCAAGCCCGGCAGCTAAAGTTACCGGCACCACCTCCGGCGGTGTCAGCTCTGGCTTTAGAAGCACGCTCATCCAAATCCCGCCTCCTGGCGGCGACAGCCAGCTTCGTCCAAGCCTTCCTCGCCCGGCAGTCTGCACCTCTGCGGCAAATACAGTCCCCTCCGGCATATCGCTGCGCCTTTTCGCCTCGCTGTTCGTTGACTCACAGCTGTACGTCCAGACCAAATTGCGGCCGACAAACTCCGTTGACGGCGACAGTCTGCTAAGAGCATCTTCGGGGATTTTCAGCATATATCCCCGCTTTGTCGAGGATTCAATCTGCCAGCCCTCACGGCGCAGCTCGTTTATATTCTTCCACACAGCCGAGCGGGTTATTCCCAGACAGCGGCTCATTTCCTCTCCGGAAACGCAGCCGCCGTCTGCCATGAGCAAATGCTCGAGAATTTTTTGTTTCATTTATCTGTAGATAATATCCTCACGTCCGGGGCCGTTGGATACGATCTTAATCGGCACCTCAAGCTCTTTTTCCACGAACTCTATATATGCACGGCAGTTTTCGGGAAGATCCTCATACTTCTTTATGCCTCTTATATCCTCTTTCCAGCCGGGCAGTACCTTAAGGACGGGCTTTGCCTTGTTGAGCTTATCGGTTGTGGGGAAATCACGCAGAACCTTTCCGTCCACCTCATATCCCACGCATACCGGTATCTCATCCAAATATCCCAGCACATCAAGCACAGTAAACGCCACCTGAGTAGCTCCCTGTACCATACAGCCATAGCGGGAAGCCACGCAGTCAAACCAGCCCATTCTTCTGGGACGGCCGGTCGTAACGCCGTATTCCCCGCCGTCGCCGCCGCGTTTTCTAAGCTCGTCCGCCTCTTCGCCGAATATCTCGCTTACAAAGGCGCCGGCTCCTACAGCAGAGGAGTACGCCTTAACAACGGTGATTATCTCCTTTATCTCATACGGCGGTATACCCGCTCCGCAGGCTCCATAGCCCGCAAGCGTCGAGGAAGATGTCGTAAACGGATATATTCCGAAATCCGGATCCTTTAAGGAACCAAGCTGACCTTCAAGCAGAATGTTCTTGCCGGATTTTATCGCCTCGTGCATGAACTGAGCCGAATCGATAACGTACGGCTTAACCATCTCGGCGTATTCCTTAAGCGTCTTGTAAAGCTCATCCGCATCAAGAAGCGGTTTATGGTATACGTGCTCCAGAAGAAGGTTCTTCACCTCAAGAACGTTCTTTATTTTCTCATAAAGCTCATCCTCGCCGAACAGCTCCCATACCTGGAAACCGATTTTTGAGAACTTGTCCGAGAAGAACGGAGCAATACCCGATTTTGTGGAACCGAACTGACGGTCGGAGAGTCTCTCCTCCTCGTACTGGTCGAACAGCTTATGATACGGCATGAGCACCTGTGCCCGCTCCGCTACCTTGATGTTCGGCATAGGCACACCACGGCCTGTTATGTCCTTTATTTCAGCGAAAAGCTCCGGTATGTCAAGAGCTACGCCGTTGCCTATCATGTTTACAACATTCGAGTTAAACGCACCCGACGGAAGAAGATGAAGACCGAACTTACCGTATTCGTTTACGATAGTATGCCCGGCGTTTGCTCCTCCTTGAAAGCGTATGACAATATCCGCCTCTTTGGCGAGCATATCGGTTATTTTGCCCTTGCCTTCGTCGCCCCAGTTAGCTCCTACGATTGCTTTTACCATAGCATTTATTTCCTTTCTTTTGCGTATTAAACGTTTATCTCTACTTCTACTCCCAAAAGCTCGGCATTTTCCTTAAGCATCGGCCGTACCTCTCCCTCAAGGAAATCCTCCGTCTGCTCGGGCGCCCGCCCCACGAAATTCTCAGGCTTTAAAAGGGCTGTTATCTCTTCTGCCGTCATCCCGAACGCCGGATCCTGTGCTATAAGCTCCACAAGGTTATTCTCCTTGCCCTCAAGCTTAACTGTCTTTCCGGCTTCCATGGAATGTACACGGATCCGCTCATGCAGCTCCTGACGGTCGCCTCCCTTTTTAACAGCATCCATCATTATGTTCTCTGTCGCCATAAACGGTATCTCACGCATGAACTGCTGATATATAACCTTATCGTAGACAACAAGCCCGTCAACTACATTTATATAAAGGTTAAGTATAGCATCCACAGCCAAAAACGCTTCCGGAACGCTTATGCGCTTATTTGCAGAATCGTCAAGCGTCCTCTCAAACCACTGCGTAGCCGCCGTTATAGCCGGGTTTAAGGCATCCACTATAACGTAGCGTGCAAGAGAACCTATACGCTCAGAGCGCATCGGATTGCGTTTGTACGCCATGGCCGAAGAGCCTATCTGCGACTTTTCAAACGGTTCCTCTATCTGCTTCAAATGCTGCAAAAGCCTTATATCGTTGGAGAATTTATAGGCGCTTTGCGCTATCTGGCTGAGGACGTTCAGGATTTGCGAATCGAGCTTCCTTGGATACGTCTGACCGCTTACAGCAAAGCATTTTTCATAGCCCATCTTCTCGGCGATACGCCTGTCAAGCTCACGGCATTTTTCATGGTCGCCGTCAAACAGCTCCAGAAAACTTGCCTGAGTACCGGTCGTACCCTTACATCCGAGGAGCTTTGCTTTCGACAGCTGGTAGCAAACGTCCTCATAATCCATCATTAAATCCTGTATCCACAAAGTCGCCCTCTTGCCGACGGTCGTCGGCTGTGCCGGCTGGAAATGCGTAAACGCCAGCGTCGGCAGCGACTTGTATTCCTCTGCAAATTTTGCAAGCTCGCCTATTAAGTTTACAAGCTTTTTCTTCACCAGCTCAAGAGCCTCTGTCATAATGATAACATC
>DBQZ01000093.1:6778-8164 GCA_002305435.1 Clostridiales bacterium UBA1381
GCAAGGGCTATCCACAGCTTTCTCCATGTGGAGAATTTCTTGTCCGGGGAGAAGATATACTGCATCTCCTTTGACGCATACCGCGTATTGAGCGGCGATTCATAGGTATCAGAAGCCATAAGTCACTCCTCCTCTTACAGACCGAGTCTCTTGAATACTTCCTCGTACGCTTCCTCGACGTTGCCTAAATCACGGCGGAAACGATCCTTGTCGAGCTTTTCATGCGTATCTGCATCCCAGAGACGGCAGGTGTCGGGGGAGATTTCGTCTGCGAGTATTATCTGTCCGTCCGGAGTTCTGCCAAACTCTATCTTGAAGTCTACAAGCTCTATATTTATAGTAGCAAAATACGCCTTTAACACATCGTTTACCTTAAACGCCATTTCAGCTATCTTGTCAAGATCCTCACGTGTAACAATCCCAAGCGCCAGAGCATGGTAATCGTTTATCAGCGGATCACCGAGGTCGTCGTCCTTGTAGCTGTATTCGAGTACGGTTGTCTTTAACGGAGTACCCTCCTCAACGCCCAGACGCTTTGAGAAGCTGCCAGCGGCGATATTTCTGATTATAACCTCAAGCGGCACTATTGTAACCTTTTTAACCAAAGTCTCCCTGTCGGAAAGTTCCTGTACATAATGCGTCGGTATCCCGTTCTTTTCCATGATCTGCATAAGGAAGTTCGACATTTTGTTGTTTACAACGCCCTTGCCGGATATCTGACCCTTTTTAAGTCCGTTGAATGCTGTTGCATCGTCCTTGTAATCAACGATATAGAGATTCTCGTCATCGGTCGCATATACCTTTTTTGCCTTGCCTTCGTATAACATTTCTTTCTTTTCCATTGCGGTACTTCCTTTCATTTTTTCCTGCGGGCGAAAAACCCCGCGTATTTAAGTCGTCGGCGCAGGATGCCGAAGCATACACACTTATTATATTATAGCTCATGCGAAAAATCAATAGTTATTTTGTAAAAAATTCTCTCAAAAACGCTCCTTCCAATAAAAAAGACCGTAAAATCCGCCAAAAACACAAAAAACACCGCCCGAATATCGCTGTTTACAAACGATATGCAGGCGGCGTATCTGCCCGAAAATTATTTTCTTGCCTCAAAGCATTCGCTGCAATAAACCGGGCGGTCATGGCGCGGTTCAAACGGAACCTTGTCAACCTTGCCGCAGGATGCACATACTATCTCAAACATTTCCCTCTGCGGTTTAGCTCCGCCTTTTCTTGCCTGACGGCATTCACGGCAGCGTGTAGGTTCGTTCTGAAAACCCTTTTCTGCGTAAAATTCCTGTTCGCCGGCCGAGAATACAAACTCCTTGCCGCAGTCCTTGCACACTAATGTCTTGTCTTCGTACATATTTTTTACCTCTCCTGAAAAAG
>DBQZ01000093.1:8199-10133 GCA_002305435.1 Clostridiales bacterium UBA1381
CGTGCTATCTCCTGATAGGAACGCCCCTCCAGATAATAAACCAAAACCTCCAGCTCGAGCTTGCTCAAAGCCTTATTTATGCGGTATTCTATCCCGCTCATATTCTCCCTGTCAATAACTATCGCCTCGGGGTCACGGGCAGAATCCTTGACAATCGTATCTATCAGCGCCACATCATCCTTACTGCCGTACAGCTTACGGTCAAGCGAAATATAGGAATTTAGGGGGATATGCTTCTGGCGTGTGGCGGTTTTAATGGCGGTGAACATCTGCCGTTTTATACATACAGTGGCGAATGTTTTAAACGAGGAATCTTTGTCGGGCTTAAAATCCCGCACAGCCTTGTAAAGGCCTATCATCCCTTCTTGGATAATATCCTCATCCTCTGCGCCTATCAAAAAATACGATCTCACCTTAGAACAAACAAAGCCTGTATAACGCAGGATTATGCACTCAAGCGCATATGCACTGCCGTTTTGTGCAAGCCGGACAAGCTCCTCATCTGCAAGCTCTTCAAAGAACTGCTCCGTCCGCACAGCTCCGCCTGTTTTCGATACAGCCACCGATGTGACCTCCTTTTTAGTTGATACATATATATTGTAACATAAAACATATGAGCTGTCAATCGTTTTATAACCGGCCATAAAAAAAGTTTTGCCCATGAAAAAGCCCGCCACATCGGTCATACCGGCGGCAGGCAATCTTTTTCATTATTTCTTTTCACGTATACGGTTGCCGAGTAAGGTGGTGACGTTTTTAGGCATATCGAAATTCTTTCTCACCATATCCACATCATCCGCACCCATAGCTTTCAGCATATCGCCGATGGAATCGTTATCCTTGCCCTTTATCTTCTTCATGCGGGCAGCTTTTAGCTGCTGGAGTTTTGCAATCGAACCGGGGCCTGCAATACAGCCGCCGTCGCACGCCATGCCCTCGATAATATCCTCAGGCAGTCTACCGACCTTAAGCATAGCCAGGGCAACCTTACATTCCTTAACGCCGGAACAAGGCTTTGTCTTTACGCCCTCTTTGCCCATCTCAGCTGCCGCCTTAACTACCGAAGCTGCCACTCCGCCCGAACCGCCGTAACGACGGCCATAGGATGTTGCGTCTGCATCAGTCTCCTCTTCACATTCGCTGGGATTTATGCCTCTTGCATCAAAAACAGCGTTTAACTCCTCGAACGTCATTACAACGTCCGGAGCCTCCATCATCTCCGCCTCAAATTTCTTTGCGATACACGGGCCTATAAATACGATAAACGCACCGGGATGCTTCTTCTGTATATAACGCACATTTGCCTGCATCGGTGAAACCGTTGTGGAAACGTACTGCATAAGCTCCGGATAATGCTTTCTTATCAGATTTACAAAAGCCGGGCAGCAGGAGGTCGTCATCTTCTTGCCCTCCTCCATATGCTCGATAAGCTCCTTGGCCTCGTGCATGGATACCATATCACCGCCAAGAGCTACTTCATATACGTAATCAAAACCGAGCTTTTTAAGCGCCGTCTTTACCTTGCCCACTGTTGCGTCAGGCCCGAACTGCCCCTCAACGGCAGGAGCAGGTATTGCTACCGTCACCGTATCGGGATCTTTTATCGCTTCTATAACCTTTGTTATGTAGGAAATATCGGAGATTGCTCCGAAAGGACAGGCAGTCGCACAGTGGCCGCAGGCGATGCACTTCTTATTGTCGATATTCGCCAGCTTATTTTCGCCTATAGATATTGCGTCCACCTCACAGCTGCGTTTGCAGGGGCGCATGAGGTCGGCTATCGCATGGTACGGACAAGCCTCTGCGCAGCGTCCGCATTCACGGCATTTCGACTGGTCGATATAAGCGCCTTTTGGCGTTATAGTTATCGCTCCGAAAGCACAGACCTTCTGACAGGCTTTCTGCATACAGTTCTGGCAGTTTTCCGTCACCTG
>DBQZ01000008.1:0-3766 GCA_002305435.1 Clostridiales bacterium UBA1381
TAACAGTACAGGATTATGCAAACGTAGTACCGACAGTTGACGGCCCCAAGACTTACACAGCAGGTCAGAACGGCACATATACTGTAACAGCACTTGTTGACGAGTACGGCGATAACGTATTCGGTCTGTTTGCTCCGTCGTTCGCTTCGGACAACACAGACGTTATAACGATTGATGCAGCTACAGGCGTTGCAACAGCAGTTGCTAACGGCAGTGCAAACATCACAGTTACGATAGGCAACCCCGGCAAAGAAGCTACAGTTACTATTCCGGTAACAGTTGACGTATACTATGTAACAGCAGACGCTGCTGGTGATTCTACAGTTGTTGACATCAGCGGAATTGTTGGCAAGGGTAACGGAACTTACCAGGTAACAACGACTAAGGACGGAGTTATCGTAAATCAGTACATAGCTGACGCTGAGGATATTACAGCAGGCGGTACAGTAAATGCTCTTGAAAAAGATGCAACAGTATACACAGCTATCTATAACGAAGACGGCACAATGCAGTCGGTTACAACCTTTGAAGCAAAGAAGGGTTATGTAGAAGCGCCTTGGCAGATAGAGAATGCTAAGAGATATTACTGGGATGAGAACATGACTCCGGTTAACTTTGTGGAGACCGTATTAGGAAGCACTATCACGGTTGATACGCAGGGTGCGGACAAGGTAGAGATCGCTCCGGTATATTCGGCAACAGTAAATACTGAGATAATCGTTCCAAGCGACAGATACAATATCACAGTATCTGCAAGCGGCAGAAGAACCGACTTCTACGTAAACGATCAGCTGTTTATAAACAACATCAACCAGGGCAGCGATAACTGGACAATCGGAAGAATATTCGATGATACAACAGTTAAAACTGTAGAAGATGTTATTATCGGTCAGGGATATGCAAACTTCAACCTCCGTGATAATTCCGGCGCAACAGTAAACGGCATCACCTTCGCAAAGGCTCCGTCAACCGTTGAGAGAGAGCAGAGAATTTACGTAATCGGTGACTCGCTTGTAGCTGAATACTACGGAGCAGCTCCGGCAGGACAGGAAGCCCTCGTACGTACAGGTTGGGGTCAGGTACTTGAGAACTACATCGCTGATAACGTAGGCGTTACAAATCTCGGAAATTCCGGCGCATGGGCAGCAGGAATGAGAAATGATGCGTTCACAAACGTTATCTATAGCGCACAGCCGGGCGATATCCTCATCCTTGAGAGCGGCTACAACGATCGGCAGCACAGCAATGTAGAAGATATGACTGAGGCTGTTAATTACATGATCGAAACGGCTTATGCGATGGGGCTTAAGACGTACCTCGTAACTCCGAACGCTTCCTCGCACGGAACAGGTACAACTCCTGACGTTGTGTTCTCGCCGCAGATAAGAGAGATTGCTACAGCTCTTGGCGAAAAGACAACACTTATCGACCTGTCAAAGGAAAGCTATGAATTCTTAACAGGGCTTTACACGACAGACGGTACAATGGATTGGAATATAGTAACTCAGTATTACAATAACGAAGGCGACAAGCTGCATTCATCGACGAATGCTGCAAACTGCTGGGCAAAGATAGTAGCTCAGGGTCTGTATGACAGCGGCCTTGTGGATGTTGTTGATACAGAGTCCAGCTACACCTTCAACGATGGCATAGCTGACAGAGTTGTTCAGGTAGAAGCTGAATAAAACCGCATTCCTTTCTTTAATATAAAACGGCGCTGCTTTTAAAGCGGCGCTGTTTTTCTTTGCCCTGCGGGATAGACAAACGGAGGCGGTTGTGGTATAATAAAAGGAGTGATACGGTTTTGCGGCAAGAGCCGCAGACGTGGAAATTCTTGCGATAGATAGGTTTTGAGGATCATGAAAAAACTTGTAACAGGTATATTGGCGCACGTCGATTCGGGCAAGACGACGCTTTCAGAAGCGCTATTATGGCGGTCGGGGATGCTCAGGAAGCTTGGAAGAGTAGATCACGGCGACGCATTTTTGGATACGAACGAGATAGAACGTGACCGTGGGATAACGATATTTTCAAAGCAGGCTATGCTTCGCACAAAGGAAGCGCAGTTTACGCTTTTGGATACTCCGGGTCATGTGGATTTTTCGGCGGAAATGGAAAGGACGCTGCAGGTGCTCGATTATGCAGTGCTCGTCATAAGCGGGCTTGACGGAGTGCAGACGCATACCGAAACGCTTTGGCATTTGCTTGAGAAGTACGGCGTGCCGACGTTTATTTTTATAAACAAGATGGATATAACGACACACAGCCGGAGCGCACTTATGGAGGAGCTAAAAAATCGGCTTGACGGCGGATGTATTGAATTTAGCGAGGAAAAGGACAGGGGAGAGTTCCTTGATGAGGCGTCAATGTGCGATGAAGCGATAATGGAGAGTTTCCTCGAAACCGGCGAGGCGGAAGATGCACTTTTAAAGTCGGCGATACGCAATAGGCGGATATTCCCCTGCTATTTTGGCTCGGCTTTGAAAGTAACAGGCGTGGATGAGTTTTTATCAGGCCTTGAGAGGTATACCGAAGATATACAATATCCGTCCGAGTTTGGGGCGAGGGTGTATAAGATAGGCGAAGGTGAGCAAAAAGAGCGGCTTACTTATATGAAGATAACTGGCGGCAGCCTTAAGGTGAGGTCGCAGCTGTCCGCCCCTGACGGTTCGTGGACGGAAAAGGTGAATGGGGTGCGTATATATTCGGGCGAAAAATTCACCGCTGTTGAAGAAGCGGAAGCGGGAGAGGTTTGTGCGGTTGTGGGCTTGTCGTCAACGTATCCGGGCGAGGGGCTTGGATTTGAAGAGGATGCAATGCTGCCGACGCTTGAGCCGGTGCTGTCATATCGGGTGATTTTGCCGGAGGGCTGCGATGTGCATACAATGCTTAGCAATCTGCGCCGCTTGGAGGAGGAAGAGCCGCTTTTGCACGTGATATGGAACGAGCAGCTGGCGGAAATTCACGTACAGCTAATGGGCGAGGTACAGCTTGAGGTGCTGGAGCGTGTTATCGAAGCGAGGTTCGGGGTGCGTGCCGCCTTTGGCGAGGGAAGTATTGCATATAAGGAGACGATAGCCTCACCGGTTGAGGGTGTGGGGCATTACGAGCCGCTGCGCCATTATGCGGAGGTGCATCTTCTGCTGGAGGCGGGGAAGCGGGGAAGCGGACTGCGGTTTTCTTCAAAATGCAGCGAGGATGCGCTTGATAGGAACTGGCAGCGGCTGATACTTACACATTTGGCGGAAAAACCGCATATCGGGGTTCTTACCGGCTCTCCGATAACCGACATGAAGATAACGCTTCTGGCGGGAAGGGCGCATAAGAAGCATACTGAGGGCGGTGATTTCCGGCAGGCAACGTACCGTGCGGTGCGGCAGGGGCTGAAAATGGCAGAGAGCGTGCTTTTGGAGCCGTGGTATGATTTCCGTCTGGAGGTTCCGGCAGAATGTGTGGGACGGGCAATGACCGATATACAGCGCATGGGTGGCTGCTTTTCCCAGCCGGAGGGCGACGGCGAAATGTCGGTAATATCTGGAAGTGCGCCGGTGTCGGAAATGCGCACGTACCATAGCGAGGTTACAGGCTATACACGAGGACGTGGGCGGTTATTCTGCACGGTAAAGGGGTATGAGGAATGTCATAACGCCGATGAGGTGATAGAATCTATAGGATATGACAGCGAGGCGGATACGGAAAATCCGGCTGATTCGGTGTTCTGCGCCCACGGGGCGGGATTTACCGTCAAGTGGAACGAGGTCAGGGA
>DBQZ01000008.1:3814-7985 GCA_002305435.1 Clostridiales bacterium UBA1381
GAAGTCGCACGGGCCTCGTATTTCCGGCAGGCCGCCCGAGCGTCCCTACCGCCATATGAAAGCAAAGCCCTTGCCCGAGGGGCCGGAATATCTGCTGGTGGACGGTTATAACATAATATTCGCATGGGAGGAGCTTTCGGAAATTGCAAAAAGCAGTCTGGAAGCAGCAAGGAACAGGCTTATTGATATTCTTTGCAATTACCGTGGCTTCAAGCAGTGCGAGGTTATATTGGTGTTTGACGCTTACAAGGTCAAGGGAAGCCGCGGCGAGGTCGAGCGTATACACAATATAAGCGTTGTCTATACAAAAGAGGCGGAAACGGCTGATATGTATATTGAAAAGGTTACAAGACAGATAGGGAGAAAGCATCGTGTAAAGGTGGCGACGTCAGATAATCTGGAGCAGATAATTATACTTGGCAGCGGTGCAGTGCGTATGCCGGCTTCGGAGCTTTTGGAGGAAATACGAAAGACGGACGAGGCTATTAGGGAGTTTTTAAACAGGCGGTAAGAATGAACAAGATATGCAATGTTTTCCGCAAGAAAATACATGGAAAATAGGGTTTTGCTATGATATAATACAGCCAATATCATTAAAAAAAGGCGGGCAGCTTATGTTTATTTTAGCAAAAAATACGAAAATAGAGGATACGATAAAGACCAAGCCGACAGAAAATGCCGTTGCGATTTTGCAGCGTGATATTGATAAATCACTTACCGGCAAGAGCTGCGGCAGCATTGTCCTTTTGAGGGATGAGTCTGTCGAATGTGAGAGCTGGAGGATAGAAGTCGGGGAGGATCGCCTTTGCATTTTTGCAAGTGACGACCTTGGTTTTGTGTACGGCGTTTTATATATAAGCGAGAAATATCTGGGGATAAAGCCGTTCTGGTTCTGGCTTGATCAGAAGATTGAAACACGGGATACCGTGACGGTGCCGGAGGGCGTATATGAGATGAAGCAGCCGGCAGTACGGTTTCGTGGGTGGTTTTTCAATGACGAGGTGCTGATGCTCAAATGGGATGCGGGTCATGACCGCCAATACGTGTGGAAGATGGCGTTTGAGGCGCTGCTTCGCTGCGGNNGGGGCTTTGGATAACACACCACCATGCCGAGCCGCTTGGAGCAGAGCTTTTCGCACGTGCATATCCGGGAGTGGAGGCCAGCTATTTTAGAAATCCCCAGCTTTTTGAAAAGCTCTGGGAGGATGCTGTAATAGAGCAGAAAGACCTTAAGGTAGTCTGGAACCTCTGCTTTAGAGGTCAGGGCGACAAGCCGTTCTGGGCGGATGATACAAGCGGTCAGTACGATACTCCGGAAAAGCAGGGTGCGCTTATAACAAGACTGATTAAAAAGCAGTGTGATATTGTTAAAAAGCACGTAAAGGATCCTGTATTCTGTACAAATCTCTACGGGGAGATAATGGAGCTCTACAGCGAGGGTCATATAGAGCTTTCGCCTGAGGTGATAAAGGTACGTGCAGATAACGGCTACGGCAAAATGGTAACACGCCGCCGTGATAACCACAGTACACGTGTATCCTCAATGCCGGTTAAGGGCGAGGGAAGCCAGGGTATTTACTACCATGTTTCTTTCTACGATTTGCAGGCCGCAAATCACATCACGATGCTGCCGAATTCGGTGGATTTTGTGGACAGGGAGCTTTCATCGGTATTGGAGAATGACGGTGATGATTTCTGGGTTATAAATTGTTCCAACGTTCGCCCTCATGCGTACTATCTGGATGCTGTACGAAAGAAATGGTTCGGAGAGCATATAAGCGATGAAGAGCATAGCCGGAGTTTTGCTGCTGATTATTACGGAGGCAGCCCGGAGGCCGCAGAGTGCCTGTATGAATATCCCCGTGCCACGATACAGTTTGGCGAAAACGAGGATGAACACGCCGGAGAGCAGTTCTATACGGAAAATGTCCGCATTGTTGCAAACCGATTTGTAAAGGATAGAGAAACACCGACTCCGGCGCTCTATTGGATAGCCGGGGATAAGGATTTCTATTCGCAAGCATCAAATCTTGAACGGATATGTGCAGGAGGGCTTTACAAGCTGCGTTCGTATTTACAGCTTTGTGAGAAAGCAAGCGAGAGTATGGCTGCGGAGGAGAAGCGCATTTTCGATTCTACGATACTTTTGCAGGCAAAGATACATTCATACTGTGCGAAGGGAATGGAGCTGTTTTTGCGTGCGGTGGCTGTATTCGGCGAGAAAAAATACAAGGAAGCCTTCCTTTTAGCCGGAGACAGCGCACAGGAATTCTCGGCGGCAAATAAGGCCATGCGTGATTCTGAATACGGTGTTTGGGAGGGGTATTATTATAACGACTGTTTTGCCGATGTAAAACATTCGGCTTATATGGCGGAAAAGGTAATGGGTGTAATACGTGAATTTGGTGATAATATGCGCCACGACAAATGGTATCGTGAGACGGTTTATGCGCCGGAGGACAGGGAGGTATTCCTGCTTCTCGTTGAGGATAACCATATGACGGACAAGGAGCTTTATGAAGCGATGAAGGAGGCGAGATAAAATGATTTTCGGCGTCGATTACTATCCCGAACATTGGGATAGGAGCGAATGGGAGGAACAGGCACAGCTGATGCGTGAGGGGAATTTTAACACCGTGCGCATGGGCGAATTTGCATGGCATCTATTTGAGAAAAAAGAGGGCGAGTTTGATTTTTCGCTGCTTGATGAGGCGATAGAGCTTTTGGCAAAGCACGGTATAAAGACGATACTCGGAACGCCGACAGCCGCTCCGCCGAAATGGCTCGTGAACAAGTACGATGTATTGCAGCGTGACCGTTACGGCCGTATCCGTGCTTGGGGTTCACGCCGTGCCTGCTGTGCAAACAGCCCCGAATACCGTGAGAGGTCAAGGATTATCGTGGAGAAGATGGCTGAGCATTACAGCGATAATCCGAACGTTATCGGCTGGCAGATAGACAACGAGTTCGGCTGTCATTCAAGTACGAGATGCTATTGTGAAAACTGCCGCCGTGAGTTTGGACGCTGGCTTTCCGAGAGGTATTCATCAATAGAGGAGCTTAACAAAAAATGGGGTACAGCTTTTTGGAGCTTAGATTTTGACGGCTTTGACGATATTATCCTGCCCGGATATAATTCCGGCGAGGGCGAGCTTGTGCAGAACCCGGCACACAATCCGAGCCTTGAGCTGGAGTACCGGCGTTTTGCCTCCGATTCGTGGGTGAAATACCAGAAAATGCAGGCGGACATCCTGCGAAAATATTCCGGTCTGCCGATAACGCATAATCTTATGGGGCATTTCTCCGATATAGATTATTATGAGCTTTCTAAGGATTTGGATTATGTCTCATGGGATAATTACCCCGATAATCAGTGGGGAGATTCAGAATACGAATACGTTTCGATGGCGCATGAGATAATGCGTGGCGTAAAGGATAAAAATTTCGTTGTGATGGAGGAGGAAGCCGGACCGGCAGGCTGGGACGTTATGGGTGCAACTCCACGTCCGGGACAGCTCAGGCTGTGGACGTATCAGGCGATAGCCCACGGGGCGGAAGGGATGGTATATTTCCGTTTCCGCACAGCGTTATTCGGCATGGAACAGTATTGGTACGGCGTGCTTGACCATGACGGCAAACCCCGCCGCCGCTTTTATGAGCTGCAGAAAACCGGTGCGGAGCTTATGAAGCTGGAACAGTATATTAAAGACCGTAAAAATGATTATGATGCTTTGATAGTACGGACCTATGACAACATCTGGAGCCATGAGATAAAGCGTCATAAAGCCGGCTATGATTACAAAAACCTGCTGTATTCCTATTACAAAGCAAACGCAGCGTGGAACGTGAACACAGCTGTCTCCCGCGGCAGCTATGGTGATTACAAGGTGGTTTATATGCCCTCCTATAATGTGGTGCGGGAAGAGGAGATTGTAGAGATAAAAGAGTATGTTGAAAACGGCGGCGTGCTTGTTTTGAGCTTCCGCAGCGGTACAAGAGATGAGTACAATAATATGCGGCCGTTGGCGATGCCGGGATTATTTGCGGAATTGGCAGGGATAGAAGTCGAGGAATTTGACGCTCTTAGGAAAAATGTCCCGGTAGAAGGAGCAGTATCCGGCACAGCAAAGCTGTGGTGCGATATTATACGTCCGCAGACAGCTGAAACGCT
>DBQZ01000008.1:8010-8382 GCA_002305435.1 Clostridiales bacterium UBA1381
ATTATAAACAAGAGCGCCGGTATAGAGCTTTATGAAGCCCCTGCCGGAGTGGAAGTAATCAGCCGTGGAGAGGTTACGGTAGTCTTAAACCATAACGAGAACCCCGTTAAGCTCGAAAATATCAAAGGCAGAAACGCTCTTACCGGAGATGAATTTTCCGGTGAAATTGAGGGGTACGGGGCGGAATTTATCTTAAGATAATCCACCTATCAAAAGCGAAAACCTGAAATTTATATAAACTGATAAAAAGATACCGTCTGATATAACACAGGCGGTATCTTTGTTTTTATGCTTTACGACGATAAATCCTCACCGACAGCGGATATGATACCGCCATTCCGACAGCTGCAAGCAGCAGGGCGGTTATATGGG
>DBQZ01000008.1:8544-8934 GCA_002305435.1 Clostridiales bacterium UBA1381
TCAAGGTATTTTGCCCCGACAATCTGTTTTACCGTCACAGGCAAACAGCGGTGCAGGAGATCTATGCCGTCACGTTCTTCCATGTTCAGTATCCCCACAACGAACATGTATACTGTAAAAACACCTACAGACATTGAAAACGCATTGGAATTGTGAAAGCCGAATAAGTAAATCACGGCGTATAAAAGAACTACTGCCAATCCGCTTTTATATAGTTTAATATCGTTTATAATAAGTTTAAGCATTGTCCTCATCCTTTCTGCTGTAAAATCTCATTATATCTTCAATGACCGGCTTTTCCAAAACGCAGGATGGGAAGCGGCTGTGTACATCGGCGCCACGGGCTGTAAGCCCCTCAAAGCCGTATCGTCCCTTTCTCCAGCCGACGAG
>DBQZ01000028.1:0-1235 GCA_002305435.1 Clostridiales bacterium UBA1381
TTCACAAGCCCCTTTCCCACATCGGAAAGCGAATACAATACCGAGGTGTAGATAAGCTGCTGTATCTTCATCAAAACCCTCCTTTCTGTTATTTTTAGTCTTTTCGGCAGAATAAATCTTCCTTAATCAAGCTCCTTTATGCCGGTATAAAGCTCATAATACCTGCCCTTCTTCGCAAGAAGCTCCTCGTGCGTGCCACGCTCTATTATCTCGCCCTTCTCAAGCACCATTATAGCGTCTGAGTTTCTTATCGTCGAAAGACGGTGGGCGATAACGAACGTAGTACGGTTTTCCATAAGCATATCCATGCCCTTGTTTATCTGCTGCTCGGTACGTGTATCAACGGAGCTTGTCGCCTCGTCAAGTATCAGTATCGGCGCTTTTGAAAGGGCGGCACGGGCGATATTCAACAGCTGTCTTTGTCCCTGCGACAAATTCGCCCCGTCGCCGTCAAGCACGGTTTCATACCCCTGCGGCAGATGACGTATGAACGTATGTGCGCAGGAGGTTATAGCAGCCTGCTTTACCTCGGCGTCGCTTGCGTCAAGGCGGCCGTAGCGGATATTTTCCATAACCGTGCCTGTGAACAGGTGGGTATCCTGGAGCACTACGGCGATATTTTCCCTCAGGCTGTCCTTTGTTATTCTGTCTATGTTTATTCCGTCAATCAGGATTTCTCCCTCGTCTATGCCGTAGAACCGTGTTATAAGGTTCGTTATTGTCGTCTTTCCGGCTCCGGTAGAGCCTACGAGGGCTATCTTCTGACCGGGCTTTGCGTATATCGAAACGTCCTTTAATATCGTCTTATCGGGATTATAGCCGAAGGTGACATGGTTTATATCGACGTTTCCGACAACGTTCTTAAGCTCGACAGCATCGGGAGCATCCTCGGGCTCCGGCTCCTCGTCCATCAGGCGGAATACTCGCTCTGCGCCCGCAAGCGCCGACATGATATTCGTAACCTGCATCGAAAGCTCGTTTATCGGGCGGGAGAACTGGCGTGAATAGTTTACAAACACCGTAAGTCCGCCCACGTCAAAGCCTCGGACAACGCACAAAACCGCACCGACACACGCTGTCAGCGAGTAGTTTAATTGCGAGAGGTTACCCATTACAGGCCCCATCATTCCGCCGGCAAACTGCGCTTTTATCTGCGATTTCTTAAGCTCCTCGTTAAGGGCTGCAAATTCCTTTTCACATTCTTCCTCGTGACAGAACACCTTTACGACCTTCTG
>DBQZ01000028.1:1272-1703 GCA_002305435.1 Clostridiales bacterium UBA1381
GCCACCTTTACAAGCAGCGGTATCATTACTATCGTCACAAGCGTAAGCCAGATATTCGTGTATATCATAAGCGCCAGCGTTCCCACAAGGCTTATAAGGCCGGAGAACATCTGCACGAGCGTCTGGTCGAGCATCATGCCGATCGCATCAACGTCGTTTGTATAACGGCTCATAAGGTCGCCGGTGTTGTTCGTATCGAAAAACCGCACCGGCAGCTTCTGCATTTTTGCAAACAGCTCATCCCTTATCTTCTTAAGCGTTTTCTGCGAAAGCCCTATCATAAGCCTTGACTGGACGTACGTTGCGACAACGCCGACTAAGTATATCGCCGCCATTACACAGACTCCGCCGAAAAGGCCTGCCGGATCCCCCGGCTCACCCGTTAAGGGCTGGATGAATTTGTTGATTATCGGCCGCAGCATATAGGAGCC
>DBQZ01000028.1:1767-5655 GCA_002305435.1 Clostridiales bacterium UBA1381
TCCGTGGCCACGTCCGCCGGGACCCCCTCCGCCGGGGCCTCCTCCCATCGGTCCGGGACTCATGATACCGCCTCCTTTTCTGTCTGGGAATAGTAAATATCCCTGTATATCTCACACGTCTTTAAAAGCTCCTCATGGTTTCCGGCGCCGACTATCTCGCCCTCCTCAAGCACGATTATCTCATCGGCTTCCATAACGGAGGATATTCTCTGGGCTATGATTATCTTTGTCGCATCCTTTAGCCCGCCTGCAAAAGTCGCCCGTATCTTCGCCTCGGTCGCCGTATCGACAGCTGAGGTGGAATCGTCAAGTATCAGTATTTTCGGCTTCTTCAAAAGCGCCCTTGCAATACACAGCCTCTGCTTCTGGCCGCCCGAAACGTTTACGCCGCCCTGGCCGAGCCACGTATCGTAGCCGTCGGTGAAATTAGTTACAAACTCATCCGCCTGAGCCGCATCCGCCCACGAGCGTATCTCCTCCTCCGAAGCGTCCGCATCGCCCCAGCGCAGGTTTTCCTCGATAGTGCCTGAGAACAGCACGTTCTTCTGCAGTACCATGCCCACGCCGTCACGCAGGTTATGTATTGAATAATCACGCACATTTACCCCGTCTACCAAAACCTCGCCGACGGTAGCATCGTAGAGCCTCGGTATAAGCTGGACGAGAGTCGATTTGCCCGAACCGGTCGCACCGATTATGCCGACGGTGGTTCCGGGCATTATCGTGAGGTTTATATCCTTTAATATGTACGACTTTGCCTTATCGCTGTATTTAAAGCTGACGTTTTTAAACTCCACAAGCCCTGTTTTCACCTTGAGATCACGGGCACGGGAATTTTCATCGGTGATGTCGGGATGGGTGTCCAAGATCTCCGACACACGCTCAGCAGACGCCAACGCTCTTGAAAGCATCAAAAGCACCTGCGAAAGCATCATCAAAGACATCAGTATCTGCACAACGTACGTCGTAAACGCCGTCAGGTCTCCGACCGCCATATGTCCCTCGATAACGTAGTTCCCGCCGAACCACACAACGGCAAGCGTTGTAAAGTTCATCGCAAGCATCATTATAGGCATTGTGAGGATAACGACCGTAAGTGCGCTCATGGCTGTATCCTTAAGCTCGCCGTTCGCCTTTTCAAACCGTCCCGCCTCGTAGTCTCCGCGCACAAACGATTTTATAACACGCACATTCGTGAGGTTTTCCTGTATTTTCGAGTTTAGGGCGTCGAGCTTTTTCTGCATTGAGTCAAATCTCGGGAACGCAGTTTTCATTACGAGGAATATCAGTATCGCAAGCACCGGTATTACAAACAGTATAACCATAGCAAGGCTTGTGTTTATCCTTGACGCCATGAAAAGCGCTCCGATAAGCATACCCGGTCCCCTCAAAAGCACGATCATGCACATACGCATGACATTCTGTATCTGGGTAATATCGTTCGTCATTCTCGTAACTAAAGAGCCGGTCGAGAATGAGTCTATGTTTTTAAATGAAAATGTCTGAACCTTGTTGAATACGTCCTGCCTGAGGTCTGCGGCAAACGATACCGACGCTTTCGTCGCAAAGTAGCTGCCGCCAACACCGCCGCCCATTATCAGTATCGCCACAAGCGCCATAAGCGCACCGATACCGATTATAAAACCGGTATTGCCCGCAGAAACGCCGTTGTTTATTATAAGCGATACAAGATACGGAAGCGCCACATCGCCGACAACCTCGCTGAGCATCAGGAGCGGACCTATTATAAAATAGGGCGTATAAGGCTTTGCGTATTTTAGGAATTTTTTCATTTTTTATACCGCCTTTGCTTTTATCAAACCTTTTCTTTCTGCCTCTTTAAAGCCGCCTCAATAAACGAGCGGAACAGGGGATGCGCACGGTTGGGACGGGATTTAAATTCCGGATGGAACTGCACGCCTATATAAAACGGATGGCCGGGCAGCTCTATCATCTCAACGAGCTTAGAGTCGGGCGACTGCCCCGATACCACAAGCCCCGCCTCCTCGATCCTGCGGCGGTATTCGTTGTTGAACTCATAGCGGTGGCGGTGACGCTCGTATATGAGCTGGTCGCCGTACACCTTATTCGCAAGCGAGCCCTCGCTTATCCTGCACGGATACAGCCCCAGCCGCATTGTGCCGCCCAAGTCCTCAACGTCCTTCTGCTCGGGCATAAGGTCTATTACGGGATACGGGGTATCCGGGTCAAGCTCTGAGCTGTTCGCCCCCTCAAGCCCTGCCATATGGCGGGCGTATTCTATAACCGCTATCTGCATACCAAGGCAGATGCCGAAATACGGGATACCTCTCTCACGGGCGTAGCGGGCGGCGGCGATTTTGCCCTCGATACCACGGTCGCCGAATCCGCCGGGAACGAGTATGCCGTCAGAACCTGCCAGGTACTCGTCGGCGTTTTCGTCGGTAAGCTCCTCGGAGTTTACCCAGCGTATTGCAACGTTTGTGAAATTCTCTATTCCGCCGTGCTTTAGAGCCTCAACTATGCTTATATAAGCGTCGTGCAGGGAAACGTACTTTCCGACTAAGGAAATCGTAACCTCGTCACGGTCAGCCTCCATAAGCTCCTTAACTGTGTTTACCATCTTCGTCCAGCTCTCAAGGTCGGGCTTTCTGTCCTCAAGACCGAGTCTCTTGCATACAATGCGGGCAAGCCCCTCCTTCTCTAATGCAAGCGGCACTTCGTAGAGCGTGTCCAAGTCGAGGTTCTGTATAACGCACTCGCCGGGGATATTGCAGAATAAGCCTATCTTATCACGCAGCCCCTCCTCAAGCGGCTTTTCTGTGCGGCAGACGATAACGTCCGGCTGTATTCCAAGGCTCAAAAGCTCCTTTGCCGAGTGCTGGGTGGGCTTTGTTTTCTGTTCGCCCGAGGTCGATATATACGGCACGAGCGTCAGATGTATATACATACAGTTTTCCCGTCCGACATCTGCTGCGACCTGGCGGATCGCCTCCAAAAACGGCGTGCTTTCAATATCGCCGACAGTACCGCCTATTTCTGTTATTACAATATCGGTATTATGGTTTTTGGCAACACGGTACACACGGTTTTTTATCTCGTTTGTGATATGGGGGATAACCTGTACGGTCTTGCCCTCATAATCGCCCCTGCGCTCTTTCGTTATTACCGACCAGTAGATTTTGCCGGTCGTGACGTTTGAATTTATGCTGAGGTTCTCATCTATGAATCTCTCGTAATGGCCGAGGTCGAGGTCTGTTTCCGCCCCGTCGTCCGTTACGAACACCTCGCCGTGCTGGTAAGGGCTCATCGTGCCGGGATCCATGTTGATGTAGGGGTCGAATTTCTGCATCGTAACCCTGTATCCTCTCGCCTTTAAAAGCCGTCCCAAAGACGCTGCCGTAATACCCTTTCCAAGTCCCGACACCACGCCGCCGGTCACAAATATATATTTAACTGCCATTTTTTCCTCCTGTTATTTATGACGTTTAACGAAACTCTCTATCCTCTCAAGAGCCGTCTGGATATTTTCTATCGAATAAGCGTAGGAGCATCTGACAAAGCCCTCGCCGCTTTTGCCGAAAGCGCTGCCCGGAACGACAGCCACCTTTTCCTCCTCCAAAAGCTTCTGGCAAAACTCATCGCTCGTCATCCCAAGCGATTTTATGCAGGGGAACACGTAAAACGCCCCGAGAGGCTCAAAGCACGAAAGCCCCATATTCCTGAACCCGTCTACTATGTAGCGGCGGCGGTAGTTATACTCCTGACACATTTCCTCAACGTCCTGGTCGCAGGAGCGCAGAGCCTCAATTGCCGCATACTGGCTCGTTGTCGGTGAGGACATTATCGCATACTGGTGAAGCTTCGTCATTGCGGCGATTATCGGGGCGGGACCCATTGCGTAGCCCA
>DBQZ01000128.1:0-770 GCA_002305435.1 Clostridiales bacterium UBA1381
ATTTGCCCCGAGGTATCCATTGTCCCTTGGGCGGTTTTTGTGGAAATCTCCGCCTTGCCGTCTCCGTTAAAGTCGTATACGAGGAACTGCGTCCCGTGGGGGTTTGCACGGACATTTACGCCTAAATTGATATATGCGGTAGAGCCATCTGTATTTTTCCACATCGGTGTGCCGTCAAGCTCGTACGCTCCGAGGAGGACGTTTCCGGTATATGTACCGGGCAAGCTTTCTCCGGCGTTAGAGGGCATGAACTTTACGACAAGCTCGTACTGCCCGTCACCGTCCAAATCGCCGACGCTGACATCGTTTGATTGGTAGGTGTATTCTTGTACGTAATTTTTCCCAGTATCCTTATCATCTTTAATCTCATTTTGCTTAGACAGCGTGCCGCCTGTGGGAACAGGAAATTTAATGTCAATATAATTCTCCCCGCTCGCCCATGCGCAGACCTCTTGCGATTTTTCGCCTATGATATCGTTATTTTTGGGCGCAACCGTATATACGCTTGCCATAGTGCCGCCCTTGTCCACGTAGTTTGTGGAGTCTGTGACCTCTGCGATTTTAATACCGTCACGATAGACGATAAAGGAGGTATCATGAGCCTCCGTGCCGAGTAAACGCCAGCTCAAGTACATACTGTCGCCGTTTCGTACGACTGCAAGTCCCCGGTCGAGGGCTTCCATGCGGTAAGAAGCGGCGGTGTTTGCCGTTTCGGCAGCCTGTGCCGATACGGCAGGGATGAGCTGTCCGGCGGTAAGAACGGCTGCCGT
>DBQZ01000128.1:826-1736 GCA_002305435.1 Clostridiales bacterium UBA1381
GTCAAATTTGACAAAATGAAACCCCGCCCGTATAAATAATCTCATACGGGCGGGGTGGTTATTTGGTTTTACAGGCGGTAAACATCCTCTGCTTCCACCAGATGTACGCCTGTACCCTTGAGAGCCTTCATAGCCTCCTCGGGGTTATCCACACGTACAATCACCATAGCTCCCTCATCGCTCTTGCCGATGAAGGCATACATATATTCGATATTAACATTGGCATTTTTGAGCTTTTCAACTTCGCCGAACAGGCCGCCCGGCGAATCCTTTACTGCAAGGGCGATAACATCTGTAATTTTCACAGCCAGCCCTTCGTCTTTCAAAAGCTCATACGCCTTTTGGGGATCGTTTACTATCATGCGCAGGATACCGAAATCGGTGGTATCGGCGATGGACAGAGCGCTGATGTCAATGCCGTTTTTGCCGATTATACCGAGTATCTCCGCCAATCTTCCGTGCTTATTTTCCACAAAAATGGATATTTGCTTAATAAATTTCATTTCGTATCCCTCCCGTATGAATAATATCAGTGAAGTTTTCTCTTGTCGATAACACGCTTTGCCTTACCTTCGCTGCGGACTATCGACTTCGGGTTTACAAGATGGACGTTGGCTCTTATGCCGAGCGTCGTCTTAAGACGGTTTACGAGCGTACGCTCAACGGCCTCTACCGACTTAACGTCGTCGGAGAACATTTCCGGACTCATTTCAACGTCAACATCGAGAGTATCGGTGTTGTTTACTCTGTCAACGGTTATCTGGTAATTCGGTGTTACCTGACCTGCCATCTTCAAAAGAACCTCCTCGATCTGTGAGGGGAAGACGTTTACGCCGCGGATAATGAGCATATCGTCGGTTCTGCCGGCAGGCTTTCTCATGCGCACGTGGGTACGGCCGCATTTGCAGGG
>DBQZ01000128.1:1755-9512 GCA_002305435.1 Clostridiales bacterium UBA1381
TCGGGGTCGATTATTTCAGGGATGAACAAATCCTCGCAGATGTGCATACCCTGCTGCTGAGAGCATTCGTATGATACGCCGGGGCCGGAAATTTCAGTAAGCCCGTAAACATCGTGCGCCTTTATGCCAAGGCTCTCCTCGATCTGGTGGCGCATATCCTCAGTCCACGGCTCAGCGCCGAAAACGCCGGCTTTTAGTTTGAGTTTGTCTTTCACGCCCATTTCCTTAACTGTTTCGCCGAGATACATTGCGTATGAGGGTGTACAGCAAAGGTGGGTGGTACCCAAATCGCACATAAAGCGAATCTGGCGTTCGGTATTGCCGGAGGAGGTGGGGATAACCATAGCCCCGATTTTTTCAGCTCCGCCGTGGGCGCCGAGGCCGCCTGTGAAAAGGCCGTATCCGTATGACACCTGAACGATAGAGTTCTCATCTGCTCCTGCTGCGTACAGCTGGCGAGCCATGCCGCGGTACCAGTTGTCGAGGTCGTTTCTTGTATAGCCGGCAACTATCTGACGGCCGGTTGTGCCGCTTGACGCCTGGATACGTACAATATCCTTTTTCGGCACGGCAAACAGCTCAAACGGGTAATAATCCCTAAGATCCTGCTTTGTTGTAAACGGCAGTTTTGCAAGGTCTGAAAGCTCCTTAATATCTTCGGGCTTTACCCCTGCCTTGTCCATGCGTTCTCTGTACATGGGGACGTTTTCATACACTCTGTTGACCTGCCATTTGAGTTTGTCAAGCTGGTGACGGCGTATGGAGTCCCTGTCCATACGTTCGATTTCCGGCTCATACATCGCCATTGGGTCCATCTCCTTTAACGTTTAATTTTTATAAATTGTATCCCAGCTCAAGGGCTTTCAGATTAACCTCTAAGAACCTTTCGGGAACAGTATCTTTTACAGCCTCCACCCATTTTTCGTACGGTACGGAGGTATTTTTAGCCATAACGCCGATTAGGACGACGTTTACCGATTTTATATTGCCTGCCTCCTCAGCAAGAGAGAGGGCGTCAACGGCTGTAAGATCAGCCACGGCGGAAATTTTCCCGACTATATCCTCCGGATACTGCATAGCGCCGGTGATAACGGGCATCGGGTCCATCTTTTGGGTATTGGCAATCATTTTGCCGCCCTTTTTGAGGTAGGGCAGGGCACGATATGCTTCGAGCTGCTCAAAGGCAAGGATAATATCCGCCTCGCCCCTGTCGATTATCGGCGAATACACCTTTTCGCCGTATTTAACGTACGTAACAACGCTTCCGCCTCGCTGGCTCATGCCGTGAACCTCGGAAACCTTTACGTCATACCCCTCGTTTATTGCGACCTTGCCGAGGATGCGGCTGGCGAGCAGCGTTCCCTGGCCGCCTACGCCGACTATCATGATATTCATTGTATCAGCCATTATCTTAATCCTCCTTCTCAATCGCATGGAACGGGCAGACGTTCACGCACAGTCCGCAGCCGTTGCACTGGGTGGTATCTATCTTCACTCCGTCGCCGTCGGCAGAAATTGCCGGGCAGCCGAGTCTCATGCAGACCTTACATTTTTTGCAGTTTTCGGTTATCTTGCAGTGGCCGGTGTATTTCACGGTCTTAAGCAGGGCGCAGGGACGCTGGGCGATTATCACCGAGGGTTCCTCACGTGCGACTTCCTCTTTTACAACCTTCTCAAAGGCGGCTGTATCGAAGGGATCGCAGACGCTCACGTGTTCTACGCCGATAGACTTGCACAGGGCGATAAGGTTTACCTGCTTTGTTTCCTCCTTGCGGATTGTATAGCCGGTTGTCGGGTTATCCTGGTGACCTGTCATGCCGGTTATGGAGTTGTCAAGGATTATAACGGTATTTGCGCCCTTGTTGTATACAATATCGATAAGGCCGGTGATACCGGAATGTATAAATGTAGAATCGCCGATTACCGATACGAGCTTCTTGTTAAATTCCGCTCCTCTTGCCTTAGCCATACCGAGGGCAGCGCTTACCGAAGCGCCCATACATATCGTTGTATCAACGCTTGAGAGCGGAGCGGCGGCTCCGAGTGTGTAGCAGCCGATGTCGCCTGCAACCACGAGGTTGAGCTTTTTGAGCACGTAGAACACACCTCTGTGCGGGCAGCCGGGGCACATTACCGGCGGACGTACGGGGATGGGTTCTGCGGGCGTGATGGATTCGGGGGCATCCTCACCGAGGATGGCTTTCTTTATCATTGCCGGTGTGTATTCACCAAGGAGGGTGAAAACATCCTTGCCGATAACCTCAATGCCCAAAGAACGTATGTACTCTTCAAAGAAGGGGTCGAGTTCCTCGATAACGTAGAGCTTTTCCACCTTGGAAGCAAAATCACGGATAGTTTTTTCGGGAAGCGGGTATATCATACCGAGCTTTAAGTAGCTTACGCTGTCGCCGAGGGCTTCCTTTGCGTACATATATGAAATACCGCTTGCGATAACGCCGATTTTATCGGAATTGTATTCTGTTGTGTTCAAACCGCACTCGTCTGCAAATTTCTCAAGTGAGCGCATACGCTCCTCAACAACGACGTGACGGCCCTTTGCATTTGCGGGCATCATTACGTATTTGGCAGCGTTCTTTTCGTAGTCCTTAAGAGGCTTGTTTTCTCTGGGACATTCCTCAACAAGTCCCTGTGAATGTGACACACGGGTGGAAAGGCGGATAACGGCGGGTATATCAAACCGCTCGCTAAGCTCGAATGCAAGCTTTGTAAAATCACGACATTCCAAGCTGTCAGACGGCTCCAGCATAAGAAGCTTTGCCGCCTTGGCATAATGGCGGGAA
Organism: Clostridiales bacterium UBA1381; assembly: GCA_002305435.1. Lineage (GTDB taxonomy): Bacteria > Bacillota > Clostridia > UBA1381 > UBA1381 > UBA1381. Next base: position 4,557 of record DBQZ01000128.1, read on the forward strand.
TCCTGCTCGTTCTGGGAGGAGTGCATACCCTGGTCGTCGGCAACGCAAAGTACCAAACCGCCGTTTACGCCGGTATAGCTTGCCGTAAATACGGGGTCTGCCATAACGTTCATGCCGACGTGCTTCATACAGCTCATGCTGCGTGCTCCGGCGATGGATGCGCCGATTGCGACTTCGGCTGCAACCTTTTCATTGGGAGCCCATTCAACGTATACATCCTCGTATTTCACCATATTTTCGGTTATTTCCGTGCTGGGCGTTCCTGGATAGGAGGCCACAACGCTTACGCCTGCTTCATAGGCGCCACGTGCGACGGCCTCGTTGCCAAGCATTAGTTTTTTCATATACTCAAATCCTTCCTAAAGGGTAAATCCCTTTAATATTCGGCAGAAAACTGCCATTCTTCTTCTAATTATACTACAATCTGCATGGAAAGTCAAATTTATTTTCATGATTTTTGGATAAGTTCGTTCAAATATATCATATAATTAAAAAATACCGGCGGTATATCTGATATACCGCCGGTATTGGTAATTTTCGGTTTAATTTTCGGACTCGCTCCCTGCCTCGGGGGAAGTTTCGGGCGAGCTGTCGGGTGACGGCTCGGGGGATGGGGTAGCCCGCTGGGATTCGGGCAGGGCAGTCGGCAGGGCGCTTGAGGAAACGGCGTTTTGGGCAGACGAGGTAAATGCTGTCTGCTCATTGCCGAAATACAAAAGCGCAGCGTCAGTGCCGACTAAGCGTGAGCGTTCTGTTATCTTGTCGATAATATCTGTGCGATCCTCGCCGGTGGCGATATCGGGCTGGTAATCGTTTACGCTGTCCGAACCGCTTATGCGGCAGGGGATAATCTGCGTGTTATCATCCGGTACAAGCGTGCCGTTCGTGAAGCTGAACGTCTGCTGGAATATCATCGAATCCTTGTCGGAGGGGTTTGTATTGCCGCCGAAGCAGAAGTTGCCGAGGCTGTAGACGATATAACGGCCGTTGTACTTTTCAATGCCCTGCACAACGTGCGGGTGATGGCCGAGTATGAGGTCGGCTCCGGCATCTATTGCGCTGTGGGCAAGTGTCACCTGTTCGGACTCCGGTTCCTCCGCCTTTTCCACGCCCCAGTGGATGCTTGCGATAACGAGCTGTGCGCCCTGGGTTTTCACCGACTGTATGGCAGGTACGAGCTGGGATGTGCCTTCCTCGTTAAGAGCGTTTACTCCGACAAGGCCGACCTTTATGCCGTTTATTTCGGTAACTACGGTATCCGTACCGTTAAAGCTCAGTACGCCTGCTGCATCGAGGTTTGCGACTGTGTCGGAGAGAGCCTCCTGGCCGTAGTCTGCTGAATGGTTGTTTGCAAGGTTGACGGCTTCAAAGCTGCCGTCTTTAAGTATCTGCACGTAAGACGGGTCGCCTCGGAATGCGAACGACTTGTCAGCCCTTGTTCCAAGGTCGGAAAGGGCGCATTCGAGATTGCCTATCGTAAGGTCGTCATGGGAAAATATCCCGGAAACATTGCGGAAGAAGTACGAGGTATCCCCGCCCTCATCCTCGAAAACATCGTTAAAGGTCACGCCGGAGGGGGCGCCCCTGTCGGCTGCCAGCGTAAGATCTCCGACTGCGCTTATCGTTATAGTGCGTTTTTCCTCCACTGTTTCAACGTTTTCCTGCTGATTTTGGGAAACGGTGGAGGGGGTGTCGTTTTGCGGTATCAGGGCGGCGATTATTGCAATAACGAAAAGGAGCGCTATTGCTGCCGTTATATATTTCCTGTAGGCGAAAAGCCCGGAATTTCTGTTCATTGCTTGTCCTCCTCTATCAACTGGGTACACTACATTATATTTTACGTCACTATCTGTAAAATGTCAATTGCCGTAACAAAAAAGTCACAAATTTGTAAGATTTGCAATAAAAAAGCGGACTGTCCGCCAAGGAACAGCCCGTTTTCTAAATTTTTGAAGAAGCTTATGCCTGTTCGATAGCTTCTACAGGACATCCGGCTGCGCAGGAACCGCAGTCGATGCAAGCGTCAGCATTGATCTCGAAGTGCTCATCGCCCTGGCTGATAGCGCCAACGGGACAAGTACCCTCACAGCTGCCGCAGGATATGCAATTGTCTGTGATTTTGAATGCCATAGTAGGATACCTCCTTATTTGATTGCCGTTCTTAAAAGCCCGGCTATACGTGTATTATATCACTAACAATAGCAAATTTCAAGGGGTTTTATAAAAAATATTATTCATATTTCGCCTATTTTTCGGAGGTAAAAATCAGTCCTCAAGCTTGTTGAGCTCAGGGTCGTGCGGCTCGTGATGACGGCGGTGGTCGGTGCGTTTTATGACCTTCACCTCGGACTTGTCAAACTCACGAAGAGTCGTCTCACCGGAGGAATCTATTTTGACCTTGAGCTTGCCCTTCAGCAGGGATATGGAATCAACCGTTCCCCGTCCGGCGGGGGTTTTAACGATAGAGCCGGGGTGGGGAGTTGTTCTTAAAAGCTCGTCATAGCTTTCCTGCTCGTAGCGCAGACAGCACATAAGCCGGCCGCATACGCCGGATATTTTCGTGGGGTTAAGAGAGAGCCCCTGTTCCTTTGCCATTTTAATTGACACCGGGGCAAATTCACCCAAAAACTGCGAGCAGCATATATCCCTGCCGCACATACCGACGCTTCCCCGTGATTTAAACTCATCTCTTACGCCTATCTGGCGAAGCTCTATGCGTGTGCGGAACACGGTTGCAAGATCCTTTACAAGCTCACGGAAATCCACACGCCCCTCGGCGGAGAAGTTAAACACTATCTTGTTGCCGTCGAATGTGTATTCCACATCCAAAAGCGTCATCTCGAGCTTATGCTTTTTTATCTTTTCAAGGCAGATCCCGAAGGCTTCCTTTTCTTTCTGTTTATTTTCCTCATTGCGCTCATCGTCCGCCTTTGTAGCAGGGCGGATTATGCCTTTTAGGGGGGTGTCCATTTCCTCTTCCTTTATCTTTCTGGGGGAGAACACCACCTCGCCGTATTCAACGCCCCTGACCGTTTCCACAATTACGTGGTCGCCGGCCTTGACCCGGAATTTCAGCGGATCGAAGTAATATATCTTGCCGACCGGCTTAAAGCGCACTCCAATTATTGTCAACATTTCTTTTCTCCTTTCGCCAAAAGCTCCTTTATGCGGCAAAAAAGCTCCTCGGACGGTTCCATGACCAAAAGCCCGTACGTGTTGTTTTTGCAAAAAGCAATATATACAAACCGTCCCTTTATATTTGTAATATCGTAGCAGAACCGCCAGCAGCGGAACCGCTTTTTAAAAAGGGCAGCCTCAGCCTCTGTGCGGCTTTTGCTAAGGGCGAGGATTTCGGAGGATTTTAATTCTATCTCACGTGTGCGTCTGTTGCCTATTTGCCGCCGCACCTTGAGCTTGTGGCCGATTGTTTCGTAGGTAAAAACGGCGCAGTACCGTGTGAGTGCCAGATACACAAGCACTGCTGCCAGCAGAATCTTTAGTATATCGCCGGCCGCTGCTATTGTGGGGATGAAAAACGACACCGCCGTACCGATTAGGTCGATAGCGACAGCCGCTGCGATAGTGATAAAAAATTTCGACCAGCCGGCCGTTGATTTTTCGGTCATTGTAATATCCTTTCTACTTTTTCCTGATGAGCGACATAGCCTCACGTATCGAAGAAATGCCGTACACCGACAAGCCCTCGGGTATCTTCACCCCTCTTAGTGCCCCCTTTGGGACGATAGCAGAGGAGAATCCCATCTTAGAAGCCTCCGAAAGCCGCTTTTCAAGCTGCATAACGCTGCGCAGCTCTCCGCCAAGCCCAACCTCGCCGATAAAGACCATATCAGCCGGAAGCGGCACATCGCTCTGACCGGCGGCAATTGCGGCGCAGATGCCAAGATCCACCGCCGTATCGTCTATGCGAAGCCCACCGGCCACGTTTATATACACGTCCGAAGTGGACAGGTTCATGCGTGCTCTTTTTTCAAGCACTGCTATCAGGAGTATTACCCGGTTAAGGTCGATGCCGCTTGACATACGGCGTGGGTTTCCAAAGCCTGTAGGGGTGACAAGAGCCTGAACCTCGGCAAGCACTCCCCTCGAGCCTTCAAGAGTGCAGACGACGCAGGACCCGGAAGCGTTTTCAGGCCGGCCTTCAAGAAGCATTGCCGAGGGATTTTCCACCTCGCAAAGGCCGCTCTCCCGCATCTCGAACACGCCTATTTCGTTTGTCGAGCCGAAACGGTTTTTCACCGCTCGGAGTATTCGGAACGAAAGCTGGCGGTCGCCCTCGAAATACAGGACGCAGTCTACCATATGCTCAAGCACTCTCGGCCCTGCAAGCGTTCCGTCCTTTGTAACGTGGCCGACTATGAACATTGCGCAGCCGGTGGTTTTGGCTGTGCGCATGAAGAGGTTTGCCGCCTCCCTCACCTGCGGGACGCTGCCCGGGGCTGAGGCGAGGTCGGCACGGTTCATCGTCTGGATCGAGTCGATTATCGCCACGTCCGGCTTCATTTCCTGTATATATCCGGCAGCCGTTTCCACGTCTGTTTCCGATATGAGATAGAGGTTCGGGGAGGAAACTCCGAGCCTTTCGGCTCTTAGCTTTATCTGCCCCTCCGACTCCTCTCCGGAGATGTAGAGTACCTTCTTATCCTCGCCGATACTTTTGCACAGCTGCAAAAGCAGCGTGGATTTTCCGATACCCGGATCTCCTCCGACAAGCACGAGCGAGCCTCTTACTATACCGCCGCCCAATACACGGTCAAGCTCTCGTATCCCGCTTTTATACCGTGGGGAGGAATCGTAGCTTATCTTGTTTATCGGCAGCGGCCGCCGTGTTCCGACGCCTATTTGCTGCAGCGGCGATTGGCTTGCGGCGGATTTTTTCGACTGCTGGGCAATTACGGTTTCCTGCATCGTGTTCCACGCTCCGCAGGAGGTGCAGCG
>DBQZ01000144.1:0-468 GCA_002305435.1 Clostridiales bacterium UBA1381
TCGGCTGCCACGCCTGAGCGGTATACCGCATCGTGCATGAGCGTCTGTATTTTATAGGATGTCGGGATAGTTGTCGTGTATACCCTGAGATTTTCGTTATCCTCAGTCGGATATACTACCTCCTCCCTCCAGTCGCCGAAAAGATCCGCCTGAAGCGAAGGATTCGCCTTTGTACCGTTTATCCGAGTACAGCCGTCGGCGTTAAAGATCGTACTCATACGCCCTCTGTCCTCGTTCCAGTCGGAAATGGATGTCCCGTCAAGCAGCTCATCATAGAGGTCGCCGTCCCAGAAAATGCGGAAGTTGCTGCTCGCACCCCTCATGCTGATTCCCTCGAACACTCCGTCTCCCATAGCTGCATACGTACCTGCTCCCCAGAACTGGTAGTAGCCGCCGGCTCCGACATTTGCCATAACGCCTCGTCCCGTATCTCTGTCGTTGCCGTAATGGGCAAGCTCTTCTCCGTCA
>DBQZ01000144.1:491-8529 GCA_002305435.1 Clostridiales bacterium UBA1381
GAGAAATACTCAAAACCGGGGTTTGTCGGATCGTAATCGCCTATATGCAGGGCATCGCCGTGACCACGTCCTGACGACCATCTTACCGAAAGATCATCGTCAAAGCAAATCGAGCCGGTGATAATCTCATCCCTGCCGTCGCCGTCAACGTCTGCAACCGTTATGTTATGGTTGCCCTGACCGGAATACTGTCCGCCGTAGCGGCTGCTTCCGCCGTGATCGTACGTATCGTGGCTTGCCGCCACCTTAAGACGGCCGTTTTCTATAACGTAACCAACAACAGTCGTCCTGTCGTAGTAGCCTCTCACGCTTATAGCCGCCGGCGTTTCGCCGTCAAGATACGCCACAGCGCCTAAATAGCGGTCTATTCTGTTCCAGCGGTCAAGTTTGCCGCCGCTGTCACGACCCCAGTAGCCGTCACCGGTATCACGGCCGTATTCATAAAATACTGTATCCGCCGCCGTGCCGTCGCTTTCAAAATATGTGTAATACTCGTCTCCCTCAGCAATACGACCGTCAGAGCCTACGTACTCATCCGAGTTCTTGCCGGCACGCACTGCCTCATCCTCGCTTGCCTGATTTACATAAATCCCTCGAGAATCGACCGAGCCGGGAGCCGTCTTGCAGCAGAGCTCCGCCTGACCGTCAAGGTCGAAATCGTACACCAAAAACTGCGTATAATGGGCGCCGGAACGGATGTTTCGCCCTAAGTCTATACGCCAGAGGAACGTCCCATCCTGCTTATAAGCGTCAAGCAGTACGTTGCCCGTTATGCCGCCTTGTGAATTATCCTTGGCATTGCACTCCCATTTTACTATTATCTCATACTCGCCGTCACCGTCAAGATCTCCGCAGGAAGCGTCTCCCACGTAATAATTCGGGTCAGCCGAGCCTCCCTCTTCATTGGTAGCACCTTCAAACGGATCCGGTCTTTTTAGCGGAATGTCAAAATAGTTNNACCGATTCCATCGTACCCTCGCTGTCGGTATAATTTGTTGTTAACGATTCGGTGTCTATAAGCTCGCCGTCACGGTAAATATTAAACGGGACGTTCTTCTTCGCCGTGCCCACGTGGGAATCCTCGCTGTTTAAAAGCCTCCATGAAAGATATACCCCGCCGTCCGTTTTTACGGCTACAAGACCCCTGTCGAGCTTTTCGGCCGGCCGTGTAAATTCTCTCAGATCATAGCGGTTTAATGCTGTATCCACTCCTCCGTCGGCCGCCAGAACAGGAACCGCTCCGCCGGCAATAACAGCCGCCGTAATAAGCGCCGCCGCCTTCTTTAACATATCTTCTCTCTCCTCTCGTGAGATATTTACAATTACTATAATTATATCACTGCCAAAACCGCTAATCAAGCAAAGTCTCCATTGACTTTGTTGAAAATTCCGTCTTTTTCATGCAAAATCATCAAAAAAGCTCCGGCAGACACAGCCGAGTGCATCTGCCGGAGCTTTCGTTCTTATTCCGGTATACTTATATTAGTACATTCCGCCCATTGACGGGTCCATAGCCGGAGCTGCCTGTGCCGGCGGCTCGGGGATGTCTGTTACAAGGCTCTCTGTTGTAAGCACCATAGCGGCAACGGAGGCTGCGTTCTGCAATGCGCTTCTTGTCACCTTTACCGGGTCTACGATACCGGTTTCTATCATGTTTACATATTCCTCGGAAAGAGCGTTGAAGCCAACACCCGGCTCCTGAGCCATTACCTTGTTTACGATTACAGAACCCTCAAGGCCTGCATTCAAAGCGATCTGGCGCACCGGCTCCTCCAGAGCCTTTACAACTATCTTGATACCTGTCTTTTCGTCGCCCTCAGCCTCGTCAAGCAGAGCCGATACGGCGGGGATAACGTTGATGTAGCTTGTGCCGCCGCCGGCAACTATGCCTTCTTCAACGGCTGCCTTTGTAGCTGCCAGAGCGTCCTCAATTCTGAGCTTCTTTTCTTTCATCTCAGTCTCTGTAGCAGCGCCGACCTTGATAACAGCTACGCCGCCTGCCAATTTGGCAAGTCTCTCCTGCAGCTTTTCCTTATCGAAATCGCTTGTTGTGTTTTCGATAGCTGTTCTTATCTGCTTTACTCTGTCAGCAATAGCCTGCTTGTCACCCATGCCGTCTACGATAATTGTATTTTCTTTCTGTACCTTTACCTGTCTTGCACGTCCGAGCTGATCCATTGTCGTTTCCTTAAGCTCGAGTCCAAGCTCCTCGGAAATTACCTGACCGCCTGTTAAGATAGCTATATCCTGAAGCATTTCCTTTCTTCTGTCGCCAAAACCAGGAGCCTTTACAGGAACGCAGGTGAACGTACCTCTGAGCTTGTTGACGATAAGCGTAGCAAGAGCCTCGCCCTCAACATCCTCAGCGATTATAACGAGCTTCTTGCCCGACTGTACTACCTGCTCCAGAAGCGGCAGTATTTCCTGTATGTTCGAGATTTTCTTATCTGTGATAAGGATGTAAGCATCGTCAAGAACAGCTTCCATCTTGTCAGTATCAGTAACCATGTAAGGCGAAATGTAGCCGCGGTCAAACTGCATACCTTCAACTATTTCAGAATACGTCTCAGCAGTCTTTGACTCTTCTATTGTGATAACGCCGTCTGCCGATACCTTTTCCATAGCCTCAGCGATAAGCTCTCCGACCTCGTCGTTTGCAGCCGATACGGATGCAACCCTTGCAATATCAGCCTTGCCGTTTACAGCCTTTGCATTTGCAAGAAGCGATTCTACAGCCTTGTCAACTGCTTTCTGGATACCTTTTTTAACGATCATCGGATTTGCGCCTGCTGCAACGTTCTTGCTGCCCTCACGTACGAGAGCCTGAGCCAAAAGCGTAGCTGTTGTTGTACCGTCTCCGGCAACGTCGTTCGTCTTTGTGGCAACTTCCTTAACAAGCTGCGCTCCCATGTTTTCAAACGGGTTCTCAAGCTCTATTTCCTTAGCTATTGTAACGCCGTCGTTTGTGATTAAGGGAGAACCGAACTTCTTGTCAAGTACAACGTTTCTGCCTTTGGGGCCTAATGTTATCTTTACTGTATCGGCCAGCTGGTCAATACCGCTTTCAAGAGCACGTCTTGCGTCCTCACCGAATAAAATCTGCTTTGCCATAATATCTTACCTCCGATATGTCTTAGTCTGTAACAGTAGCCAGGATGTCGCCCTGCTTTACGATTGTGTATTCCTCGCCGTCAAGCTTTACTTCCGTACCGGCGTACTTTGAGATAAGGACCTTGTCTCCTACCTTGACTTCCATCTTTACCTCATTGCCGTCTACCATGCCGCCCGGACCTACCGCAACGACTTCAGCAACCTGAGGCTTCTCCTGAGCGGCACTCGTTAAAATTATACCGCTTTTGGTTGTCTCCTCTGCTTCAAGCATCTTGATGACTACTCTGTCCGCCAATGGATTTACTCGCATTTTCCATGTCCTCCTTATTATGTCCGGCTCCCCCGGAGCAAAAGGCGTTTTCACCGTCCCCGGCCGGAGCTGATATTGTTGACTTTGTTGTTAGCACTCTATCTCGTTGAGTGCTAAAGCTATTATCGGTCATTTTACCGAAATAGGCAAATATTGCTTTTGCCCGATTTTACCGATTTTTATGGATTTAGATAATGTTTTCTCTGTTTTTCTTAAGAAATCATTGTTTTTTAATATTAACAATTTGTTCATAATTTTAAACTTTCACACAAAATTCTCCCATATTATCAGGGCGTCTTCCAAGCTTTGGGCGAATATCCCCTTTTCAAGCTTCTGTCTGTCCTCCTCAGGATACAGGCCGGGGTCTATATTTTCCTCACGCACTACCTCCCTGCCCTCCTCCGAAACGCTGTAGAGGCGCAGCTTATTGTCCTCGCAGCTGATCATGTACGATTCCTGCACGGGCTTGGTTTCTATCACCGGACGGAGGCTTTCGGCTGGCGGGGTGTTAATCGGGCGTTTTACAATCTCCTCCGTATACGCCCTCGGCATAGTCAGCGAGCCTACGAGAAAGCCTCCCGTAAAGCAAAACGCCCCTGCCAAAAGCACGGATACAACGTATATCGGCGTCCTTTTCATCTTATTTCCTCCTCGTATGCAAAGATTTTGTTTTTATGGGATTATTTGCTTATTCTGCTGTTTTTATACATCAAATTTTTTAAAATGTTGTTGAAACGGTGTATATTTTATGTTATAATAATAACAAAAAAACGAAAGGACGGTAGAATTGAAATCCGAAAACAAAAAACACAACTTGAAAATCAACGCCAGCGCTGTCGTTTATATTATTCTGCGCATAATGGTAATAGCGGTGATGATAATACAGTTTTTCCACGGCAACTACAGCAACGTATTCATCTGCCTGCTGACGCTGATACTGTTTTTGATCCCAGTAATCGCCGACCATAACCTTAATATCAAGCTGCCCACAACACTTGAAATAATAATCCTGCTGTTTATTTTTTCCGCAGAGATACTCGGCGAGATACATTCGTTCTACGTAAGGATACCGTACTGGGATACGGTTTTGCATACGATAAACGGCTTCATGATGGCTGCGATAGGCTTTACCATGATAGACATACTAAACCAGCATCCGAAATTCCACATCAGTATGTCGCCGGTATTCGTTGCGTTTACGGCGTTCTGCTTTTCGATGACGATAGGCGTGGTCTGGGAGTTTTTTGAGTTCGGCATGGATCAGCTGTTTCTTACCGATATGCAGAAGGATACCCTCTTTTCTGCCGTTTCTTCGGTGTACTTAAACCCGGATGGTGTGAATGATACGGTAATGGTCGAGGGTATAACCGAAACCGTAATAAAAACCGCCTCGGGCGATGTCATAATCCCCGGCGGATACCTTGACGTTGGGATTTATGATACGATGAAGGATCTCCTCGTAAACTGCGCCGGAGCGCTTATATTCTCCGCAATCGGAGCAGTATACATCAAAAACCGCGGCCGCGGCAAGTTCGCTTCCCGCTTCATCCCCCAGCTGAAAACGCCGGAGGAAATACGGAAAAGCCGCCAGCTGCGCCGTGAATTTATCGCAGAAAGACGAGCCAAAAAGGCTGCAAAACATAAAAAGAAAGGATGATCTGAAAATGAAGCTGTTTAAGTATATAGATCACACCCTGCTCTCACCCACAGCCACCTTCGAGGATATACGCCGCCTGTGCATGGAGGGCTACGAATACGGCGCCGCCTCGGTCTGTATACCGCCCTGCTACGTTGCTTTTGCACGGCGTATGTTCCAGCGGCTTAACATCTGCACTGTAGTAGGCTTTCCCCTCGGCTACAACACGATGATTTCCAAGGTGAATGAGGCGGAAACGCTCCTGCATTTAGGAGCGGATGAAATAGACACCGTGGTAAACCGCTGTATGATTAAAAACGGCGATTTTGATATGCTCACCGAGGAGCTTACCCGCATAAAAAAGGTCTGCGGCGATAATATACTGAAGGTTATAGCCGAAACGTGCGACCTCACCGAGGAAGAAAAGATACGGCTTTGCGACTGCGTCAACAAAAGCGGGGCGGATTTTATCAAGACCTCAACCGGCTTTGGCAAAAGCGGGGCAGCCTTGGAGGACGTGGAGCTTTTTAAAGCCTACATCTCCCCCAACGTCCGCATAAAAGCCGCCGGCGGCATCCGCACCGAGGATGAGATAGTCGCCTTTATAAACGCCGGCTGCTCACGTATAGGTACAAGCGCCGGAGTCCGCATACTGACGGAGGGCTGAGACAATGAAAAGGGTATTTGTAATCGTTGCCGACAGTTTCGGCATAGGCTCCGCCCCGGATGCGGCGGATTTCGGTGATGAGGGGGCAAATACGCTCTTATCCTGCTATAGGACAGGCCTGCTTTCGGTTCCAAATCTCGCACGGCTGGGGCTGTTTAACATCGACGGCGTGGACTGCGGCGAAAAAGCCTCCTCCCCTATTTCAGACTACGGTCGGCTCAGGGAGCTTTCACGTGGCAAGGACACGACCATCGGCCACTGGGAGCTTGCGGGAATAGTTTCCGAAAAGCCTCTGCCCACCTATCCCAACGGTTTCCCGCCTGAGGTGATAGCTGAATTTGAAAAGGCGACCGGCAGGAAGGTTCTGTGCAACCGCCCGTATTCCGGCACAAAGGTAATAGCCGACTACGGCGAGGAACATATGAAAACCGGCTCGCTTATCGTCTACACCTCTGCCGACAGCGTATTTCAGGTTGCGGCTCACGAGGATGTCGTCCCCGTTGAGACTCTGTACGAATACTGCCGTGCAGCAAGACGGATACTTACCGGCGACCATAACGTGGGACGGGTAATAGCCCGCCCGTTTGTAGGTGTGCCCGGGAATTTCACCCGTACGAAAAACCGCCACGATTTTTCCGTAGAGCCGCCCTCAGCCACTATGCTTGACGAATTAAAAGAAGCCGGCTTTGACGTGATCGGCGTTGGAAAAATCGGGGATATTTTCTGCGGCAGGGGGCTTACCGCCTCTGTGCGCACCTCGGGAAACGAGGACGGAATGGACAAGACGATCGCTTATGCCAAGGAGGATTTTTGCGGGCTTTGCTTTGTAAACCTCGTGGATTTCGATATGCTGTACGGCCACCGAAACGACCCTTGCGGCTATGCGCAAGCGCTGTCCGCCTTTGATAAACGTCTCGGGGAGCTTATTGCGCTTTTGGGCAGCGAGGATCTACTGATAATAACCGCCGACCACGGCTGCGACCCAACATTTCCCGGCACAGACCACACCAGAGAATACGTGCCGTTTCTTTATTATGCCGAAAACTGCGGCAAAAATCTGGGTACTTTAGAGGGATTTTTCCATGTTTCACGTGCTGTAAAAGCATGGTTATTGTAAAAAACAGAGAGGGATACGGTAATTTTACCATATTCCTCTGTTTTATTATATGAAAAATAACTATATTTTCAAAAAACAGTTGTTTTTTTCTAAAAAATACGATATAATTAGAAGATAGATAAGAGTATAAATTTTCAGCGAGGTGCAGTCTTTGTTTAAAAATATAGCTTATGACATAAAATCAATACTTCGCCGTGACCCTGCGGCAAGAAACGGGTTTGAGGTATTCCTCCTCTATTCGGGTTTCCATGCGCTTTTGTGGCACAGGCTCTCACACCGCCTGTTCAAGATGAACCTGAAATTCGCCGCAAGACTTACCTCCCAGCTGGGACGCTTTTTTACAGGCGTTGAAATCCACCCGGGAGCGGTTATCGGCAGAGGACTCCTGATCGACCACGGCATGGGGGTTGTTATAGGCGAAACAGCCGTAATAGGCGACGACTGCACGATTTACCAGGGCGTTACCCTCGGCGGTACAGGCAAGGAATGTGGCAAGCGCCATCCCACGATCGGCAATAACGTAATGATCGGCAGCGGCGCAAAGGTGCTCGGGCCTTTTACCGTCGGCGACAATTCCAAAATAGCCGCCGGAGCGGTCGTACTCTCGGAGGTTCCGCCCGACTCAACCTGTGTCGGCGTACCCGCCCGCATCGTCCGCCAGGCCGGCCGAAAGGTATCGGACGACCTCGATCAGGTAAAGATACCCGACCCTGTATCAATGCAGCTGACAACACTTACGGTGCATTTGAAAACGCTGGAACGTAAATTAGAGGCTCTGGAAAATGAGCTGCGTGAAAGGAATATGAAGGATGAAGATATATAACACAATGACAAGGAGCAAGGAGGAGTTTATCCCCTTAAAAGAGGGCGAGGTGAAGATGTATTCCTGCGGCCCTACGGTCTACGACTATTTCCACCTCGGCAACGCCAGACCCTTTATCATTTTCGATACGCTGCGCCGTTATCTGGAGTTTTCCGGCTACAAGGTAACGTTCGTGCAGAATTTCACCGACATAGACGATAAAATGATAAACCGTGCCAACGATGAGGGGATCACCGTAGCGGAGCTTGGCGAAAGGTTTATCGCCGAATACTTCAAGGACGCAAAAGCTCTCGGAATCCGCCCCGCAACCTTCCACCCTCGTGCGACTGAAAATATCGACGCTATAATCGCAACTATAAAAAAGCTCGAGGACG
>DBQZ01000144.1:8563-24865 GCA_002305435.1 Clostridiales bacterium UBA1381
AGGATAGACGTAAACGAGAAAAAGAACGATGCAATGGATTTTGCCCTCTGGAAAAAGCAGAAGCCCGGCGAACCCGCATGGGATAGCCCCTGGGGCATGGGTCGTCCCGGCTGGCACATAGAGTGCTCGGCAATGGCGACGAAATATCTCGGCGAAACGATAGACATCCATTCCGGCGGCCGTGACCTGATTTTCCCGCATCACGAAAACGAGATAGCCCAGAGCGAATGTGCCAACTGCAAGCAGTTCGCCCGCTACTGGATGCACAACGGATATATAAATATTGACAACCGCAAAATGAGCAAGTCCCTCGGCAACTTCTTCACCGTGCGGGATATTGCCAAAAAGTACGACTACGAGGTTATACGCTTCTTCATGCTTCAGGCGCATTACAGAAGCCCGATAAACTTCAGCGCAGAGCTTATGGAACAGGCAAAATCGGCTGTCGAGCGTGTCTACACCTGCATAGACAATCTGGAATTTCTCTTGAATAACAGCCAGGAACGCCCGATGTCCGATGAGGATAAGTCATTTGCTGACAAGATAGCCTCCTGCCGCCAAAAGTTCATTGACGCAATGGACGACGACCTGAACACTGCCGATGCTATTGCTGCAATATTTGATATAATCTATGCTTCAAACACAGGACTTTCCGAAAGCGAGCAGAATAACAGGGCAACAGTACAGCTTGCCCTTGATACAATCCACGAGCTTGGATCTATTCTCGGGCTGTTTGAAAAGAGCAGCAAAAAGGATATAAGCCAGGAGGTCGAGGAGCTTATCAAAAAGCGCACAGAGGCAAGAGCTGCTAAAAACTGGGCAGAAGCCGACGCTATCCGTGACCGTCTTAAAGAAATGAATATAGAACTTAAGGATACACCGATGGGGGTAAAATGGAATTATATAGAATAGACCCCGGTAAAAAGCCTTCACAGCTTTCGCCGCTTGTGCTTGCATATGTCGGCGACAGCGTATATGAGGTATACGTGCGCACAAGGCTTATATCCCAAAACCCCGACCTGCCGGCGCACAAGCTCCACGTAATGGCTACAGGCTTTGTAAAGGCCCATGCGCAGTCGGCGAGCATGGCAGCTTTGGAGGAGCAGCTCTCACCCGAGGAGCAGGCGATATATAAAAGGGGCAGAAACGCCAAATCACCCACCGTCCCAAAGCACGCCGAAATCGCAGACTACCGCCGTGCCACCGGCTTTGAGGCCCTTGTAGGCTGGCTGTTTCTTTGTGACCATTCGGACAGGCTTAATGAAATTATGTCTTTAGCGTATGAAAATGCGTTAAAATAAATTTATCCGCCATATGCGGATTTAAAGAGAATTTAAGGAGGAGATAGTGATGGATCAAAAGAGAATTACAGAGCTTGCCATCATTGCAAACTGCGTACGCAAAAACGCTCTCACAGCCGTACACAGCGCAAAATCCGGTCATCCCGGCGGTTCGCTGTCTATAGCAGACGTGCTGACGCTTTTGTATTTTGAGGTAATGAACGTAGACCCCAAAAACCCGAAAATGCCCGAAAGAGACCGTTTCGTGCTTTCCAAGGGACATACAGCTCCCGCCCTTTACGGCACCCTTGCAGAGAGAGGATTTTTCCCGGTTGAGGACATCCCCGGCTTCCGCTCGATAAACAGCTATTTGCAGGGTCATCCCGATATGAACAAGGTTCCCGGCGTTGATATGTCAACCGGTTCTCTCGGCCAGGGCGTATCCGTAGCAGGCGGCATGGCTCTTGCTGCCAAAATGGACAACAAGTCCTACAGAGTATATTCCATCCTCGGAGACGGCGAGCTTGAAGAGGGGCAGGTTTGGGAGCAGGCTATGTTCGCACCCCATTACAAGCTCGACAACTTCACAATCTTTGTTGACAATAACGGTTTGCAGATAGACGGCGATATTTCCAAAGTCATGAATCCCAATCCAATAGATAAAAAGTTTGAAGCCTTCGGCTGGCACGTTATCCACGCCGACGCTCACGATTTCAACAGCCTTATGGACGCTGTAAACGAGGCTAAGGCCACCAAGGGACAGCCCACGGCCGTTATAATGAAGTCCATAAAGGGCAAGAACGTTTCATTCATGGAAAACAACGCCGGCTGGCACGGAGCGGCTCCCAATGACGAGCAGTACGCCCAGGCCATTTCAGAGCTGGACGCTATCATTGCAGAATTGGAGGCGAGCTTATAATGGCAAAGAAAGCAACAAGAGAATCCTACGGAGCGGCTTTGGCCGAATTCGGCGCAGACGAGAGGATAGTAGTCCTCGACGCCGACCTTTCCAAATCCACAAAAACGGATGTGTTTAAGAAAAAGTATCCTGAACGTTTCATAAACTGCGGTATCGCCGAGGCAAACATGATGTGCGTAGCAGCCGGCCTTGCAGCCTCCGGCAAAATCGCCTTTGCTTCAACATTTGCGATGTTCGCAGCAGGCCGTGCTTTTGAGCAGGTCAGAAACTCCATTGGCTATACCCGCCTTAACGTAAAAATAGGCGCTACCCACGCCGGTATCTCTGTCGGCGAGGACGGTGCCTCACACCAGTGCCTGGAGGATATTGCGCTCATGCGTTCAATCCCCGGAATGGTTATAATAAACCCTGCTGACGATATAGAAGCAGTTTCGGCAGTAAAGGCTGCTATAGATTATGATGGACCCGTTTATATGCGTTTTGGCCGTCTTGCAGTCGACGATGTAAACGGTCCTGATTACAAGTTCCAGCTCGGCAAGGGCGTAATGCTCTCAGACGGTAGCGATGTTTCGATAATCGCCACAGGCCTTATGGTTGCAAAGGCTCTTGAGGCAAAGGAGCTTTTGGCAAAGGACGGCATATCGGCCCGTGTTATAAACATCCACACAATAAAGCCGATTGATGAAGATATAATAACAGCCGCCGCTAAGGAAACAGGGGCTATAGTTACTGCTGAGGAACATTATATAATGGGAGGTCTGGGCAGTGCAGTTTGTGAGGTAGTCGCAAAGAACGCCCCCGTTCCTGTACGCATAGTCGGAACCGACCGTTACGGAAAATCCGGCAAGCCCGCAGAGCTGTTTGAAGAATACGGACTTACAGCCGAGAATATCGCCGCCCAGGCAAAAGCAGCGATAGCTATGAAGAAGTAAATCCGGCTTTAGCTGTGCCATACAAAAGCGAAAGGAAGGATAATGCTATGCGCAAAACGTTTTTATTTTTAACCGGAGCTATTCTTGCAGTTATTTGCCTTTGTGCCTGCAATAACAGCTCAGATAACGGCAAAGCCAGCGCAACACCAACACCTATCCCCCAAATCTCCCCTGAGGAGGTTCTGCCGCTTGAATCAGCGGTAAGCGCCGTCGGCTACGAGCTTGTAAGCGACGGAGAAACCGAAGAAGACGGCGTACGCTCGGTACTGTACAGAACAGAGCCTATCGGGAAAAAGGACGTGGTAAAGGTGACTGTCCGCCAGTTTTCCGAAACCGTGTCCAAGCAGGAAATAACCGACGAATTTTACGCTGCCAAGGAAAGCCGTCCCTCTGCTGAAACTATCGCAAGCGTTGGCGAGGACGCATTTTTGGCGTTCCCGTCGATACACATATACAAGGATGGACGCTATGTGGAAATCACTGCCGGATCCGGCGCTGACGATACGCAGCGTGAACTTTTAATCTCCCTCGGCAGAACTGCCGCCGGGAATATTGAACTTGCTCCTTCGCAGCCCTCAGCCTCCTGATAAAGCCCCCTACACAATATCGCGCCTTACCCTATGACGGCAGATGCTTTCATGGCGCATTTTAAAAAAATTACTCGCCGCAGACCATCCACCCACGGTTTGCGGCGAGTTTTTTATTCAGACGGCAGGTATCATTATCTGCCGCCCCGGCTTTAGCTCTTCCTCCTCCAAGCCGTTCAGGGCGGATATGCCCTCCTGCGATACACGGTAACGCTTGGCTATCCCCCACAGGCTGTCGCCCGGCTGGACGAAGTATATAACTATCCCCTTTTTATCCTCCTTATCTATCTCACATTCTTCCGCCGCTGTTATAAGGCTTACGGTGTTCTTCTTCACAGCCCTTGCATCTATAGCAATTATACATCGAAGCTCAACCTCCCCTGCCCCGTTTATGGAATAGCTGATATGCTCGACCTCGACCCTTACCGACGCATCCATACCTCTTTTTGCGCCGGGGCAGTCTATGGCGCAGCTGAACGGGACATCCTTTTTCAGGCTGTATACGGGGACGCTTTCCGAATCCGTTATATAGAGGACGTATATCTCCACTTTCCCCTCGACTATCACCCTGTCATTCTCAGCGGCTGCCGAGGATACAGACGGGAAAGCCTTAACGCCGTAAACGGCGGATATTTGCGGATCACCCCTGCCCGGAGCTGATGTTTCACGCAGAGTACTTTTGTACCGCTTGGCAGCTACCGAATCCTCGATCACCACCTCTTCACGCTCAAGATTTATCCCTTTTCCTATAAGATAGCAGTCCTCGACAAATTCCACCTCCGTCTCCCGTGTTGCCCTCAACCATAGCTGCATCAGTGTGTCAAACTGGACGAGCCTCATATCACCGTCGCTGTCCTCGCCGACCTCATACCGTATCTCTGCCGCCCGACATTCTATCTCGCACTGGGAATCCTCCGTTATACCCTCAACCTCCACCACCTCGGTAAACGGTATATCCGCATCCATAAAGCGTACCGCATTGTCCGTGCCGGTATACAGCACCGAAACCGCCACATTCCCACGTATAACCACCTTCCCGCTTACAATTTTATACGTTTTTTCCACAGATGATGCCATAACGGTCAGAATATCCTTTACAGACGGCCGCCCGGCAGGAACTTCAACCGTTTCCTTTGCGGAAAATTCCCGGCTTACCTCTCCGGCGGAGCTTCTCATGCGCATGGTACGTTTTATCTTTTCCCCCTCAATATCAGCCGGGAACGATACCTCCCGCTCCGCAGTCTGGCTGTATTCAAGGCTTACTACTGCTTTTATGCGTATCTTACGGCTGTTTAGAATCTGAAACTCAATGCGCCGGGCATCGCTTACGGCGATTATCGGACAGCCGCCCTTGAGTTTCGCATCGTCTATGCGATGTTCAAACTCCATATCCGTGTGCATTGCATAAACGCTGTTTTCCCCCTCCTCCGGCGCATACAGAATGTCCACTCTGACCGTCCCACGAAAGCTGCATCTGCCGTCTGCGGCTTCTGTATCTGAAAGCATAGACGATGCGTTCACCTGCAATATCCTAGCCGCATCCGGCTTTGTATCCGGTACGATTACATCTCCCTCAACCATTATCTGTGCACTGCCGCCGCAGATGTTCTCCGGCAGACGGATATTTTCCTTGTTTATTTCCATTAGCTTCTCCCCTTTCTGCACAAGCTTTATATGAATATATGTCCCCGAAAACAAATTTATTCCGGACAGCGGATTTTTGCACACGAAAAAAAGCCGCAAAGTATACCAATGCGGCTTTTATATTATCTTCTGCGGACTGTATCAGTCCTTCACAAGCTCCTTTAATGAAGCTGCCAAACCTGCAAGCCCCTGCAAATCCGAGGGGATGATTATCTTTGTTGACTTGCCGTCTGCCACCTTTTCAAGGCTCTCAAGCGATTTTATCGCAATATACGCCTGGCTCGGGTTTGATTCGTTTATTCGGCGGATACCCTCTGCCATAGCCGTCTGAACCTGGAGGATAGCCTCAGCCTCACCCTCGGCCTTTCTTATCGCCGCTTCCTTTGCGGCTTCGGCACGCAGTATCGCTGCCTGCTTATCGCCCTCAGCCATCAGTATCGCTGATTTTTTCTCGCCCTCTGCCTTTAGGATCGATTCACGGCGTTCACGCTCCGCCTTCATCTGCTTTTCCATTGCGTCCTGTATCTCTGCCGGAGGCATGATGTTTTTAAGCTCCACACGGTTTATCTTTATTCCCCACGGGTCTGTCGCCTCGTCAAGGATCGAGCGCATTTTTGTGTTTATCGTATCACGTGAGGTAAGCGTTTCATCAAGCTCCAAATCGCCGATTATGTTTCTGAGCGTTGTGGCGGTAAGGTTCTCTATCGCCATCATAGGACGCTCAACGCCGTAGGTGTAGAGTCTTGGGTCGGTTATCTGGTAATATATAACCGTGTCGATCTGCATGGTTACGTTATCCTTTGTTATAACCGGCTGCGGCGGGAAATCCGCCACGTGCTCTTTCATGTTCACCTTTTTTGCTATCCTGTCCACAAAAGGTATCTTTAAATGTATACCCACATTCCACGTCTGGTAATACCCGCCGAAACGCTCAATTATATAAGCGTGCGCCTGCGGTACGATTTTGATATTCGTTATTATAAGAAGTATCAAAAGTATTATAATAAGAGCCACTATCCACATAAATATTCCTCCTATTCTACGATGAGCTTTACGCCCTCAATCTCCTTTATCTTTACCACTTTTCCCTCAGGGATACGGCTGCCGTCGGCGCTCCTGGCAGTCCAGAAATTGCCGTTTACCTTTGCCTCCCCCTCGCCGAGTACGTTGTCGATGCCCTTTGTCACCACAGCCTCACGGCCTATAAGCTCGCCGACGTTCGTCTGCGCTTTCGGCGCCTTCAGCTTTTTTACAAGCGGCCTTGTGCATATTAAAAGCAGTCCCGTAACAAGCGCAAACACCAGTATCTGCACAACCTCGCTCGCCCCGCACTGCTCGGCAATAAGCCCCGCCAGCGCTCCGCCGACAAACCACACCGATACCAGCTGATAGGTGGCAAATTCAATCACCGCAAACACTACCATCGCCGCTATCCATACGATTGCCATTATAACCCTCCGTTCCTTAAATATTCACGCATCTCTAAACTGACCTCTACGTCCATAATTATACCACAGCCCTGTACATATTGCAAGATATTTTACAAATTATTTATACTTTGTTTATATATATTTGCTTAATATGATAAATGTTTCTTTTGTATTGACATCCTTTCCTCCCTATGGTATAATCAAGCTGTACAAATGGAAGCTTTTGTAAAATTTTAGGAAAGGGATGATACACATGAAAAAAATTACAGCCATAATAGCAGCGTTTTTGTGCTTTATATCGACAACCGTCTCAGCGTACGACGTTTCTACAGACAACTCTCTGTTTTTCTGCGGCATCAGCAATATTGCAACAAATGGTGAAATTTTCACCGGAGTATCAAACGGCTACCTCGTAACGAGCGACGATTTCTCCGACTGGCAGTCGCACTTCGATGTGCATGGCATTGAAAACACCCAGTATATAAACGGCCAATTCTTCGCCATAAGCTCCGGCTGCACGTGGGTATCCGCCGATACCGTAAGCTGGCAGCAGCAGACGAACAACCTCCCCGCCGGAACCTCGCTTGACAAGGTTTTCAGAAACGGCGATTCGGTCGTAGTTTTCGTAAACGATTACAACGGCACTGCCGGCACGTACCAGAGCTTCGACTGCATAAACTGGAAGCGTGTCGAAAATATCCCGGACGGCTGCGATATGGAGATTATAAACGATAAATTTGTATTCTTCTCGGGGCAGTATATGAAGGGGCTTTATTTCTCCGACACCGGCGAGGAATTTACCTTCGTTGACGTGCCGGGGCTTGAGATAACCACCGGCGGCTGCTGCGTCAGCTACTATGACGGTCTCTACCACATATACGACTACCGTGAAAGCGGAAGCGTCCACTATTTCTCTACTGATCTAATCAACTGGCAGACCGAGCCAATGTCCTCCGACATCCTCGACGCAGCGCACAGCAGCTTTGCCGAAATCGGCGGGGAGGTTCACCGTCTTACCCAAAACGGCTACGACTACGTATACAGAGACGGCAGCTGGCATGAGGGCATCTACGATATGAGCAACATGGCAAATTCTACAAGCGACTTCCCGCCCTTTATTGACTACGCCTTCCCAAACGAGGGCATCCTTGCATGGGATCACAACCTTGGCAACTGCTACTATATTTCACCGGACGGGCAAATGCTCACCTATGACGGCGATTCCAGGGAAGGGTTAATCCTTAAAGCGCAAGACGGCCTTTTCTATATGTATAGCTACCAATACGAAACGGACGACTCTGCAACTAACTACGTTTCCGAGGATGGTCTTAACTGGAGCGTTTGCGACAGAGAGGATATGCCTTCGGGGATGTTCGCCTTGACCGCAGAGGAGGAAGCCCAGCTTTCAGCCTCAAACGGAAGCGCAGTTCTGACCTCCGAATTTATCGAAAGGGGCAGCCAAGCCGGCAGGGATATAAACGATGAAATAACAGCCGTCCTCACAGAAGCTGACGGCAGCCAGAAGAAGATCGCATATGAGGATGGCAGGAATGATTTCGTCGCCGTATACGGCGGAGACGGGTATTTCATCCTCGGTAACTTCAGCAGCTCATGGTATACGTATTACTACTCTGCCGACGGCATAACACGCAGCGAGCCGCTGATATTTGACAGGATTACCTCAAGACTGCGCGACAACGGAAGGTATATTTTGTACTTTGACCAAGGGATGATGCTGCACCGTGCTGACAAGAGCCAGTTTGAAAATCTCAGCATCCCCGCATCACCGCTTGTAAAGCTAAACGATGAATACCTGAGCTTTATGACCCCGCCCATAATGGAAAACGACCGAATCCTTATACCAGTGCGCTTCCTCTTTGAGCGGCTCGGAGCGGAGGTGGGCTGGAATCAGGAAACGTACACCGCCTCCTTCTCCTACGGCGGGAACACCGTGGAAATAACTATAGACAGTCCCACAGCCCTTGTCAACGGAGCCGAGATACCGCTGGAAGTTCCGGCACGGCTTGTAAACGACAAAACTCTCGTACCGCTCAGGTTTGTCTCCGAAAACCTCGGCCTTTCGGTAAGCTGGGATCAGGAGGGGTACACTGCTGTGATACAGTCTTAATCCGTACTGTCACTTAAATAAACCTTCTGCATAATATATAGCAGGAGCGCCGCTTCGGGTGTGCCGGGGCGGCGCTTTTTATTTCCCGGTACTTCCCGGGAAACTTTCTATATAAACAGGAGGGGAGAATGTATGGTATGTGTACTTGGCGGAGATATGCGCCAGCTTACCGTTGCCCAGAAACTCCGGGAAAGCGGATTTTTGGTCGAGGCCGCCTGCTTTGACAGCGAATACGCTCCCGGAGAAAAAATTGCCGATTTTTCAGACGCTCTGAAAAGAGCCGATATTGTGGTGCTTCCGGTTCCCGCATTTTCGGCAGGGCTGTTGAACACGCCCTGCTTTAGCAAAAGCGTGCGCCCCGAGGATATTCTGCCGCTTATAAAACGCTCAGCCCTCGTTTTCGGCGGCAGACTCGGCGAGGAGGGTGAATCCTTTAAAAAATACGGTCTGCGGGTTTTCGATTACATGACGGAGGAGGAGCTTGCCGTCCGCAACGCTGTTCCCACCGCTGAGGGGGCGATAGCCCTTGCAATGGCGGAAACCCCGTTTACCATCGCCTCAAGCCGCTGCCTCGTCATAGGCTGGGGACGGATTGGACGGATACTTTCAAAGATGCTCTCAGGACTTGGAGCCGAGGTGACGGTCGCAACACGCCGCCACGAAGCAGCCGCAATGGTGCGTGCTTTAGGTATGAGGGCAGTTCTTTATGACGAGCTTGAACACTTTGTATCAGAGCCGCAGCTGATATTTAACACCGCCCCGGCTTTGGTGCTTGACTCTATCCTTTTGTCAAAAACCCGCCGTGATGTACTTATTATAGACCTTGCATCAAAGCCCGGCGGGGTTGATATGGAGCTTGCTCGTGAGCGTGGGATAAACACAATCTGGGCGCTTTCCCTGCCGGGCAAGGTCGCTCCGGTGACTTCCGGCGAAATCATCGCCGATACCATCCTCCACAAGCTGGAAGAAGCGGAGGTGTAAAACTTGAATCTGAAAGGAAAGCGCATAGGCTTTGCAATGACAGGCTCGTTCTGCACGTTTGACAGGGCTTTGGCGCAGGCAGAAAAGCTTGCCATGACCGGCTGCCGGATAACGCCCATAATGAGCGAAACATCCTATACCACGGATACACGCTTCGGTACTGCCGCCGGGTTTTCGCAAAAGCTTAGCGAAATCGCAGGTCAGAGCGTGCTCTCATCGATAAGCCAGACAGAGCCGATAGGCCCAAAACGGCTCCTTGACCTGCTCGTAATCCTGCCCTGCACCGGCAATACGCTGGCAAAGCTTGCAAGCGGAGTCACCGATACGTCGGTCACAATGGCGGCAAAGGCGCATCTGCGAAACGAACGCCCGGTTTTAATAGGGGTATCCACAAACGACGGTCTGGGCAATGCGGCAAAAAATATCGGCAGCCTGCTTAACTTCAAGAATATATTTTTCATACCATTTACACAGGACGATCCCGTGAAAAAAACACGCTCTACAGTCGCCGATTTTGAGCTGCTCATACCGGCTGCCGAAGCGGCTCTTGATAATATACAGCTCCAGCCCATAATGGGCTGTTGACATAGATAGGGCAAAAGACAGCCAAAATAAAAACGCAGCCACCGCCTATATCGGATATATGCGGTGCGCTGCATTTTTTCGTATTTATTCGGCTGCTGTAACGGTAGTTCCCGGTATAAGCTCATATTCGCCTGAAGATGTCCTAAGCGTTCCTCCGGCTCTGTCGGCGCTCACCTGCAGGAGGTTATCCTTTTTCCGGATAATTACACTGCCGCCTTTTACCGGCACCCGTGCTTCAAGCTCCGAAAATCCCTCAAGCCTCGGGCATACCTCAAACGTTTCATATCCGCATGAGAGCGGCCTTACGCCAAGGAAGTAGCGTCCTATAAGGTAGAGCGGGCTTGCTCCCCATGCGTGGCAAAGGCTCTTGCCGTATTTGTTGCCGTACATCGACAGCTGCTCCTGCCACGGCTTGCCGGGGATGTATTCCTCCCAGAAGCTGGTGGCGCCGTCGTTTATCATCGAACCCCAGTACTCACGCAGACGGTCAAGCACGTAATCGAGCCTTCCGATAATGCACATAGCCTCAAGCTCGTAGAATTTGAAATACGGCGTTTTTATCTGCGGGATATTGTCGTTTAAAATTACGTTGTCGATTATCGATTGGCGTTTTTCCTCATCGACGTATCCGAAAATCAGGGCAAAAATGTTACCATGGCGTGTTACGTTCCTCTTGCCTGATTCAAAGCTGTCAATAAACGCCCCTTTCTCCTCATCCCAGAACCGCTCATGCACAGCCTTATACAGCTTTTCAAACAGCTCTTTATATTCGCCGCCGTCCTCGCCTGCAATTTTAGCGCATTTTTCCATCGCCTCAATCGCTCTTAACAGGAGCATCTGCTCTGCGCATACCGCTCCCGTCTTGTCGATATCCGCCCAGTCGATAAATATCCAGTCGTCGCCAACTCCGGAGGCAAAGCCGTTTTCATCGAGCCTTGAGAGCGTAAAGTCCATGAACTCCCTCATCCTCGGAAACATCCGCTGTAAAAATCCCTTGTCGCCGCTCATCTCGTAATGGTCATATACGCTTACAATCCAGTAGAACGTGTAGTCCATAATCGTATTTATATGCTGGCAAACCTCGCCCTTGCCGCCAAGAGCCGTTATAGTCCTTGCAGCAATATCCTCATCAAAATAGAGGTAGCGGTTCATAAAATAGCTCTGGTACGCATCTCCCGACCATACCCAGCGGTCACGCTTTATACCGTCTAAGTAAAACTCACGGCTGTTAAGCTCCAGAGTGTATGCTGCCGTCTCCCATATGCGGGTAATAAGCTCCTCCGAACAGCAAAAATCACCCTTTTTCTCAAGTCCAAGATGCTCGTAATAAACCTCCGGCTCAGCTGCTGCGCCCTTTACGTACATATAGCGGAAACCGCAGGCGGGGAAGATTTTGCCGGCCTCCTCTGCCTTTACCGGCTTAAGCAGGTAGCTTGAGTCCGTGTCCACCGCCTCCAGCTCGCTCTCGCCGAAATACACGCATATATCCTCTGTAAGCTCCGGGAATACGAATGACGCAAACGTCTCCTTCCCGAAATCGTACAAAACGCCGCCGTCAATTTTCTTTTTGGACTGCGGATATATCCGGCTTCTTTCAAAGCCGAAAACCTCAGGGTCACAATCCCTGTCCGTATACATGCTGTTAGAGCCTGCGTGTATCCATCTGCTATCATAGCAGTCGCAAAGCCAGCTCTCATCGCTTGTCACATTCTCCCCTTCTATGTAAAAGCACGCAAGACCGCAAAGGTTGCTTAAAAATACCAGTATCCGGCACTCTCCGGCCTCAAGCCTTATAGTCTCGCCGAACCTGTATGCAGAACCATTCACCTGCACAAAGCCGACTCCCTTTGCAATCACCCTTATATCCTCCGTCTTGTCAAGGTGAAACGTCTTTTTAAACCGCACATTCGCATACGGCTCCGGCAGCCGCCAAAACGCAGGATACGTATAACTGCGCTCAGTCCTTCGCAAATGCAGCTTAAGGCTGTGATAAAATTCAAAATCCCCTCCGTACCATATCCACGAGCTTTTCTGTCCTTCCAAAAGGAACCCTCCTTTACGCATTAACTTTGCCGCTATTATACCGCAAATACTTAAATTTATCAATTGTTTTTCTGCTCGTTTTGTGTATTTATCCGACAAATTGTGAACAGAATGTTAAAATTAGCACTCACCTTTAAAGAGTGCTAATTTCCGGTTGACAAAATCAGCCGTTGGAGTTAAAATGGTATATGAAAAAAGCATTGAAAGGAAGTATTAGCAATGAAAGGTACTATATCGGTAAGCTCCGAGAACATTTTCCCGGTTATAAAGAAATGGCTCTACTCCGATAAGGACATATTTTTACGTGAGCTTGTATCAAACGGCTGTGATGCGGTGACTAAGCTCAAAAAGCTTGTAAGCCTTGGTGAGGCTGAGGTTGAGGACGAGCCTGTATACCGCATAGACGTTGTACTCGACCGTGACAATAAAACGATCACCGTTTCCGATACCGGCATAGGCATGACGGCGGAGGAAATAGACAAATACATTACGCAGATAGCTTTCTCCGGCGCAAGCGATTTCCTTGCCAAATATAAGGAGGAGGATGATAAAGGTTCGCAGATAATCGGCCATTTCGGTCTGGGATTTTACTCGGCGTTCATGGTAGCCGATTCTGTAGAGATAGACTCTCTGTCATATCTGCCGGGAGCAGCAGCTGCCAAATGGGTATGCGACGGCGGCATGGAGTACGAGATGAGCGAGGGCTCGCGCTCGGGCAGGGGTACCGACATAACGCTGCACATCGGTGAGGACAGCGAGGAGTTTTTAAACGAATATACCCTGCGTTCCATACTTGACAAATACTGCTCTTTCCTGCCGGTAGAAGTGTATTTTAAGAGCCTTCCCACCGCAGAGGAATTATCCGAAAAGAAAGAGGATGACGATGCGTCTGAAACAGAGGAAAAGCCGGTAAACAACACCTCCCCGCTCTGGATGAAAAAGCCCTCCGAATGTACAGATGAAGAGTATAAGGAGTTTTACACGAACGTATTCCACGATTTTAACGAACCGCTTTTCTGGATACATCTAAACGTGGACTTCCCGTTTAACTTAAAAGGCATACTCTACTTCCCCAAGGTAAACCACGAGCTGGGACTNNCCGGAATTTCTGATGCTTCTCAAAGGCGTTATCGACTGCCCTGATCTGCCGCTTAACGTATCCCGCAGCTTTTTGCAGAACGACGGCTATGTTAAGAAGATAAACGCCCACATCACCAAAAAAATTGCCGACAAGCTCTCAAGCCTGTTTAAAAACGAGCGTGACAACTATAACCGTTACTGGGACGATATAAACATATTCATCAAATACGGCTGTATGCGTGACGAGAAGTTCTACGACCGTGTAAAGGATATAATCGTCTACAAGACAACAGACGGCGAATACCTTACGCTCAACGATTACACGGACGGCAAAGAGGACAGAACCGTCTACTACACAGACGATGAAAAACAGCAGTCACAGTATATAAATATGTTCCGTGAACAGGACATAAAGGTTGTTCTGCTTCCGTCAATGATGGATACGCATTTCATCTCCTTTGTAGAGATGAAGGAGGCCGGCGTAAAGTTCAAACGCATAGACTCAAACCTTTCCGACCTCTCAGACAGCCCCGAGGCCAAGGAAAATTCCGCCCTTGCCGACCTTTTCAAGGACGTTGTCCCCGAGGGTACAAAGACTGAGGTACACAGCTTAAAGGATGAGGATATTCCAGCCGTTATGATCCTCAGCGAGGAGTCCCGCCGTATGAAGGAGATGTACAAGGCGTACGGCCAGAGCATGGGTTCAATGGCGGATATGTTTAAGGAGGAGTACACCTTCGTTATAAACGATAAAAACCCGCTCATAAACAAGCTCTCCTCAATGGAGCCGGAGACGGCTTCTCTTGCGGAGGCGCAAATATACGACCTTGCGGAAATGGCAAACCGCCCGCTCTCCCCTGAGCGCATGACCGAATTTATGGCTCGCAGCCGCAAACTTTTGGATATGCTGAAATAAATTTTTAAAGTCAAAAAATTGCAAAAACGCCCGTATACTGATAAATAACGCAGATATGCGGGCGTTTTTGTGGTTTTCATCCCTGCTTAACAGAGATAGACTTGCTGATTTTTGCAAATTTTTTAATTTTTTTCAAAAAAGCTATTGACAAACAATCCTTTATCGTGTATAATAGCTTATGTTGTTGCGGCGGTATAGCTCAGTTGGCTAGAGCATGCGGTTCATACCCGCAGTGTCAGTGGTTCGAATCCACTTACCGCTACCANNAAAAAATCGAGGCTTTCACCTCGACTTTTTAAGATTACTCAACAACAAACTTTTTCAGCTCCGCTACGAATGCGTCGCAGTTGTCACTGTGAACCTCTACCTCGATAGGCTTTGAAAGATCAAGACTGAATATGCCCATTATGGACTTGGCGTCTACAACATATCTGCCCGATGTCAGGTCAACATCAAAATCGTATTTGCTTACGATATTTACAAAGTCCTTAACATCATTGATCGAGCTTAACATAAGCTTAAACTGTTTCATTCTGAAGTCCTCCTTACTGCTGATTATAATTTTGTTGTTTATGTAGAACCCTACTACTATATAATACCTCTTTTTTGCAGATTAGTCAAGGATTATTGTAATTATTTTTAAAAATTTATCAGAAAAAAACATTTATTTTCTTCAATTTTCATAAGAAAGGACAAAAATTGTGAAAAAAGCCGCTTTTTATACTCTCGGCTGCAAGGTCAACCAGTATGAAACCGAAGCAATGCAGGAGCTTTTTGAAAATGCAGGCTATGAAACGGTAGATTTTTCGCAATCGGCTGACGTGTACGTGATAAACACATGTACCGTAACCCATCTTGGCGACCGAAAATCCCGCCAGATGATACGCCGTGCCGTAAATCTCAATCCCAATGCCGTCATAGCCGTCACCGGCTGCTACGCCCAGACAGCTCCTGATGACATCCGCCGCATAGACGGGGTAAACCTCATTCTCGGCGCAAAGGACAGAAACCGTATAGTTGAGCTTACAGAGGCCCTGAATCCTCAGGATACGCTCTGCATGGTATCTCCGATGGAAGCCGGTCAGCAGTTTGAAAACCTCAGCGTACACGGCTACCGCAACCGCACAAGAGCATATATAAAGGTGCAGGAGGGCTGCAACCAGTTCTGCACGTACTGCATTATCCCATACGCCCGCGGGCCGATAAGAAGCCGTCCGGCAGAGGATGTCTTAAAAGAAGCTGCCCTTTTATGCCAAAACGGGTTCTCTGAGATAATCCTCACCGGCATCCATATAGCCTCCTACGGGGCTGATAAGGGAGAACCGTCGCTTTCATCACTTATCCGCTTAGTAGGCCAAACGCCGGGACTAAAACGGATACGATTAAGCTCGATAGAGCCTATGACTCTTGACGATACTTTCGTTTCGGAGCTTTTGGAATGCGACAAGCTCTGTCCGCATTTTCATATTTCCCTGCAGTCGGGCTGCGACGAAACGCTGCGCCGCATGCACCGCCGATATACGACCGAGCAGTTCCGCCGTATAGCAGAACGCATCCGCAGCCGATTCCCGGACGCTGCCATTACAACGGATATAATGGTGGGCTTCCCCGGTGAAACCGAGGAGGAATTTTCCCGCACTCTCGATTTCGTACGGGAAATTTCGTTCGCTGATGCGCATATATTTGAGTATTCCCCACGAAAGGGTACTCCCGCAGCCAGCTTCCCCGATCAGGTCGATCCCGCTGTTAAAAAGGAGCGTGAGCATCGTATCGCCAA
>DBQZ01000144.1:24920-34940 GCA_002305435.1 Clostridiales bacterium UBA1381
AGGAGCTTTCGGGACAGATACGAACCGTCCGTCTTATCTCCCGCACGGAGGGCGTGCTTATTTAGTAAATATTCGATATAATGAGGTAAAACATGAGTAAAACCGCAAACATAGATAATATGACCCGTGACGAGCTGAGATCCTTTGCCAAGGAGCTTGGGATAAAGGGCTTCTCCACGATGCGCAAAACGGAGCTTTTGGAAGCAATCAAAGCTGCCAATCAAAAACCAAAACGCACCGCATCAAAAAAGAAGAAAGCTGAAACCCCCGCTCCCGTCCCCTCGGCCGTCATAAATCCCGATGATAAACCAGCACAGAAAGAACAACCCGAAAAAGCGGACATTCCCCGTGCTGAGACCGCCCCGCAGCCGAATTCCGACAAGTCACGGGAGCAGGAGGAGACTCCCCGTGAGGAGTCCCAGGAGCGTGACAGCTACGGCCTTGCCCCCGGCGAGCAGAAGGAGCTTCATCTCGAGGGCGGAACCGTAACGGTAATACGTGGTCAGCAGCATACATTTTTCATGCCGCACGAGGACTATTCACAGGAAAAATCCGAGGATGATACGATAGAAACAAGCGGTATGCTGGAAATCCACGATGACGGCTACGGATTTTTGCGCACACAGGGGATAATGCCCTCAAGCGAGGACACGTACGTTCCGCCAGTGCAAATACGCCGTCTCCATCTTAGAACAGGCGATGAAATTGTCGGACGGGCGAGGTTTCGTGACGACGATAAGTATCCGCAGCTTGTATTTATCTCCTCGGTAAACGGCTACGCCCCTGCCGTCTCCGCAAAGCGCACGCCGTTTGAGCAGCTTACGCCGATATACCCCGACCGCCGCATAAAGCTCGATTCCGGCAAGGGAGGGCCTATAGCCGCCCGCATGATAGACCTTATAGCGCCGATCGGCTTCGGTCAGCGAGGTATGGTCGTAGCCCCGCCAAAGGCCGGCAAAACCACGATAATCAAGCAGGTAGCCCAGGCGATAAGCCGCAATTATCCAAAGGCTCACCTGATAGTCCTTTTGATAGACGAACGCCCCGAGGAGGTCACCGACTTAAGGCGTTCGATAAACGGGGAGATAGTAGCCTCCACCTTTGATAATCCGCCGCAGGATCACTGCCGCATGGCTGAAATAACGCTTGAGAGGGCGTGCCGTATGGTGGAATTTAAAAAAGACGTGGTTATACTGATGGATTCTATAACCCGTCTTACACGAGCCTACAACCTCACAACACCTCCGTCGGGACGGCTGCTTTCTGGCGGTCTTGACCCCAACGCCCTTCTTTCGCCAAAGAAGTTTTTCGGCGCAGCAAGAAATATCGAGGAGGGCGGCAGCCTGACGATAATCGCAACGGCTCTTGTGGAAACCGGCAGCCGTATGGACGATGTTATATTCGAGGAATTTAAGGGCACAGGCAACATGGAGCTGAAGCTCGACCGCTCCTTACAGGAGCAGCGGATATTCCCCGCAATTGACGTTGACAAGTCGAGTACCCGCCGTGAGGAATCGCTTTTATCGGAGCGTGAGCTTGCGGTATCCCGCGCCCTGCGCCGTGAATGTCAGCGCATCAGCCAAAAGGGCGTAAATCCGATGGTTACGGTTATCAATACCTTTAAAAATACAGCAAGCAACGAGGAGCTTACGGAGCTGCTCTTAAAAAAGAACAGGCGTGAACAGTCATGATACTTCCCGAAGATTTTAAAAATAGAATGAGGTCGCTTTTAGGCTCGGAATACACCGATTTTGAAAAATCCATGGAGCTTCCGCCCATATCGGGGGTCCGCATTAAAGCAGGGGCGGAGGAAGCTGTACTTACCGCCTTCCCCCACCTTAAGCCGGTGCCGTGGTGCAAAAGCGGCTATTACGGAGAAAAGCTGCCCGGAAACCACCCCTTCCATTTGGCAGGCCTTTACTACTCGCAGGAGCCGTCGTCGATGTGTCCCGGCGAGGCTATGCCTCTTGAGGACGGCGACATCATCCTCGACCTGTGCGCCGCTCCCGGTGGCAAATCGACACATATCGCCTCCCGCATGAGGGGCGGGTTTCTGGTTTCAAACGAGATACACCCAAAACGTGCAACCGTTCTTCTTGAAAACATCCGCCGTATGGGTATAGCAAACTGCGCCGTAACAAACGAGGATCCAAAGAACCTTGAGAAGAAGTTCCCGCAGTTCTTTGACAAAATCCTCGTGGACGCTCCCTGCTCGGGCGAGGGGATGTTCAGAAAGGAAAAGGCGGCAGTCGAGGACTGGAGCGTAAACCACGTCCTCTCCTGTGCCGTACGCCAAAAAAGCATCCTCACCTCAGCTGTAAAAATGCTCCGCCCCGGCGGTATGCTTATGTATTCCACCTGCACATACGCTCCCGAGGAGGACGAGGGAGTATGCGAGTACCTGATAAACGAGCTTGGACTGGAGCTTATCCCCATGGAGGGGCTTTCCATGCTCGAGATGGGGCGGGGCGAATATATAAACAGCTCCCTCGATTTTTCGCCGTCACGCCGTGCTTTCCCTCACAAAATAGACGGCGAGGGACAGTTTTTATCACTGTTTAAAAAGCTCGGCTCATCCTCCCCGACGGTGTTTTCACACCGCAGCCCCGACTTCCCCCTCTGGGAGGAGTTTGCTCGGGAAAACCTATGCCGTAAGCCTGAGGGAACACTTATCGCCTATGGCGGGCGGCTGTTCTGCCAAAGCGTGGCGGTGGATTTTTCAGGGATACGAACACTTTCGCCCGGGCTTTATCTGGGGGATTTGAAGAAGAACCGCTTTGAGCCTTCGCAAGCTCTTGCAACCGCCCTTTCAAGGGAGGATTTTTGCAGGACGCTCGAGCTTTCGCCTGATACGCCTGAGCTTTTTGCCTATCTCAGAGGCGAGGAAATCGCAGCCGACGTTAAGGGCTGGTGCATCGTAACGTGCTCGGGCTTCCCCCTCGGCTGGGGCAAGGGGTCGGGCGGAAGGCTTAAAAACAAGTTTCCAAAACAGCTTAGGCTTTATTAAATACATCCTGCGCCGTCTGTGATTTTGATGCAGACGGCATATTTTTTGCTCTGTGCGGACGTTCTTCACAAAATTTCGCCGTTTATTCTTGACAAGGCGGTAAAAACTATATATAATATATAGGATATGAAAGATTTTTTGCAGTGCAGAAATTCACGCAAAATCAAAGTTTGAAAGGATAAGGTAAGAATGTGTAAGAGTTCTCAAAAACAGATACGCTGCCCCAAATGCT
This sequence comes from Clostridiales bacterium UBA1381, assembly GCA_002305435.1. Lineage (GTDB taxonomy): Bacteria > Bacillota > Clostridia > UBA1381 > UBA1381 > UBA1381. The sequence goes on from DBQZ01000144.1 coordinate 28,160, forward strand.
CAAATGCCGTAGATATGACGGTTTGGGAGTCGATAAATCTCTCCGAGCGCCCCGACCTCAAGACGGAGCTTTTAGCGGGAAAGATAAATATGTTCCGCTGCCCCAAATGCTCAAATACGATCCTGATAGCGGACAAGCTCACTATCCGTGATGACGACAAGCGGTTCATCCTCACCTTTATGCCCTGCATGAACCGTGAGGACAAGCTCAAAAAATTCGACGCCCTTAAAAAGCAGTCCGAGGAAAGCGGCGATATTCGTGATATTTTCGGTTATAAACTGCGGTTTGTCGCCGATTTTAACTCACTTTTGGAAAAGGTGCTGATATTCGACAACGACCTTTTGGATAAGACGATCGAGGTTTTAAAATTGGTCGTAATGGCGAACAATCCCGACAAGGTCGCAACAAGCGTCTGCCGTTTCGGCAGGGTAAATCCCGACGAGGAAAAGGTGGAGTTCCTTATACAGGATATAAAGAACAAAAAGCTCTACACCTCGGTAGTACCAAAGCAGACGTACGATGCAATAGACAAGCAGGTGCAGATCTCGGGGATTAAACCGTACAGCTTTGACTGGGAGCTTATCGACGCAGATTATGCGACACGGATATTCTCCGGCCTTAACAACAGACGACAGTAATCCGGAGGACAGTGCATGATAACAAGCAAACAGCGGGCATATTTAAGAAGTTTGGCAAACGGCCTTGAGCCGGTGTTCCTGATAGGCAAGGGCGGACTGTCCGAGGAAATCCTCACACAGCTGTCAAACGCCCTTGACAAACGGGAGCTTATAAAGGTAAAAATATTGGAAACCGCCCTTTTGGACGCTAAATCCGTCTGCAATGAAACGGCAGCCGCCCTGGGAGCTGAGCCGGTGCAGGCTATAGGCTCCAAGTTCGTGCTTTACCGCCGGGCGGAAAAAGAGAAAAACAGGAAGGTGGAGCTGCCTAAATGAAGCTCGGCATTATGGGCGGGACGTTTAACCCCATACACAACGCTCATTTGGCAGCGGCTATGTTTGCTCTGGAGGAATTTTCCCTCGACCGGGTGATTTTTCTCACAAGCGGCTCCCCTCCGCACAAGACGGATATGGAGCTTCCGCCGGCCTCTGTGCGCCATGAGCTGGTAAAGGCCGCCGTAAAAGGCAATCCCCTGTTTTTAGCAGACGATTACGAGGTGCGGAAAAAGTCGTATTCCTACACCTCGGAAACTCTTTGCCATTACCGCAGGAAGTATCCGGACGATGAGCTGTATTTTATCATCGGCACAGATTCCCTCAAGGATCTGCCCGGCTGGCATGAGCCGGAGATGATACTCTCGCTCTCCTCGCTTATCGTATACCCGCGCAGCGGCAGCGAAGATACCCAGACGCTTATCGATGAGACAAAACAGACGCTCGGCGGAAATATCCTGAGGCTTCACGCCCCGTTTTTGGATATTTCCTCGACATATATCAGAGGGCTTATAAAAGGCGGACGCTCGGCACGCTATCTTACGCCATCGTCCGTGCTGTCGCTTATAGAAAGCCGGGGACTATACAGGAAGTGAAATTATGGACGAAAAGCAAATGAAGGAAAAGCTCAAGGGGATGCTTACAAAAGAGCGTTACCGCCATAGCAAAGGCGTGGCAGAAACCGCCGTCCGGCTTGCAGAGCGTTGGGGGGCGGATGAAAAGAAGGCATATATCGCAGGCCTTTTGCACGACTGCGCAAAAAACATCCCCGCTAAAGAGTCGATAGAGCTTTGCAAAAAGCTCGGCGTCAAGCTCGGTGCACTTGAGCTTGCCGCCCCGTCAATTATACACGCCCCCCTCGGAGCGGAGCTGGTGAAGATGGAGTTCGGCGTATTTGACGGAGAAATATCGGATGCGATCCGATACCATACAGTCGCAAGAAGCTCTATGACGAGGCTTGATGATATAATATATCTTGCCGATATGATTGAACCTATGCGTGATTTTGCGGGGGTGGAGGAGCTTCGGGAGCTTTCCCAGCTCGACCTTGATGCGGCTATGGCTGCCGCCTTTAAGGAATCGCTTACGCATAACATAAAAAAAGATATACCGGTACACCCGAACACGCTCATCGCATGGAATGAGCGCATAATGAATACAGGAAAGAAGGGACAAAATGGATATTCTAAGTTTGACAAAAACAGCCGCCAAGGCTCTATCAGATAAAAAAGCCACCGATATTCGAATTCTCGACATCTCGAATCTCTCAAGCCTTGCGGATTATTTTGTAATTTGCTCCTGCTCCTCCTCGACCCAAGTAAAGGCATGCTGCGACGAGGCTGAGGAAAAGGTCGAAGAAGCCGGCGGCCGTCTGCGCCACAGCGAGGGCTATAACGGCGGCTTGTGGGTGCTTTTGGATTTCGGCGATTTCATCGTACACGTAATGCAGGAGGAAACACGAGAGTTTTACGATATAGAACGGCTCTGGTCTGATGCCGTCAATATAGAATTTACGGAGTGATAACAACAACATGGAAAGCTATAATTTCAAAAAAATAGAAAAGAAATGGCAGGATCGCTGGGCGGAGGCTCATTGCTTTGAAGCCGAAACAAACAGCGAAAAGCCCAAATACTTTGTTATGATAGAATTCCCCTATCCCTCGGGAGCAGGGCTTCATGTGGGACATCCCAGAAGCTACACCGCTCTTGATATAATCGCCCGCAAAAGGCGCATGGAGGGATACAACGTCCTCTATCCGATAGGCTGGGATGCGTTCGGCCTGCCGACGGAAAATTTCGCAATCAAAAACAAGGTACACCCGAAGATAATAACAAAGAAGAACATAGCAAACTTCACCCGCCAGCTGAAGATGCTCGGTTTTTCGTTCGACTGGTCACGTGAGATAAATACTACAGATCCCGGCTATTACAAGTGGACGCAGTGGATATTCCTGCAGCTGTTCAAGCACGGTCTTGCATACAAGCAGGAAATGCCTATAAACTGGTGCACAGGCTGCAAGGTCGGCCTCTCAAACGAAGAGGTCGTAAACGGCGTGTGCGAACGCTGCGGCAGCGAGGTTGTACAGCGGCGCAAAAGCCAGTGGATGCTNNGGCCGCTCAGAGGGCGCAGAGGTTGATTTTACCCTCTCCACAGGCGATACGATGACTGTCTACACAACACGTGCCGATACGCTCTTTGGTGCTACCTACGTTGTACTCTCCCCCGAGCATAAGCTCGTGGAAAAGCTGCGCCCTGAGATTACAAACTGGGACGAGGTTTCCGGCTACATCACCCAGGCCTCCAAAAAATCCGAGTTTGAACGTACAGAGCTTGTAAAGGAAAAGACCGGCGTCCGCTTAGAGGGCGTTTATGCGACAAACCCCGTCAGCGGTGAAAAGCTGCCGGTATATATCGCAGATTACGTGCTTGTGACATACGGCACTGGAGCGATAATGGCGGTTCCCGCCCATGACGAGCGTGACTGGGAATTTGCAAAGAAATTCGGCCTGCCGATAATCGAGGTCGTTTCCGGCGGCCGTGATGTGCAGGAGGAAGCATACACCGATACCTACAAGGGAAATATGGTAAACTCCGGCTTCTTAAACGGCATGAGCGTAAAGGAAGCAATTCCTGCGATGATCTCCTATCTCGAGGAGAAAGGCCTTGGCAAGCGCAAGGTAAACTTCAAGCTGCGTGACTGGGTGTTCTCCCGCCAGCGTTACTGGGGCGAGCCTATCCCCCTCGTACACTGCGACAAATGCGGCTGGGTAGCTATCCCCGAGAGCGAGCTTCCGCTTGAGCTGCCGGAAATAGATACGTTCGAGCCGGGCGAAAACGGCGAATCCCCGCTTGCAAAGGCTTACGATTGGATAAAGACCACCTGCCCCAACTGCGGCGGTCCGGCTGAGAGGGAAACCGACACCATGCCTCAATGGGCAGGTTCTTCATGGTATTACCTGCGCTATATGGATCCTCACAATAACGAGGCCTTAGCGTCCAAGGAAGCCCTCGATTACTGGAGCCCTGTTGACTGGTACAACGGCGGCATGGAGCATACGACTCTCCATCTGCTCTATTCACGGTTCTGGCACAAATTCCTCTACGATATAGGCGTTGTGCCGACAAAAGAGCCTTATATGCGCCGCACCTCCCACGGTATGATACTCGGCGAAAATAACGAGAAGATGTCCAAATCAAGGGGCAATGTTATAAATCCCGACGACGTTGTAAATGATTTCGGCGCAGATGCGTTCCGCACATATGAGATGTTCATCGGTGCTTTCGACCAGGCTACGCCGTGGTCACAGCAGGGCTTGAGGGGCTGCTACAAGTTTTTGGAGCGTGTGTGGAATTTACAGGATATTCTGACCGACGACGAGGGATACTCGCCGCAGATGGAAAAGAATATGCACCGCACCATAAAGAAAGTCGGCGAGGATTACGAGCGCATGAAGTTCAACACGGCAATCGCCGCAATGATGTCCCTTGTGAACGATTTCAACAAGCAGGGCAGGGTGACAAAGGGCGAATACCTTACGCTGATAACGCTCTTGAACCCCACCGCTCCCCACCTCACAGAGGAATTGTGGGAGAAATACGGCACCGGCGGCCTTCTGTCGCTGCGTCCGTGGCCGTCATACGACGAGGATAAAACAAAGGATGACGAAATTGAAATAGTTATCCAGGTAAACGGCAAAATCCGTGATAAAATGCTCATCCCCGCCGGACTCGACAGAGCCGGTACAGAGGAAGCGGCAATGAAATCGGAAAAGCTCGCATCTCTTATCGAGGGCAAAAACGTGATCAAGGTCATAGCCGTACCCGGCAAGCTTGTTAACGTTGTTGTAAAATAACATAAAAAATCAACCGCCTGTATATACCGGCTTTCCTCAGAAGCCATCTCGTATACAGGCGGTTTTCATATTCAATTGTTTTCCCTTAGAATCTTCCTTGCCTCCCCTGCTAAATACAGGGAGCCGCAGATGCAGACGAGAGCGTCTGAATCAGCGGCAAGACGGCGTGCCTGCGAAATTGCTGATGCCGGATTTTTCACCGCAGTTACCTGCCCAATCCCGCACTCCCTAAACAGCTCCGCAAGCTCCTCTGCGGGAAGCGACCTCTCCATCATAACCTGTGTCGTCACCACAGCATCTGCTGCCTTTGAAAGAACGGCCGCACATTCGGCGGTATTTTTGTCGCTCATCATAGCCACAACAAGCACTGCCGGCCTATCGCACGATTTAAGCGACAGCATAAGCGCTCTCGCCCCGTCTGGGTTATGCGCCCCGTCTATAACTGTATCGTCTCCGAAAAACTCGAACCTCGCCGGCCACGAAGATTCCGCAAAAGCCCGGTATACAGCCTCCTCCGGAATATCGAAGCCTTTTTCCCTCATTACATCTATTACGCAAAGCGCCGTCGCCGCATTATATGGCTGATACTCCCCCTTAAGCCCAAGCGGATACTTCTTTTCGCCGAGGATGAAGCCGCCGTCCGTACGCTGGGGCAGCTGCGCTGTATAAAGATTCGCCCCCATGCTTTCGCAGGTTCGGCGGATTACCTCCCATACTTCCTCCGCCTGCTTGGGATAGACGCAGACATCGCCGCCCTGCTTTATTATGCCGCATTTTTCGGCGGCAATTTCCTCAAGCGTATTGCCCAGATACTGCGTATGGTCAAAGGATACGGACATTATAACCGATACCACCGCTTCCCTGATAACGTTCGTTGCGTCTATCCTTCCGCCGAGTCCCACCTCAAGCACGACTATATCGCAGCCCTTTCGGCTGAAATAATCAAAGGCAATCGCCGTATCAAGGGCAAACTCCGAAACCGGAGCATCCGCCTCTTCTATAACGCTCCTGACGTACGTCGTCTCCTGCGCCAGTTCATCGTCTGCGATCTCCTCCCCGTCTATACGTATCCTCTCGTTGAACCGTTCAATATATGGAGAAGTGAAAAGCCCGGTTTTATATCCGGCCTCCGACAGGACACCGCTTATAAGACGGGCGGCTGATCCCTTGCCGTTTGTGCCGGCTATATGCACAAATTTCAAGGAGTCCTGGGGATTGCCCATATTGTCTAACAGCTTCCTCAGCATATCGTTCCCGAGGATGCGGGCAAATTTCGGCGTGGAATGTATATATGCAAGCGATTCCTCATAATCCATAAATAATCTCTCCTAAAAAAGCGGCCCGGAACAACTCCGGACCGCCGTATATTTTACTGCATATCCTTNNCGTTCTTCCTCAACAACCTTTGCCGGAGCCTTTGAAACGAAGCCCTGATTGTTGAGCTTGCCCTCCACACGCTTTATCTCGCTTTCGAGCTTCTTGCGCTCAGCCTCGAGCCTTTCAAGCTCCTGCTTCCTGTCTACCAGCTCATCTAAGGGGATGAATATCTCCGCACCCTCTACTACGACAAGCACAGCGTTATCGCCTATACCGCTCTTGTCGGTCATAACTACAGTTTCGGAGGATGATGCGAGTCTTTCAAAGAACACCGTGCCTTTTGAGAATACCTCAGGCATATCGGTTACTATCATGACCTTTGCCTTTTTCGAGGGCGGAACGTTCATCTCACTGCGGCGGTTGCGGACAGCGGAAATAGCGTCCATGATAAGGCGCATATTGCGCTCGTCCTCTTCAAATACAAGCTCCTCGCAAAATACCGGATATTCGCTTACCACGATACTCTCGCCCTCATGCGGCAGATGCTGCCATATCTCCTCTGTTATAAACGGCATGAACGGATGCAGAAGCTTCATCGTGTTTGAAAGCACGTACGTAAGCACGTACTGCGCCGTTTTGCCGGAGGTGTTTTCCTTATC
>DBQZ01000144.1:34954-35400 GCA_002305435.1 Clostridiales bacterium UBA1381
GCAAGAGCTATGCCCAGCTCGAATTTATCGAGATTTTCCGTAACCTCTCGCACTACCGTATTGTAGCGGCTCAATATCCACTTATCCTCAGCCGCAAGCTCGGCTGTATCGGGCAGGCGGTTTTCCTCTATATCCAAATTCATAAGCGTGAAACGAGCGGCGTTCCACATCTTGTTTGCAAAGTTTCTGCCCGCTTCTACTCTTTCGATATAAAAACGCATATCGTTGCCGGGAGCGTTTCCTGTGGCAAGAGTAAAGCGCAGAGCATCAGCCCCGTATTTTTCCACAATCTCAAGCGGATCTATGCCGTTGCCGAGAGATTTGGACATCTTTCTCCCTTGAGAATCACGAACAAGACCGTGAATGAACACGTGCTCAAACGGAGCCTTGCCGGTGTGTTCCATAGCGGAGAATATCATTCTTGCCACCCAGAAGAAAATTATATC
>DBQZ01000144.1:35415-36392 GCA_002305435.1 Clostridiales bacterium UBA1381
GCCGAGGAAAACCACGTATCAAGCACATCCTCATCCTGATGCACCTTGCCCCCGCATTTGGGACAGGTTGTAATATCCTCCTTGGAAACGGTCGTCTCACCGCAGTCGTCACAGTAGAACGCCGGTATACGGTGTCCCCACCAAAGCTGACGGGAGATGCACCAGTCGAACACGTTTTCCATCCAGTTCATGTATATCTTTGAGAACCTCTCGGGAACGAATTTCGTGTCCCCGTTTTTAACAGCCGCTATAGCCGGTTCTGCCAGAGGCTTCATCTTTACGAACCACTGCTTTGAGATTATCGGCTCTACGGTCGTACCGCAGCGGTAGCACTGGCCGACATTGTGCGAATGTTCCTCGACCTTTACCAAAAGCCCAGCCTCTTCGAGATCTGCAACAATCGCCTTTCTTGCCTCGTAGCGGTCCATACCCTCGTACTTTCCGCCGAAGCTGTTTATCGTTGCGTCGTCGTTCATCACCTTTATCTGCTCAAGGTTGTGACGCTTTCCGACTTCAAAGTCGTTGGGGTCGTGGGCGGGGGTTATCTTTACACAGCCCGTTCCGAAATCCTTATCAACGTATTCATCGGCAATAACCGGTATCTCACGGCCGACAAGCGGCAGTATGAGCGTTTTGCCCACCAAATCACGGTAACGCTCATCTTCCGGGTTTACCGCTACGGCGGTATCGCCCAAAAGCGTCTCCGGACGGGTCGTTGCTATTACAACATAGCCGTCGGAATCCTTTATCGGATAGCGTATATGCCAGAAATGTCCCGCCTGCTCGGTATGCTCTACCTCAGCATCCGAAAGAGCCGTTATACAGTGCGGACACCAGTTGATAATACGGCTGCCCTGATAAATAAGCCCCTTGTTATAGAGGTTTACGAACACCTCTCTTACTGCCTTTGAGCAGCCCTCGTCCATCGTGAAGCGTTCCCTGTCCCAATCGCAGGAGGAGCCTATCTTCTTAAGCTG
>DBQZ01000144.1:36546-38221 GCA_002305435.1 Clostridiales bacterium UBA1381
CCCGTTACATTGGGGGGAGGGATAACGATTGTAAACGGTTTTTTATCCTTATCTATTTCGGCGTGGAAATATCCCTTTTCCACCCATTCGTTATACAGCCTGTCCTCAAATTCGGCAGGGTTATACGTTTTTGCTAAATTTTCTTTCATTATAATGCCTCCGGTTAATATTGCTGATATTTTTCCCAAGATCAAGAATAGACTCGTGGGAATACCCGCTCATCCGGCTCAGGTTTATGGAAAATGCGCACTGCTGCGCATGGTGCGGCTATTACTCGTACCATTTCCGGACGTCCTTTCTAAAATAAACTGTCAGATTTTATTATACCACGGTTTTAAAATATTGTCAACAAATAAGTTTCTCCCCATATACAACGGTTTTTTATACATCAGCCGCCGTACTTTTTACTTATTTTAAAGGTAACGAATATTTCCCAAAGTGACTTATTTTTTGTACATTTATCCGTCTTTTTTGTTCAAATTCCATGAAACCGCCTGTATTCTGCTTTCATTTTTACAGTTTTTGTGATATAATGGTTGTACTTATAAACAGTGAAATCATTTCAAAGGAGGAGAAAGGAATGAACAAACATTTCAAGCGGCTTTTATCGGCTGTACTGTCCGCTGCGGTTGTGTCCGCAGGAGCAGCTGTGCCGGTATTGGCTGACGAGTACACGCCGATATTTGAAGACGACACCGTATTAAACGAGTGGAAGTTTCAGTTCGGTGCCGAAGGCACTGTGCCCGAGGAGGGCTTTACCCTCGTAACTCCCGACGATAACTACGTCGGCTCGGCAGAGGGCTACGGTTTTATCGGAATTGACGAGGAGAGCTATAAGCTCGGCGACCGTCTTGACGGTTTCGGCAACCAGAAAGGCCAGGTAATACAGCTTGAAGCAGGCGCAAACGGCGGCATAGGCTCTGTCGGCGAGGACGATTTCGGCAACGCCGGCGATGAGTACTATCCGGTACGCTTTGCTCTTGATGTTGAGGACGAGAAGTATTTCCGCATTAAGGCTACTGTAACGACTCTCGATCCCACAAAGGACGCAACCGCATCCTTGTACACAGAGAGAAAGCATCCCATCTACACTGAGGAAACAATAGCCGCAGGTGAGTCAAAAACGGAGACATTTACAATAAGAACGACTCCGATCTATTACGAAAAATCAGAACCCAAGGGAACTATTGAGGACAAAATGGTAAACGTAGCCGTACTCGGCGAAAATACCGCTTTAGCATCCCTTGAAATCCAGCAGGTGAAAACCACTCCCGTAATGTGGGTACTCGGCGACTCCACCGTTACAGACGGCAACTGCTCACTGCCGTTCTTCCCGCTGCAGAACTACACGGGCGTTGGTACAGGCCTTACAAAGTACCTCCCCCGCAATATCGCAATGGTAAATGAGGGCGAGGGCGGTCTGAATGCTGCCGACAACTATCATTTCAACATGGTTAAAGACCGCATTAAAGCAGGCGACTATATGTACGTTGAATACGGTCATAACCACAAGAGCGACGGCGCTGCAGGCTACCTTACACACCTTGACAAGTACTACGATGCCTGCAAGGATGTCGGAGCCAAGCTGATAATCGTAAGCCCGATAGAAAGAATCAACACCTTCTCTGACGGCGCATATCAGCATACATTAAGAAGCTTTGCAGATGCCGGTGAA
>DBQZ01000036.1:0-523 GCA_002305435.1 Clostridiales bacterium UBA1381
CTTAACATTGAAAACTGCCATAGCTTCACATCACATCTGCGTCATGTGCGTTCCTGCGGGTTTGGGCGTGAAGTAAAGCGTAGGATACTCTTAGGAAATTTCGTGCTGTCGAGCAGATTCTACGAGGAATACTATCGCCGTGCGCTGGATATACGCTCTGCTGTATGCCGGGATTACGACGATATTTTTAATCAATGCGACATAATTTTAACGCCCACCTGTCCCTCCCTCCCATTTAAAACTGAGTACTGGGAAAAATCGCCTATTTCCACATACGCCGGCGATATGTATACCGTCCCTGCAAGCATAGCCGGACTGCCATCGCTGTCTGTACCATGCGGCTGCGGTTCAAACGGGCTTCCGATAGGAATGAGCCTTACAGGGCGGCCGTTTTCAGAAAAGCAGATATGTATGGCGGCGGATATTTTTGAAAAGGAAACGAAAGGATGTCAGCCATGAAATATGTACCTACAATAGGTCTTGAGATACACGCTGAGCTTATGACAAAGACGAAACTATTCTG
>DBQZ01000036.1:637-5171 GCA_002305435.1 Clostridiales bacterium UBA1381
GGAGGAAAACTTACCGCCGGCGGCCGCAGTGTGCGGATAAAGCAGATACATCTTGAAGAAGATGCCGGAAAGCTTATACACGACAAAGAAAACAACACCACCCATATAGATTTAAACCGCTGTGGGGTACCGCTGATAGAGATCGTCACAGAGCCTGATATGCACTCTGCCGCCGAAGTGCGGGAGTTTGTAAAACAGGTGATGCTTAACCTGAAATACGCCGATGTTTGCAGCGGGCGCATGGAACAGGGAGCGTTAAGGGTGGATGTCAACATATCCGTTGCCCCCGAAAATTCGCCTATTATGGGCGAAAGAGCGGAAATTAAAAACCTGAATTCGCTGCGCCACGTTGAGCGGGCAATCGAATTTGAAACCGCCCGCCAGTCAAAACTTTTGGAAGAGGGCAAAACTATCCAAATGGAAACCCGTGGTTTTAACGAGCGTACAGCTTCCACATATTTGATGCGTTCCAAAGAGGATGCACACGACTACCGCTACTTCCCCGAACCGGACATTTTGCCGCTTCTGCTTTCTGAGGAGGATGTTGAAGCTGTGCGCTCCTCTCTGCCTGAGCTTCCAGATAAGAGGGCGGAACGGTATGCGGAGTATGGATTTTCCAATGAGGAAATAAGCGTAATAACAGCCGAGAAGGAGTTTTCCGATTTTTACGATGAAGCCGTATCAATATTTCCCGAATATAAACTGTCCGTCTCCCTTCTTGCAGGCGAGGTGAGCCGGGCGGTAAATGAATACGGTATAAGCCTTGGAAAATCCCATCTGACTCCCTCCGCCTTTGCAGAAACAGTAAAAATGACAGCTGAGGGAGATATAAGCTTCAGCTCTGCAAAAACACTTATTGCAGAGCTTTTCACAAGTGAGACTGACCCTCGTCAATTAGCTTCAAAGTGTGGATATATTCTGCAAAAGGACACAGGCACTCTTTATGAAATCGTATCATCTGTACTTGATAAATACCCCGATTGCGTGGCAGACTATAAAAGCGGAAATGAGAAGCTGTTCGGCTTTCTTATGGGCAAGGCTGTACACAGAGCCGGAAAGTCGTTTGATCCCAAAACAGTGCGCAGCGTCCTTTTAAAAATGCTTAGCGAATTGTAAAAGAGTTTGCATTTCCATGAAAAATATGGTATACTTATACTACTATCTCTCAGCAAGGAGGTTCTGACATGGCGGAAAAACAAAACACAAAACTGATAGCCCAAAATAAAAAGGCACGGCATGAATATTTTATTATAGAAACGTATGAGGCTGGTATTGAGCTTTTCGGCACAGAGGTTAAATCGGTGCGGGCCGGTAAGGTTAACCTGACCGATTCCTACGCTTCTGTAGACAACGGGGAAATATGGGTGAAAAGCATGAACATAAGCCCATACGAACAAGGCAATATCTTCAACCGTGACCCGCTTCGCAACAAACGACTGCTTTTACACAAAAACGAGATATTAAAAATTGCCTCTGCCGTTCAGCAGCAGGGATATTCGCTGGTACCGCTTTCGGTATATCTTAAGGGTTCACTTGTTAAAGTATCATTGGCAGTCGTAAAGGGTAAGAAACTCTATGACAAGCGTGCTGATATTGCCGCACGTGATGCCAAGCGCAGCGCTGATAGGGCTATGAAAAACCGCAACAACTACTAACAGGAACTAATAACTATGTGCAAAAGACTTTGAATTTACTACCGATGAATACGTTTTTCACTACCGGAAAGCATCTATTATAATTGAGAAAAGACGGTATCTGCGATATTGTCACTTATGAGGAGGAGTGAGGATACATGTTGCGTGAAGAATTGATTAAATTTATAAAGGAGCAGTACAGCGCTGAGGAGGAATACCCCTGGACGGATGAGCCGGGATACGTTGTATTCAGGCATAAAGCAAACCGGAAATGGTTTTGCCTAATCATGGATATTCCTCCATCCCGTCTGGGGCTTACAAAGGACGGCCGCATGGATATATTAAACGTAAAATGTGATCCTCTCATGAGTTCCTCGCTCCGACTGGAAAAAGGAGTGTATCCGGCATACCATATGAACAAGGAGCATTGGCTGAGCCTTGCGCTTGATGAATGTGAAGATGATCTTGTGAGGTGGCTTTTGGATATTAGCTATTCACTTACAGCTCCAAAGACAAAACGTAAAAAATAACAACGAAAATGAATATTAAAGCTCCACACCTGTCTCGCAACAACGTTGATTAGATTATATTGTCATTTTGGAGTTAAAATATAGGTTTACACAAAATGAGGAATTGTCCAGATATAAGTATAGACTCTTCAGTTAACGAGCCGGTTAGCGATGATATAATGAGCAGATTAAAAAAATATACATCAAGTATTAAAAAAAGAGGAAGAGTCAATTGATGCGAATGCCATGTCTATAGGAGCGCATGGTACAGTATATCATTATAATATATCACTAAAAAGTACAGGTTTTAAGAGAAATTTAATATTTGGAACAGAAACGCACGATTCAAAATCATTATAAAGTATTTAGTTAATGGCATACAGGATGTGATATGTTGCGATATGGGTTCGAATGGACAAGGTATTACTGAAAAGCCTATACCGCTGACAAGTATTGAAATTGAATATATGTTGATTTATGGTGTTGCAGAAATAGGAAATTTTTTAAATATCCAATAATAACTATCAACGAAGGTTTTTCATACAAGGAGATTATAATGAAAAGAATAGCAGCATTTATTATTAGCGTATTTGTATTGTCTATGAGCATATCTTCATTTGCGGAAACAAATGATATTGAAGGTTTTGATGATAAATTTGAAGACTTGTTAATGAAAAACTATTTTTCACAGGAACAGCTTGAATCGATGCATCAGGAAAGATTGGATGATTTTAATGACAGAATATGGGCACACTGGCTTGAAAACATTAGGAAAGAACCGTGGGATAAGCTTACAGAAAATGAGGAAGAAGAATATGATTTATTTTATAATCAATATGCAGCAGACCTTAACTATAACAACGGAGCAAAGATAAACTTCATGCTGACAAATAAATATATATTTCAGTATGCAGAAGAAGGTTTGTTGAAATATTTATTATCAGATAAATATTATTGGGTAGTACAAAACTATAATTCCGGCACATATTATTACGATGAAGAAGGCAATTATCAGCAGATGATATTCGAGCTTTTTGGAAACAAAAACAAGTCTCAAGCCGTCATATCAAAAAACTGCCGTTATATTTTTGAAAGTACAGACTCGATAAAAGAAGCGTTAATAAATAAGGGAGAAACAAAAGTTAATGATATAAAGCTGTTTTTTGTACCGTATCCGGCAACAATTTTGTTTTTATACATAACCACACCGCAAAATGAGTATTTAGTAAAGATGGGAATATGCGGTTACGATGTGATTGAAAATATGGAATATGGTCGACTTTATACGATAGATGAGATGATGGCTGCTTTAGCTGATACGGATTTGGCTAAAATGTATCCGATAAAGTATGAAATAATCGAGTTAGCAGAAACAGAAAAAAACATATACGAAGCAGAAGCAGAGAGCTTACAGCAACAAGGTCTTCTTCAGGGAAATGAAAATGGACTTGATCTTTTAAAGCCATTGACACGAGCAGAAGCGGTAACACTTTTGATACGTGCAATGGGGTTGGAGGATCAAACTTCAAATTATACGGTGAGTCAGTTTGCTGATATTGCGTCTGATAATTGGGCGTCGCCATATGCAGCTTTAGCAAAAGCAGAGGGGATAACAAACGGTGTGAGTGAGACTGAATTTGCTCCGGACGATCCTGTAACGGCTGATCAGTTTGCCACCTTTGTATTGCGTGCAGCTGGGGAGAGTAATTTTGATTATACACAAGGTATACAAATACTAATTGATCGAGGCATTATAACAGCGGAAGAGTCGGAAACGATGGATCTGTTCACACGTGGAGACATGGCAAAAATTATTTACGAGGCAAAAGAAGAAGGTCTGTTATAGGGAGTAATAAAAAATAGTAGAATTTTTCTCTCACACAAGATGATTTAAGGTCAGTTGAGAGCCGGGTTGGGAGGACATGAGTGTGGTGCGGAAAAAGTTGTGTAGGTAATATCTGACAATCCGGGCGTGCGAAATTTTTTCTGTAAATTAAGCTTCCGTGGTAAAATTTATGCTTTTAGGGGCAGGGCATTCGTCCTGCCCCTAGTTACAATATATCATAAAAATTCCGGCATGTCAAGTGCGCCCGTCAGGGCGTTCACTGGAGCAGCTTGCTGCGCAAACCCTTGATGTGACGGTATTTTTATGATACCGCCTCATTCAGGCATTCTGCCCTCGTACATGATTGACAACTCCCCATAGACCTTGCCCCAGTTTCGCAGCGGTATTGTCCATTTCTTCGTAGCTTCCCATGTCGCAAGATATAAAGCCTTCTGCAAAGACGCTGCTGTCGGAAATACGCTTCGCTGGCTGTTTAACCGCCTGTATGCACTGTTGAGACTCTCTATTGCATTTGTTGTATACATTACCTTACGCACATCCGCCGA
>DBQZ01000118.1 GCA_002305435.1 Clostridiales bacterium UBA1381
TCTATCATGGCTAAATACAGCATTTTCAGCAGGCTGTCATTTGATATTTTATTATATATCATCTTTGAGGTGAAGTGTTTACACAAAATCTGGTGGGTGTCTCTAAATTATTTAAGCCTAAAAATGGTAGGCTTGGTTTTGTGTGCTTAAAATTACTTCAAACAGTTAAATTTTATAGATAAGTGAAAGAGTGAACCAAGGAAGTAGGTTCACTCTTTCATTATGGGATCTTTTTTATAGCCCCTTTTTGTTTACAGATCCCAACCCGGGAGATATTTTTTCGTATTTACAAGCATCTGTCTAAGCAGCTCTTTTGCATCATCGTAGGATACCGTTACCAGCGGATCGTTTAAAAACGCCGTCAACAGACGGTCAAAATCCTTCTTTAAAACAGCTTCCAGCGTTGTTTTGTGATTAGCAGAATGGCGGGCAACCATCGCCTGAACTTCATTATTCATCGATCCTGCATATAACGGAGTAACCCGTCCGCTTCTGAATACAGCATTCGTTTCCACAACAGCTCCCCGCCGTATCCCCTCAAGCTGGCCATAGTTTGGCAGGTTTACATTCGATACCAGCGTCCTATACCCCGCCAGAGCCTGCATCATATGCACTCCTTCTTCACCGGTTCTGCGCAGCTTGAACTCTTCCTCGCCTGATACAAGCTTTCTGCTGCGTTCAAGACGCTTCTGTAAGTCCTCTTTCCTCCATGCTACAGTCGTTAAGCCGAACATCCACGAGCGCACTGTTTCAGGATCTTTCAGATACATCTTCCCGTTCATAAACTCAGCCAAATGCCTGTCGCCGGCTGCCGCTATTTCACCGTACCGTCTGAACAGGTCAAATTTCACCCTCTGAGCGCATGCAAACGTACTGTTCATCCAATGGTCTGACTCATCCTTTATGTAACCGCTCTCATAGTATTTGCCAACAAACTGGCGGTAAAGCGGCATAAGATCCGCCATGCGGTAGCTTGCACGATTGAGCCACGTAAAATGGTTTATTCCCTGAACATTTACGTATATCTCATCACGTTTCACGTCTTTTATACCGTAAAGATCCTCTAACATCGCCGCCAATAACTCCTGCGTAGAGAAAACCTCATGGCAACAGCCGAAAGCATTTATCTGCGGGAATATCTCATACAGCGTCTGTACGCAAAGCGTCATAGGATTAGTGTAGTTTATAACCCAAGCCTCGGGGCAGTATTCCCGTATCGCCTCAGCAAAGCCGACATACATCGGGATAGTTCTCGCTGCCCTTACCATGCCGCCCGGTCCGGCTGTATCGCCTACCGACTGATATATGCCGTATTTCTCCGGCAAATGAACATCCGATTCCATTTCATCAAACGTTCCCGGCAGAATGGACAAAACCACAAAATCAGCTCCCGTAAGAGCCTCCCCTATAGTATCCGCCGTTTCATACCGCCACTGCGATTTTGCTCCCTCAACTTCTCCCGCCTTGTTGCCTATAATCCTGTTTGCTTCAGCAGCTTCCTTATCAATATCATAAAGACGGACCGTTCCGCACAGCACATCCTGTGATGCCAGATCACTCATAAGCCCCCAAGCCCAGCCTCGCGAGCCTCCGCCTATATATGCAATAACAACATCTTCCGCCTTGTTTTCATAGAATCTCATTTGCAATTCTCCTCTCCGGGCAATTTTAAACCCTTTTGCTATGATATTACCACCACTGCTTTAAAAATACAATCGTTTTTTTGCTTATAATACTCATTTTATCAACGGATATTGCTACATGATCTGTCCGCCGTTTAAGTATAACAGCAGATACATCAAGAACACCGCCGCCCAGATAAGCGCCAATACTATCCCCACTGCCCTGTATCTGCGTGCTATCTGCGCAGTAACAATGAACATCGGTACTATACACGAAAAATATCTTCCTATACTTATCGGCCACGAAAGCGACAAGTTCATAAAATAGTATATTATAAAATATACCGTGTAGATACTCCTTGCGGTTCTAAGGCTTATAAACATCGTGACGAATCCATACGCCATCAACAAAACCCCTGGCAGAGCCATCGTCAAGAAAACACTGCTCTCCGGAATCCTAAGTTCAGTTATAATGACGCTTACAGTTTCCGTAAATGGCTGGGAATGTTGTGACCAGTATTTCTCCTCCAGCCGCAGAAAGTCAAGCGGGTTTCCCGTAACACGCCAGTTCATCACCAAATACACAACAGTGCCAAGCGGTATTAGCAGTATCCAAAGATATTTCACGATATATCCCATCCTCTTCGGAAAATCCTTGAAAATACGGTAATACTGAGCAAACTCCACTGCTGCCGTCACTGCCAAAAACACGCCAAGCGTCCTCGTAAGCGCTGCTCCAAAGCCAAATACGCCTGCCAAAAACCAGTTATGCCTTCTTGTAAAATACAGGCACGCTGATGACATCAGCAAAAACGTACTCTCGTTCATTCCGGCTCCGAAGAAAAACGAAAACGGGAAAATACTCAAAAACATCAGCGATACTGCTGCCGTTTTCCTTCCCCAGTCAAAGCATATCAGCCTGTACAAAAACCCGCAGGCAGCCGCAAAGGAAAAAAAGGATACCAAAAGCAGTGATACCAGCATATTCCCCACAAATACATCAAGCCCCCGTGCCAGAAGCGGGTATAACGGAAGGAACACAACAGTGGAGAAATCGCCGTCAATCTGAAAAAATGTATAGCCTCCCTTGGCTATCCTCATATAGTTATTAACATCCCACTGACGCCACGAATCAAGAGCATTATCCCACGATCCTATGTCTATGCAGTGTAACCACGTCCCCAAAACATAGACTGCAAGCCTGAATAAAAGCGCAGATGCCATTACTGCAAACACTTCCCTATTCGCAGGTATAACCCCTTTAGGTTTCGGGTTCCTCCTAAAGAGCGGAGATCTCCTAAAAACAGCCGCTCCGGAATTTCCCAATACCTGCAATACAGTAACACCCACCAGTATAACGGCTGCTATTCCTGATGCCGTCTGCAATACTGTAACCAAAGCTTTCTTCCTCTCAGCAATAATAGCTCAGCGCACCGCCGATATTAAGCGCCAGTCCAAATACCATCACCGGATATAACAGTCTGTGCGACTTCGGATGTGCAAGCAATATCCCCAAAAATGCCAGCGGCAAAATATCGTTCGTGTAACGGTTACCGAAATGGCTGCCACCCATAGTCTTGTGCAAGGCTATAAACACCAGCTCCGCTGCCGCTATAACCAATATGCCTGCTATGAGCAGCTTATCGCATTTTTCCTCCCGCACAAATGCCGCTATAGAATACACCAGCCAAACAATAAATATAGGACTTACTATGAACATATTCGTCCCGTCGTATTCCTGAAACACCAACTCGCCGTGTTCCCCTACCTCCGGCAGCCTTATAAGCGACCAGAGATTCTGTGCAAGATAGCTTATATGAAACTGCCCATATTCGCTTCTTGTAAATTCCGGCAGGTAATTATGGCCGAACTCCGCTATCGAACCAAAACGGGCGTAATTAAGCCACATATATACGCCGGCGACCATAAGCGCCCCTATGCACCACCATATGCGCTTTTTTATCATATCCCAGAATGTCATACCCTCCTGAGACATCCCCGAATATAATATGTATAAAATTATAGGCAGATACAATACCTGAAACGGCCGGCAGCCGACAGCACACGCCCAGAAAAACAACGACCAGCCGCCTTTCCCCGAAAGCGCATAATATATCGCCATCATAGACAGGGCAAACGCCATATTCTGTGCCACAAACCATACCCACGGCGTTACACATACGAAAAGCAGGTTTGACGAAAGCGTTACAGCCACCGTCCACAACACGGATTTTGTGCCTTTTATACCGAAGTAATGCAGCGTTTTCACACAGTATATTCCACCTATAAATGCAAAAGCCAAAGATATAAAACCGTCATGGAAATATCCCTTAAAAATAGCCACAAACGGCAGATATACTATCGACGGAAACGGCGGAAAGCTCACATAATACTTTCCATCACGTATTGCCAGCTCCAAATGCGGATAATCCCGTCCCAGATCGAGGCTCCCCGAAAGCCATGCCCTCGTCTGCAAAACGTAGCTGTTATAGTTATTGTCCACCCACGGCCACTGTCCCGAAAATATCCACACGACCATATAAGCTGCAAGCATACAAAAACATACTGTCAGGCAGTCCCTTACTATGGTTTTCTGCCCAAATGCGGACAACGGTTTAAAAAGCTCTTTCATGAATATACCCCCATTATACGTTAAAGCGGAAAAGCACTACATCTCCGTCCTGCATCACGTAATCCTTGCCCTCGGAACGCACCAGTCCCTTTTCTTTTGCCGCCGCCATTGAACCGCAGCTTACAAGCTCCTCATACGGAACAACCTCCGCCCGTATAAAGCCTCTCTCAAAATCACTGTGGATCTTGCCTGCCGCCTGTGGGGCCTTTGTCCCCTTTGTTATAGTCCACGCTCTTACCTCGGGTTCTCCCGCCGTGAGATAGCTTATCAAGCCCAGAAGCGTGTAGCTTGCCCGTATCAGGCGGTCAAGCCCGGATTCGCTCATGCCCAAATCCTCCAAAAACGCCGCTTTCTCCTCCGGATCAAGCTGAGCTATTTCCTCTTCGATTCTCGCTGATACCGGCATTACCTGTGAGTTCTCCGATGCGGCAAACTCTCTTACCTTTTGCACGTACGGGTTATCGTCTATGCCCTTTGAAAAATCATCCTCGGCAACATTTGCCGCATAGATAACCGGCTTTCTCGATATTAAAGCCACCTCGTCGAGTATTTTTCCTTCATCCTCGTTCACCTCAAATGAACGTGCGGACTTTCCCTCTTCAAGATGGGCTTTTAGCCTTTCGAGCATATCAAGCTCTGCTGCCAAGCTCTTATCGCCTTTCATGGCTTTTTTCGTCCTGTCGATACGTCTGTCCAATATTTCTATATCTGAGAGGATAAGCTCCAGATTTATCGTTTCAATATCACGTATAGGATCTATCGTCCCCTCAACGTGAGTTATATTGCTGTCCTCGAAACAGCGCACAACGTGAACTATTGCATCCACCTCACGGATATGGGAGAGGAATTTATTCCCCAGTCCTTCGCCCTTGCTTGCGCCCTTTACAAGGCCTGCAATATCGACAAACTCAATATATGCACGTGTAACCTTCTTCGGTTTATACATCTCAGCAAGCCGGTCTATGCGCTTGTCCGGCACGTCAACTATACCGATGTTCGGTTCTATTGTGCAGAACGGATAATTTGCCGATTCGGCTCCGGCTTGGGTTATAGCGTTAAACAGTGTGGATTTGCCGACATTCGGCAGTCCTACGATTCCTAATTTCATTGCTTTCTACCTTCCTTTATGGATAGTTTAGTGAATAATTGTAAATTTAGTATGAATTTATTATACAACAAGAAAAGATTTTTATCAACCCCTTTTCTTTTTTTATTTTTTATGCTATAATTTTATTAAGGAAATTCGGTACACCCGAAAAAGGAGGATAAATTTATGGCAAACAACAAGGTTCTCGTCGTTGACGACGATGCTAATATCGCAGACATAATCCGTATGTATCTTGAAAAAGAGGGCTACGAGGTAACTACAGCCCAAAACGGCGTTAAAGCCCTGGAAGCATTCCGTGAGGAAGCCCCCTCAATCGTGCTTCTGGATATAATGATGCCGGAAATGGACGGCTGGCAGGTATGCCGTGAAATACGGCGTATAAGCAATATCCCAATAATCATGCTCACAGCCAAAGGGGAGACGTTCGACAAGGTTCTTGGCCTTGAGCTGGGCGCAGACGACTATATCGTAAAGCCGTTTGAAACAAAAGAGCTGGTCGCACGTGTAAAAGCCGTCTTAAGACGTTCGGAAACAAAGGATTCCGGGGCTATGAAAGAAATTGTCTACCCCAACCTTACTATAAACCTTTCAAACTACGAATTGAAGCTTGCGGGAAAAATAGTTGAAGTTCCGCCGAAAGAGCTGGAGCTTTTGTATTTTCTCGCTTCAAACCCCAACCGTGTTTTCACACGCGAGCAGCTTTTGGAGGAGGTTTGGGGATTCGACTATTTCGGCGATTCCCGAACGGTAGATGTTCATATAAAACGTCTGCGTGAAAAGCTCGAGGGCGTTGAGGGCACATGGCAGCTTAAGACTGTCTGGGGAGTCGGCTACAAATTCGAGGTGAGGTAAATTGTTCAAATCAATCTTTGAAAGACTGTTCTGGACAAACACTGTTATGCTTTTGATAGTAACGATATCGATCGGAGCTATCTTGATTGCTTTTGTAAATAACAGCGTCACCGATACGCAGTACAATGAAATACTTAAAATCAGCCGTGACTTGGAATACCGCAGCGCTATGATGCAGTCGGAGGGGGCTACCGACCCCCGCGCCCGCACAGCATTTAAGCAGGTGCTCCAGATGTGGGCGGAATACGCCAATGCCGACATAGTGATCTCAAACCTTGACGGCGACATTACAGAGTCTACAATCACTATAGATTCCCTGCCTCAGGAATATCTTGATGAGATAAAAAACGGTGAATCCTTCAAAGAGCGTGATGATTTCGGCGGATTTTACGACTCTAATGTATATGTTATCGGCATTCCTATTTCCTATAACGGGGAAATTGTCGGAGGGATGTTCTTTAACACCCCACTTCCCCAGCTTCGTCAGGTTGTCACGGAAATGTTTTTGATGTTCTTATTCGCCGCTTCATTTGCCATAGCTGTGGCATTTATACTGGTATACCGTCAGTCAAAGGCAATATCACAGCCAATATCGCAGATAAATTCGGCCGTTCGTGATATTGCCGCAGGTGATTTCACAAAGCGGGTAACGGTTAACAGCGTAGATGAGCTCGGTCAACTGGCGTCAAGCTTCAATTTCATGGCGGATTCCATAGAAAAGCTTGAAAACAACCGCAACGAATTCATTTCTAACGTATCCCACGAATTAAGAACGCCAATGACCAGTATCTCCGGCTTTATCCAAGGTATCCTCGACCACACGATACCGCCGGAAAAAGAGGAAACCTACCTTTCAATAGTGCTTGATGAAACACATCGCCTGACAAGAATGGTAAACGATCTTTTGGAGATGTCGAAGATGTCCTCAAGTGAATACCGGCTTGATATAACCGATTTTGACTTGAACGAGCTTGTCCGTCTGTGTATAATACAGCTGGAAAGCCGCATATCGGAAAAAGACCTTGACCTTGATGTGGATTTCTCCCAGGACAGCCTTATTGTCCTTGCCGACAAGGACTCCATACGGCGGGTGCTGATAAATCTTATGGATAATGCAATAAAATTCAGCTACCCCAAAACGGTTATTTCCATTAAAACATGGGTTGAAGCAAAGAAAGCATATTTTTCCATTGGCAATTTTGGAGACGGCATCGACAGCGCAGACCTCAGCAACGTGTTTGAACGATTCTATAAAACCGACAAATCCCGCACACGTGACAAAACCGGCGCCGGTCTGGGGCTTTCAATGGTGAAGAACATACTTGTGCTTCATAAACAGTCCATATGGGTAGAAAGCGACTATGCAAAGGACGGCACAAACATTAAGTTTACGAAATTCACATTTACGCTTGAAAGACAGTGAAATGCTTTTTGTCTATGTTTTGTAATAGAATATAAGTATTTGACATATCTTGCAGTCTGGGATATAATTAAAGCAGAAACACGCCCCGTGCCATTTCAGCGTACGGAGCATTTACGGGAGGTTTATAAATGAAATTTGATTTTTTCTATCACAATCCTACCAAAATCTATTTTGGCAAAACCGCTCTTGACAATCTCTTGCCGGAGCTTAAAAACTACGGCGAAACCGTCCTTCTCATCTACGGCCGTGGTTCGGTAAAACGCAGCGGCCTTTACGATAAAATAGCTGCCATCCTCAATGAAGCCGGAAAAAAGGTAGTAGAGCTTGCGGGGATAAAATCAAACCCCACTTACGCTCAGCTTCTCGAGGGAGCACGACTTGTAAGAGAAAACAGCGTTGATCTGATACTGGCAGTCGGCGGCGGTTCTGTTATTGACTGTGCCAAGGGTATTTCTCTCTCAGCCTACTGCAAAGGCGACCCCTGGGAGCGGTACTGGACAAATTATGAGGAAGTGGACAACGAAATCGTGCCTGTAGGAGCTGTACTTACAATGGCAGGGACCGGTTCTGAGATGAACGGCGGCTCTGTTATTACAAACGAGGATAAAAAGATAAAGAACGGACGTGTATACCCGCCCAATGTATACCCGAAATTCTCCATCCTTAACCCTGAATACACATACAGCGTTCCTGCATATCAGATGTCAAGCGGCATTTTTGACACCATGTCCCATCTCATGGAACAGTATTTCTCCGGCGATGATGATAACACTACCGATTATATCATCGAAGGCGTTATGCGCTCGCTGATAACAGCAGCTAAGGCGGCTCTTAAAAATCCTGAGGATTACGAAGCAAGAAGCAACATCATGTGGTGCGCCACGATAGGTTTAAACACCATAACCGGTCTTTCCAAGGAACAGGACTGGGAGGTTCACATGATAGAGCATCAGCTCGGCGCATATACAGACTGCGCTCACGGAGCAGGGCTTGCCGCAATATCGGTTCCCTACTATAAATATATTTACAAAGACGGCATAGATAAATTTGTCCGCTTTGCTAAAAACGTATGGGATATCGACGTTTCCTCAATGACAAAAACTGAGGCCGCCCTTGCCGGCATAGATGCACTGACCGGATTTATAAAGCTGCTCGGCCTGCCGCTTTCGATAAAAGAGCTTGGCGCTACAGAGGATATGCTTCCTGAGATAGCCAAATCAACCGTCCCGGGCGGCGGATATAAGAAACTCGGCGCTGATGAT
The DNA here is from genome assembly GCA_002305435.1 of Clostridiales bacterium UBA1381. Taxonomy (GTDB): domain Bacteria; phylum Bacillota; class Clostridia; order UBA1381; family UBA1381; genus UBA1381. The sequence goes on from DBQZ01000118.1 coordinate 8,900, forward strand.
ATTCTGGAAATATTAAAAGCCTGCTATTAAACAAATGAACGGCGGACTGCTGTAAATCACAGCTGTTCTGCCGTTTGTTATCATCCCTCAAACCGCTCTCTTGCCTTATCCAAAAACAGCTCTGCAGCTCTTGAAAACGTCTGGTACTTTTTCCACACCAAATCAAAATGCAGCTTATACTCAAGCTCAAGCGGCACGAAGCACAAATTGCTGCTCTCAGACGTGTTTGCAATATTGTCGATACCGATTATATATCCAACCCCTTCCTCCGCCATCAGGCCGGCGTTATAGTAAAGATTATATGTAGCGGTGATATTCAGCTGATTAAGCTCTTTTCCAAGCCATTTTTGCAGCCGTTTATCATAAGTTGTCTGTCGTGAGATTATAAGCGGCAGTTCCTGTATATCTTCCGGCCGAATCACGCTTTTTGATGCAAGCGGGCTGTCCTTTCGCATAATCAAGCCCCAGCGTTCGGTTGCAGGAAGGCGGATAAACTCATATCGTGAAATATCTGCCGGTTCTACGAATATCCCGAAATCTATCAGCCCCTTATCAAGCTTTTCCCTCAGATCGTCCCCATCCCCGCTTATCAGATGATAATGTATGTTCGGATAATCCATACGAATATCAGCTGCCAGCCGGGCTATCAACCGTATCGCCTCTGCTTCTCCGCCGCCTATGTAAATATCTCCGCCTGTTTCCACATCGGCAAACGTCATCTCGGCCTCTGTTTTATCAGCAAGAGCAATAATCTCCTCCGCCCGCTTGCGCAGAAGCTGCCCCTCGCTTGTAAGCGTGACCTTTCGCTTGCCCCTTATCAGCAGTTTTTTGCCAAACTCATCTTCCAAATCCATCAGCTGCCGTGAAAGCGTAGGCTGGGTTACGTGCATCATTTCAGCCGCAGCTGTAATATTCTGCTCTCTTGCCACCGCCAGAAAATACCGCAAAACTCTAAGCTCCATCTCTTTCCCTCCTATTCGCTTTTCATAGGAATAGTATACCACAGTCATCCATAACAATCAAGTATGATAAGCAATAAAACATACGGAAATCATGCTTTATCATAATCTGCACGTATGATTTGCTATTGGCTATAAGTATTGGACATTTTTGTTTTTATATATTATAATAGAGATAGAGTATAACGAGTAAAGAGGTGAATGCAGTGTATAATATCGATAAAGCCAAGCTCCGGCAAAATCTCATTGACGCCGGCTGTGAGGAAGAAGCAGCTGATGACTTTTTCGCAATTTCCGGCGAGGACAAGTTGTGCCGGCAACTTCTCTTTCTTCGCAAACACCGAAAAATGCTGTTGGAGCAGCTCCACAAGCTTCAGTACGAAATTGATTGTCTGGATCACCTCGTAATGCGGATAAAAAAGCACGAAAACGGATAAGGAGGAAAAAGATGAAAAGAATTATATCATTGCTTACAGCTGTTATTTTGTCGGCGGTTTTCGCTGTTTCTGCCTGTGCGGTATCAGAGCCGCATATTGAAGTGAGAAATAACGTTATAACAGTTACAAACGCTCCGGCGGACAGCACGCTTATAGCCGCATTCTACAGTGACGGTTTTCTTGTAAATGTAAGGCTGTTTAGCGGAAGCGGGACTATCACCGCAAGCATAGAAGAAGAAATGACGTCTGCAAATCAAGTGCGTACCTTCCTCTGGGATATGGAAACGCTGAGACCGCTGACGGAAAATACGGAGGTACCCATGAGCGAAAACATTACTATATCTGTAAATGGTCACACTTTGACAGCCGAGATAGCGGACAATTCCTCCGCCCGTGCATTTATAGAGCTTCTTGAGGAGGGACCGCTGACGGTTCAAATGCACGATTACGGCGGTTTTGAAAAGGTGGGCAACCTCGGCACATCGCTTCCACGCAATGACGAACAGATAACAACAGAACCGGGGGATTTAATCCTGTATCAGGGCAATCAGATCACCATATACTACGATGAAAACAGCTGGAACTTCACCCGTCTCGGAAAAATCAATGGCTTTACCGGAGATGAACTTTTGGATATTCTGGGCGAAGGCGACGCTGAAGTCACATTCTCCCTCTCCGCCGAGACGGAAGAAAACCCCGGAAACTTTAATTTTGAAACACGAACTGTTATGCTAAACAGCGGCTACGAAATGCCGATAAACGGAATAGGCACATACAGCCTGCACGGGGATGAATGTATAAATTCTGTAAAATCGGCGTTATCAGCAGGCGTTAGACTGATTGACACAGCATCCGCCTACGGCAACGAGGAAGAAGTCGGTCAGGCAGTACGTGAAGCAATGGAGGAATACGGCATTGACCGTGAGGACATTTTCGTCACCACAAAGATATATCCGGGCAGTGAAATGGCAAATCCGGAGGAGGCAATACAGGCTTGTATTGACCGTCTAAATATCGGCTACGTTGATATGATGCTTCTGCATCACCCAGACCCAAACGACGTGACGGCGTATAAAGCGATGGAAAAATTTGTCGCTGAGGGAAAAATACGTTCTATCGGGCTTTCAAACTGGTATGTTGAAGAACTTGAAGAATTTTTGCCGCAGGTTGATACTACTCCGGCTTTGGTTCAGAATGAAATTCACCCGTATTATCAGGAAAACGATGTTATACCATACATCCAATCTCATGGTATTGTTGTGCAGGGCTGGTATCCGCTTGGCGGAAGGGGGCATACGGCGGAGCTTTTGGGAGATCCGGTGATCTCTGAGATAGCGCAGGCGCATGGGGTTTCATCTGCTCAGGTGATATTGAGATGGAACCTCCAAAAGGGCGTAGTAGTTATTCCCGGCTCCAGCAATCCAAACCATATCAGGGAAAATAACGAGCTGTACCATTTCAGCTTGACTGATGAGGAGATGCAGCGGATCAACGCCCTTGACAGGAATGAAAAGCACGATTGGTATTAAAACAGTAACACAAACGAGCTTGGCAGCCGGGCATGAGTGATTACGCAATTGAAAAATCTTTGTGAGATAACGAATGAGGGCTGTGCGGGCGTATTTGAAAAATCATATTGATCACAGGAGGTTTAACAAAATGAAAGTATTATTGATTAACGGAAGCACAAGGAAGAACGGATGTACTTATACGGCGCTGTCTGAAGTGGCTGATGTTCTTAATAAGGAGGGCATAGAAACCGAGATCATTCAGACGGGCGGCGCTCCGATACGAGATTGCATCGCCTGCGGCGGCTGTGAAAAAACAGGCAAATGCGTTTTTGATGACGACCTTGTAAACGAGATTATAGAAAAGGCAAAGGCGGCGGATGGGTTTGTTTTCGGCGCACCCGTATATTTTGCTCATCCCAGCGCACAGATACAAGCGCTTTTGGACAGGGTGTTCTATGCTGGAGGGGCTGCCTTTGTTCATAAACCGGGAGCTGTGGTAACATCGGCAAGACGCGCCGGGACGACTGCGTCGTTAGACGCTATCGGGAAGTATTTCGGCATAAGGCAGATGCCTATTGTATCCTCAACATACTGGAATATGGTTCATGGCAGAACGCCGGAGGAAGTACGCCAGGATAAGGAAGGATTGCAGACTATGCGCAACCTTGGCCGAAATATGGCATGGCTACTTAAATGTATTGAGGCAGGCAAAGATAATGGCATAACGGCTCCGGAAGCAGAAAAGACCGAATGGACGAATTTCATACGGTGAGGCGCCTGTGCAAAAAATCTAAGGTTATTATGCAACAACTTAGTAAAGAAAGCCGGTACAACACCGGCTTTTGTCCCGTCATATTTAATAGAGACGGAATTTTGACATAACAGAAAGGAAACAGACAATGAATAATTTACCTAAAATAGCGCTTGGAGCATGGTCATGGGGCAGCGGCGCTGTCGGAGGCGATGAGGTGTTTGGCAATCATCTTAGCGAAAAAGAGTTAAAAACCGTATTTGATACAGCCACGGCAAGCGGTTTGACATTATGGGATACAGCTTACGTCTATGGTATGGGAGCTTCCGAAACGATACTTGGTGAATTTTTAAAAAATGAAACACGTAAAAACTTTATCATATCAACAAAATTCACACCGCAGATCGCAGATAATACAGATGACGCTATGCAAATCATGATAGATGGCAGTAAAGAACGGCTGCATACAGACTATATTGATATTTATTGGATTCACAATCCATTTGATGTGGAAAAATGGACGCCAAAGTTGATACCGCTTGCAAAGAGCGGACAAATAAAATACATCGGCGTATCCAACCATAATCTTAAAGAAATAAAGCGTGCAAATGAAATTCTAAATGATGCCGGGCTTAAAATATCAGCCGTACAGAATCATTACAGCCTGCTGCACCGTTCTTCAGAACACGCAGGGATTTTAGAATACTGTAAGGAAAACGATATTACATTTTTCTCTTATATGGTGCTGGAGCAAGGAGCGCTTACTGGAAAGTATGATACAACGCATCCATTCCCGGAGGGCAGCGACAGAGCAGCTTCGTATAACGATAGCCTCTCTGCTTTAGAAAGGCTTATAGCTGAAATGAAGCGGATTGGCGAAAAACATAATGCCACTCCCGCACAAATTGCCACCGCTTGGGCAATTCAAAAGGG
>DBQZ01000061.1:0-4530 GCA_002305435.1 Clostridiales bacterium UBA1381
ATATCGCGGGGTAGAGCAGTCCGGTAGCTCGTCGGGCTCATAACCCGAAGGTCGTTGGTTCAAATCCGGCCCCCGCAACCATTTATAAACTCCGATCCTATAGTGGGTCGGAGTTTTTTTGCATATGCGGAAATATTCGGCAAGAAAAAGCAGTGATTGTATGCAGATATAAGTCCATCAATGCCTAAAAAACATTTCACAAAATAAATTATAAGTATTAGACATTTTCTCCTTATTATGATAAAATACAACTATAGACAAGAAGTGGAGGAAATATCCATGACGGGAGCAATCGTAAAATCGGCAATAATTATATTATGTATGCTTTCTGCAGCGGGCTGCGGTGAGAGGTCTCAGACTCGGACTGAGTTGACTTCCGTACAGCAGATAAGCTTTGCCGGCGAAAATATAAGCCTTGAGGAATACGGTGCGCTTATTGAATTTTACGAGCAGCTGAGCTTTGAAGGGACGGTGATTGAGGACAGCGATGATTTTGCCGCTGCGGCTCGTGAACACGGTTTAGAACGGCTCTGCGCCCTGCACGACATGATTGTATCTTTAACACCGTCTGAGAGAGGAGAGTTTCATTCGCAGGCTTTGGAGGCCTTTGGGAATTTACAGTAAGATTTTTTGAAGAGGAGGATGTTTTATGGAATACACAAAAATAGGCAATACGGATATTACAGTATCAAAACTTTGCGTAGGCTGTATGAGCTTTGGCAAGGCGGGAACGATGCACGACTGGACGCTTGACGAAACAGAGAGCGAAAAGGTAATAAAACACGCATTAGAGCTTGGGATAAATTTTTTCGATACAGCAAATGGTTATTCGGCAGGTACGAGCGAGGAATATCTCGGAAAGGCCCTTAGGAAGAATGTTTCACGGGATAAGGTGGTTATTGCATCCAAGGTGTATTTCAACGAGGGCAGGCTGTCTAAGAAAGCGATAATGCGTGAGATAGACGGGACTTTGTCCGGGTTGGGGACGGATTATCTGGATCTTTATATTATCCACCGCTTCGACTACGATACGCCGATAGAGGAAACTATGGAAGCGCTTGATGAGCTGGTAAAAGCGGGGAAAGTGCGGGCGCTTGGAGCATCTGCTATGTACGGGTATCAGTTCTTTAATATGCAGCTTGCGGCAAGGGACAACGGCTGGACGCAGTTTTCGGCAATGGAGAACCACTACAACCTTCTGTACAGAGAGGACGAGAGAGAGCTTATTCCCATATGCCGTCAAATGAACGTATCACTGATGCCGTACAGCCCGCTGGCAGCCGGACATCTTGCACGGGCAACGTGGCAGTCGGATTCTGTACGAGGGAAAACAGACCGTGTTGCCATGGGCAAATACGACCGCATGATGGATTATGATATGCGTGTTGTGGAAAGAGTGGAAGAGCTGTCCCAAAAGTACAGCTGCAAAATGTCGCAGATTGCGCTATCATGGCTGTGGGCAAAAGGGGTATCCTCACCGATAATAGGGGCGACTAAATCGGCTTACCTTGATGATGCGGTAAATGCGTTGGAGATTAAACTATCAGGAGAGGATACGGCGTATTTGGAGGAGATGTACGTTCCCCATCCGGTAGTAGGGGCGATTGACAAAAACCCGCAGCCGGGAGTGGTACTTTTGGATGAGAAGAAGTAAACGGCTGGCGGTAATTAGAACAGCAATATCCCACGCCACAATACAATCAGTTATAGCGAAAACACAAAACTCCCCTTGTAGGCCTCAGGGTACCTGCAAGGGGAGTTGTTCATTTAATAAACATCGCATCGCCGAAAGAGAAAAACCGGTATTTTTCCCGCACGGCACATTCATACGCACGAAGCACGTTTTCCCGGCCGGCAAGTGCGCTTACGAGCATTATAAGCGTTGATTCCGGCAGGTGGAAGTTTGTTATAAGTGCATCTATCACATGGAAGCTNNCCGGGCGTAAGGCCGGCTGTTTCCAAAACCCTCGTTGCCGTAGTGCCGACAGATATAACACGGCCGCCGTTTGCTTTTGTGTCGTTTATAAGATCTGCCGTTTCTTCGGGGAGGATGTAAAACTCCGAGTGCATTTTATGGTCGGTTATTTCCTCCGTTTTAACGGGACGGAATGTCCCAAGTCCCACGTGAAGCGTCACCCAGCCGAGCTTTACCCCACGGCTTTGGAGCTTTTCCAAAAGCTCCTTTGTAAAATGCAGACCGGCGGTCGGAGCTGCCGCAGAACCGGGGTTTTTGGCATAAACCGTCTGATAGCGGTCCTTGTCCTCAAGCTTTTTTGTGATATAAGGCGGTAGCGGCATTTCCCCGAAGCGGTCGAGAATTTCCTCGAACACACCCTCGTATTCAAACCGCACCAGCCTGTTGCCGTCATTTATAACGTCGAGAACCTCGGCCTTAAGGCTGCCGTCGCCGAAAACGAACCGTGCTCCCGGTTTTGCCCGCCTGCCGGGGCGGAGGATGACCTCCCAGTCGGTGAGGCTTTTTTTGTTCAGGAGCAAAAACTCTATCGCCCCGCCCGTATCCTCCTTGACTCCGTACAGTCTTGCGGGGAGAACCTTTGTATCATTGAGTATCAGACAATCCCCGGGGGAGATCATGTCCACAATGTCGTAAAAATGGTTGTGGGATATTTCCCCTGTGGTTTTGTCAAGCACCATGAGCCGGGAGGAGGCTCTGTCATCGAGCGGCTCCTGCGCTATCAGCTCCTGGGGCAGATCGTAGTAAAAATCGCTTTTGTTCAATATCTGTGACCTTCCTGCTTATTCCGGCATGACTATATCGTCTACCGATTTCATTATACCTGCGGCAATGCCGTTGGCGACGGTATTCTGGAAACTGTCGTCGCACATTTTTCTAAGCTCCTCTTCGTTGGAAATGAACCCTACCTCAACCAGCACGGCGGGCATAATACAGGAGCGTGTAACTACGTGGTTGGCAGTTTTAACGCCGCGGTTTTTAGTACCCATGGAATCGATCATTTCCTCAAGAATGTTTTCCGCCATTTGTTTGCTTGTAAGGTTAAATGTATGCGAATTGTTCAATTCCGAGAAATACACTTCCGTGCCGCTGGCGGTGGGGGCATTATCCACCGAATTTATATGTATGCTTATAAATGCGGCTGCTCCAAGATCGTTGGCAAGCTCTGCCCGTTCTTCAAGCTCCGGATACGTATCGCCGCTTCTGGTTACTTGTACGGTATATCCGTTTTTCTCAAGCACCGCCTGAGTTTTCGTCATAATCGAAAGCGTCAGGTCTTTTTCGTATATAGTCTTGCCGTCAAGAGTACCCTGTGCTCCGCCGTCCTTGCCGCCGTGACCGGCATCGAGGACTATCAGCTTAGTCCCGTCGGGAACGGGTGTCGTCTGTGAGGACGAGGAAGAACCGTTCGATGGCTTCTGCGTGGGCTTTGGCGTCGGTGAGGAGGGCGATATAGCTTCACCTGCTACATCTATATACAGTATTCTCGAATCGCCCGAGCGTGAAATTTTATACGACTCGAATGAATTTAAGTCGAGAACTATCCTCAATGTTCCGTCATGGTCGCCCACTCTTACAGAATCCACACAGCCGGCGTTTATGGAATACGTATCCCCTACAGCAGCATCCCTGCCGCAGTCTGAGAGGTCAAGCACTATTCTCTCCGGATCGGAAAGAGTGAAATCGCTGTATTCCGGAAAATCGCCGCTTGCGGAAATATTTATCCGTGTTTCGTAATTATTGAGCTTTGTGTACCATATTCCGGTAATGGTGTTTGATACCGGCTTTGCCGTTGGAGCCTCTGTCGGGGCAGCGGTTGGCTCTGCCGTTGGAGCGGCAGTCGGCTCTGCAGTCGGTTCTACTGTTGGAGCTTCTGTCGGAATGGCAGTCGGCTCTATTGTGGGTTCCGCAGTCGGAGCAGCTGTCGGCGCTATGTAATCATCCGATGTTACGCTGATAAGCCCCTCGTCGCCGAGAAAATCAACGTTGAAGCCGAGCGTTTCCGAAATAAAGCGTACCGGCACCATAGTCTTTGTTTCCCCGCCGGGCTTTGATATGAGCTTCGGTACAACGTTGTCGGGTATAAGCTCTTTTCTTCCGTTTACATATACTACATTATCATTTATACGCAGGCGGATGTAGTTTGAGCCCATGAACAGCTCTATCTGCTGATCCTCATATTCCACCGCTGCGCCTAAGGCTTCGCAGACCTCCCTTACGGGGACGAGAGCCCGGTCGTTAAAAATTATCGGCTCCATAGCCGAAGTGACTTTGCTGCCGTTGACTTCCAGCTCGTATACTGAACCTGTATAGCTGTGCAGGCCGCCGTCGTATTCAAGCATCATTGATACCGTCTGCGCCGACGCACCGGCAAAGCCAAGTGACAGTACGGCCGCCGTCAAAACGGCAGCGAACTTTGGTTTTTGCATCAAAACTCTCCTTTCAGATATGTATCAGCCGTTATTTCCCGCCTGCTCAAACGGTATATGAAAATGCTCATACGCCTTGAGCGTAGCTGTTCTTCCGCGCGGAGTGCGTGTTATGAAGCCCAGCTG
>DBQZ01000061.1:4679-6543 GCA_002305435.1 Clostridiales bacterium UBA1381
CCGCCGTCGTCTATCTTTACGCCGAGGAGATGAGCGCTTCTTTTTACGATGCGCATAAGATCCTCCGGCGTGTAAAGCTCAAGCCTTGATATTACCCCGAACCGATCCCTCAAGGGGGCGGTCAGAAGCCCCGCTCTTGTGGTTGCGCCTATGAGGGTGAATTTCGGCAAATCCACCCGTATTGAGCGGGCTGAGGGGCCTTTTCCGATTATAATATCGAGGGCGTAATCTTCCATGGCAGGATACAGTATTTCCTCCACACTGCGGGACAGACGGTGTATTTCGTCTATAAACAGTATGTCGTGCTCTGAAAGATTCGTCAGTATAGCCGCAAGATCCCCGGCTTTTTCTATAGCCGGGCCTGATGTGATGCGGATATTTACACCCATTTCATTGGCAATAATGCCGGCAAGAGTCGTTTTTCCAAGTCCGGGAGGGCCGTAAAGCAGCACGTGATCGAGAGCTTCCCGCCTGTCGAGCGCAGCACGGATATAAACGGACATATTCTCCTTGACCTTGTCTTGCCCTATATACTCCTCGAGAGTTCTCGGCCGGAGACCTACCTCTATATCGGCGTCAAGCCCGGTAAATTCTCCGGTTACAAATCGTTCTTCTTCGTCAAACACTGCATCACCTCCTCTGCCTTATCTTGCCATTTTCTTCAATGCCTGCCTGATCATTTCCTCTGTCGGCAGCTCCTCGCCAAGCCCCGAAAGAGCCGTAAGAGCCTCTGAGCGCATATAACCCAGCGATAAAAGAGCCTCAAGCGCTTCTGACGCTGCATCGCTTTGGGGCTGTTCGGCAGCTGTTACAGGAACAAGCTCCGAATCGGTGAGCTTGTCTTTGAGCTCGAGTATGATACGCCCGGCTGTCTTTTTGCCTATGCCGGGGGCTTTTGATATAGCCTTTTCATCCTCGGTGACGATTGCCGCTGCCAAAGACTGCGGGGTGTAGAGCGACAGTATTGCCGCAGCTGCCTTGGGGCCGATCCCGCTTATGCCGATCAGGCGGCGAAACATCTCCCGCTCGTCTGCGGAGGCAAAGCCGTAAAGCTCCATTATATTCTCGCTGATGTACAAATGGGTGTATACCCTGGTTTTTTCGCCTGTTTTAAGACGGATCAATGAATTTGCAGTCATTGTCAGCCTGTAGCCTATTCCGCCTGCATCAACAACGGCGTACGTATCACCCTTGGCGGCGATTGTACCGCTTATATATTCAAACAACAGCAAGCCCTCCTTCAATGCGGGATTTATCTCCATGATACATTATACAATGTTTTTGTAGAAAAGTCAATCCTGTATCGAGATTTTTTGTAACAAATTTGTAATAACTATAGCTGGGNNTAATATACCACTTGAAATTATTTACAAAATGGTGTATAATCATATTAGAAAGAAGCGCACGCAATATTAAATAAAGGGAGATGATGCAATTATGAAAAAATTTCTATGCTCAGCCGTATTTATAATGGCGATGACAGCTGCAATGGCTGCAAATGCAGCTTCCGGGGACATTGCCGGCGAGATATACTCCACCGACATATTAGCAGTTGTAAACAATGCGGAGATTGAATCGTACAACATAGGCGGCCGTACGGCGGTTATTGCCGAAGAATTGAGCGAGGGCGGCTACGGTTTTCACCACAGCTATGACGACAGCACACGCACGCTCTATCTTGAGAGCGGCTCAAACACTAATACAAGCGGCAGGACGGTTGAGAGGGGAACGGTCGGCGAGGTTGTCGGAAATATCTATGAAACAGATATTAAGGTGATATTAAACGGCACAGAAATACCGGGCTACAATATAGGCGGACGTACAGCCGTTGTGATAGAGGATATGGGAGTAATGGACGCAACGA
>DBQZ01000134.1:0-6302 GCA_002305435.1 Clostridiales bacterium UBA1381
TTTACAAAGCTGTCCGCAAAATATGAGGCGGAGCAAAAGGAAGTTGCCGCCCGTATGAAAGAATTGCAGGAAGAATTAGACAGTGACAAAAGCAAAGCTGTAACAAGCGATATGTTCATGGCTTCTGTCCGCAAATATACACGGGCACGAAAGCTGACGCCGAGAATGTTAAATGAATTGATTGAAAAAATCGAAGTGCATCAGGCCGAAAAGATTGACGGGAAAACCGTCCAGCGGCTAACCATTCATTATAATTGTATTGGCGCGATTGAAATACCCGACCTTGACAAATTACCGGAAAATAATGTATCGGTACATACAAGGCAAGGGGTAGACGTTCACTATGCCGCCTGTGCAGGCTGAAAAACAATAAAAAACCGAGTGCGCTGCAGAACCTTTTAAGTCCTGTAAGAACACTCGGTATGGTGCGGATAACAGGACTTGAACCTGCATGAGGGAACCCTCACTAGAACCTGAATCTAGCGCGTCTGCCAATTCCGCCATATCCGCTTGTCATTTGACCTGACTTGAATAGTATACCATAGGTTCGGATGTTTGTCAATACATTTTTTGCTTTTTTCCGAAATTTCCAAAATATCCGCATATATAAACAAGCCCAACAATCCTTTTCGTGGATAAATTTTAAGCTTACGGGGAAAATACACATGAAACCATGCGAAAAGGACGGGCTTAGTATGCTGATATTGATGATAAGGACGCTTATCCTGTATTCGGCGGTGATACTGTCGCTGAGAATAATGGGGAAGAGACAGATAGGGGAACTGCAGCCCTCGGAATTAGTGGTGGCGATAATGATCTCCGATATGGCGTCGGTGCCGATGCAGTCGATAGACATACCGCTTTTATCGGGGATAGTGCCGGTATTGACGCTGATTGTGGCTGAGGTGGCGATGTCGTATCTCGGGCTCCGCTCACGCAGGCTGCGCCGGCTTATAAGCGGGGAGCCGAGCATTATCATATATGACGGCAAAATAGACCGCAAGGAGCTTGAAAAGCTTCGGTTTAACATAAACGACCTTTTAGAAGAGCTGAGAGCCAATAACTGCTATAATGTCGCCGATGTGGAGGTAGCGGTGCTTGAAACAAACGGGGCTTTGAGCGTGATTCCGAAAGACAGCGCCCGTGCGGCTACGGTGGAGGATTTGAAAATAAAAAATCCCGCCAGGGGCGGTTTGCCGTACACGCTTATCACCGATGGGGAGATAGACAAAAAGGAGCTTTTGCGCAGCGGGAAAACGGAGAAATGGCTTTTGGAAAACTTGAAAAAGCAGGGGATAGATAGGGTGGAGCAGGTATTTATCGCCTCTCTTGATGATAACGGGAAATTTTTTATACAGAAAAAATTCGAGGGGGAGAGCTGATGCGCAGTTTTTTAATAGCGCTTGGGATCGGGGTTTTACTGATTGCAGGGAGTACGTTCTGCCTTTGGCGGACGACGGAGGTTTCGGAGGAGCTTGCGGCGCAAAACCAAAGAGCGGTATCTCTTTTGGAGGGCGGATGTTCGGCAGAGGCCGGGGAGGAGCTTGAATCACTGGTGGAGCTGGTGAACGAAAGGCGGGGTACGCTTGAGGCTATGGGGGAACATGACAGCATAGATAAGATTGAAACGTATGCGGCCGAGGCGAAGCAGTACGCTTTTATGGGGCAGATCGCCGACGCCCTGGCAAAATGCCGCAGCCTTGATATCCTTATTGAGCATATGCCGAAAAATTATCAGCTGCGCTGGGAAAACATATTATGAGGTTTACAAAAGCGGCGGATTGTGATATAATTGGAAAAAATCCTGCTGAAGGGGGCGTTTTCCGGTGAGTGCATACGAAGGAATGGCGAAGGTGTATGACGGGCTTATGAAAGGGGACATTGATTACGAACGATACTGCGATTTTATCGAGGAGCTGTTTTGCGGGCGCAAAAAGAAGCCCGAGCTTGTCGTTGATTTAGCGTGTGGTACGGGGAATATCACCATACCAATGGCAAAGCGGGGCTATGATATGACAGGCGTTGACGGTTCGGGTGAAATGCTTATGCAGGCTCGTGAAAAGGCGGAGGGGCTTGATATACTCTTTTTAAAGCAGAAGCTCTCCGCTCTTGACCTCTACGGGACGATGGACGCTTTTATCTGCGCAGTGGACGGCTTCAACTACATATTGGCGCCAAAAACGCTTGAGGATATTTTCCGCCGCATACGCACCTGCTTTTTGGAGCCGGACGGAATATTTATCTTTGATGTCAGCACAGACTATAAGCTTCGGCATATAATAGGCAATGAAACGTTCGTGCATGACGAGGGGGATGTTTTCTACGTGTGGGAAAACACATACCATGAAAACGGTTCTCTTTCGGATATGCTGCTTACGTTTTTTGTAAGGGAAAAGGGCGGATGGAAACGGTTTGACGAACGTCATATACAAAGAGGGTATACAGAAGCTGAGATACGCTGCCTCCTAAAGCGTGCCGGTTTCGGAAAAGTCGCTGCGTACGACGGTATATCAAAGCGTCCGGCGCACGAAAAAAGCAGCCGTATAGTATTTGCTGCCGAAGGGTGACGTTTCATTTACAATTTATTCATAAAATAAACAATAATTGTTTAAATTCAATTCATACCAAGGTTATATTTATGGTTTATTATATAATCACAGCAAGAGAAAAGGACTGAAATTGAAACGGACTTGCGATATTTCAAAATTGGAAGATAATGCAGAATAACAGGAGGCGTATTACCATGAAGAAATATCCGTATACAGATACAACAGACTTAGTAGTATATCAACAGAAGCCGGAGAAGAAAAGAAAGCCGAAAATCTGGCTTGCCTGCATAAGCTCGGCGGTTGCAGCTTCACTTTTGACGGGCGGAGTAATGACCGGCACGATGTATTATATGCAGCAGAACACACCTCAGCTTACGGTGGCAGAAAGCAAGCAGCCGGGAAGCGGTAGCCCTTCATCAGGAAGTGCTTCTACACTGGCGAACGACTCAACCGCCACAGGCAAGAGAGTTCTCTCAACTGAGGAGATAGCCGCACAGTGCGGTCCGAGCGTTGTCGGTGTTATAAACAAGACCACGCTTAAGGTACAGAAGTATTACAATCCTTTCACAGGGCAGTATTACTATTCGCAGGATCCCTCCCTTGACGGACAAACTATCGAGCAGGGTTCCGGCTCCGGCATAATCCTCAGTACCGATGGTTACGTTGTTACGAACCAGCACGTTATAGAGGGAGCCTCGGAGGTATCAGTAATACTTAATACAGGTGAAGAATTTGCCGCAACGATAGTCGGCTCGGATGAAACGACAGATCTGGCGGTTTTGAAGATAGATGCCGGAAGCACACAGCTGACGGCGGCGGTTCTTGGCGACTCCACAACGACTGAGGTCGGCGAGCTGGCGGTTGCTATAGGAAACCCCCTCGGTCAGGAGTTCTCTGGAACGGTTACCCAGGGCATAATCAGCGCCGTAAACCGTACAATGACGGTTGAGGGAAGACAGTATAACCTTATCCAGACCGATGCGGCTATAAACAGCGGTAATTCGGGCGGAGCGCTTATAAACAAGTACGGCGAGGTTATAGGAATAAACTCGGTTAAGTTGTCAGAGGAAGGCGTTGAAGGCATGGGCTTTGCAATAGCCATTTCCGAGGCCAAGCCGATAATCGATGCGCTTATGTCGCAGGGCTACGTTACAAGGCCGATGGTGGGAATTACCGCAAGAGCCACGGATTACGGCCTGTTTATAGACAGCGTTGAGCCGGGAAGCGGAGCGGCGGCAGCCGGTCTGCAAAGAGGCGATATGATAATGGCTGTTGACGGCGTTGAAGTGGGAAGCGTAGCTGAGATAAATACGCTGCGTGATGCTAAAAAGCCGGGAGATACGATGAAGTTCAAGATCTCCAGAAACGGTACCACAATAGAAGTGGACGTTACGCTGACAGAACAGCCGGCAGATACTCAATAATGCAATTTAGTTATACTTGATATATAATCCTTTATGTCGATGTAAATCGACACCATCCTTTTTTTCATAATGGCACCGTTAATTACGGTGCGCCGGCATCTTCGGGTGCCGGCTACCCCCCTAAAGTAACGAATCGCTCCATAAAGCGGTTCGCCGAATAAACGAAAAACGGCTGCGCCCCCTGAAAAAGCAGCCGTTTTTAATTTTCTATGTATCGTGACAAAAGGTCGAAAAGCTGGTAGACCATAGTCTGCGGGGCAGACTGCGAGGGCGGAAGACCGCTGTGCAGCCGCTGGAGCTTTTTTGCGTTTTCCGAGGCCTTTGGGAAATACGGCTTTAAAAGCTCGTATATATTAGGCAGGTTTTTCTCATACCGCTTAACGCCAAGCTGTTTTAGGTATCCCGATAGCTTTGAGTAGTACAATTTGCGGGAGATGTCCTCCTTGAAATACGTAAAATGCAGCAAAAACCACAGCTCTATGCACTGGTTCGACCAAAGTGCGTGGTATGTTATGCGGTTGTTGGAAAGTTCCCGGCAGCGTTTGCAGGTCATGTCGAAATTGTCGTCGGGGAAATCATCCTTGTCAAAGACGACCCATACGTGGCGGATTGGGTTAATGCTGCACCGCACGTGATTTTCTGCGGTTTTTAAAAGGGAGAGGGTATTCATGCCCATGCCTTTTATTTCAAGCTGTATTTTGCCTCGGTAGCGGCCGTTTTCGACTGTGTCAATATCACGCTGAAGTCCCTTGAAATAGTTTGGTTCGGTTTTCGTACCCTCGGTGACAATCAGGTGGTACTGCGGCGATACCGGTATGCCCCGGCTTTTGCGCGGGCGCAGCCATGGAGTGGAGTTCATACGTCATTCCTCCCAGTTCATCATCTGGCGCAGATAGGGATCGGCGCCGTAGCGGCCCTCGAGATATTCGAGATTGTATTCGGAATCAGCGGGGATGTGGTTGTTGTTTTCGTTCTTAAGGTCGTAGAGCGAATATATTGTGCTTGACTGGGTATTATCCTTGCTGGCAAACCATATTTCATCCCGGCGGAAAACCTCGGCTGTCATCGTTGTAAGGTCGTGGGAGGTAAACATCAGCTGAGCTCCCTTTTTATTTACGGCAGGGTTTTTATACAGGCCTATGATATAGCGCAGGAGCTTCGGGTGCAGCTTTGCGTCAAGCTCATCTGCCAGAAGAAGCCGTCCCTCGGAGAGGGAGAGCGTCACTATCGGCAAACATTTGAACATTTTCTGCGTGCCCTGCGATTCCTGCTCCATGTTTATTTCGTACGTCCCATCGGGTGTGCTGTGCTGGGTGTATACATCGCTCGTGCTGCCGTACTGCTCAATACGGTAATCGGTTATGGATATATCCATATCACGGAAAAAATCGAGCATTTTCTTTTTTATCTGCTCATCCGATACCACCGGTATGGAAAGTTCTGACAGCGGCGAGGAATAGTTTATATATATGCAGCGGCGGAACCAGCCTGCTACGTCTGATATAACGTCTATCCGGTAATTTATCGCAAGAAACGATAAAAACGACAGTTCCGGGTTTACGTTTGTGTTGACGTGGTTTTTGCGCAGCAGCGGGGACAGGCTTATCTTCTCACCCTCGCGCCTGAACACCATAACAGTGCGTGAGCCTTTGGCGGATTTACGCCGCCAGAGTTCCTCGGCGACAATCCTTCCGGAGAGTATTGAGATAAAATAGCGGTATTCGCTGTCTCCGGCGATAAAGAACACCGAAAACTCGGTCGGCTCGTCCTTTGAAGTTTCGGAAAAGGCAAAGGGGCGGATTTTGTGGGTGTTGAGCATACCGGGATTTTCGTCGGGGCGGTTTGACAGCTCTATCACCGGCCGCATTACAAGGGCGATAAGCGAGGACAGGGCGTCAATGACGTTCGATTTGCCGCCGCCGTTGGGGCCGTATATCACCGATACCGGCAAAAGCGAGCGTGAGGCTCCGGCGTGTATTAAGCTGTCTGAAAATTCATCAAGCTTTGCGGCTTGGAAATCAAAGACGGTCTCATCACGGTAAGATTTGAAATTTTTAAACGTAAACTGACAAAGCATAGCCATCTTCCTCCCGGTAAAGATTATACTGTAATTTTATCATATCAACATCGGAGAGTCAACATAATTTGGCAAATTGCGGACAAAAAAAGACGGGGTCCTTGAAAAAGACCCCGTATGCTGTTTTTATTAGCAGCATTTGTCAGACGGCTGGCAGCATGGGTCGCAGCAGTCGTTGCGGCCTCCGCCGAAGATGTTTGTGTCGCAGCAGCAGAGTATTAACGCTACAATAATTATTATCCATATCCAGTT
>DBQZ01000134.1:6429-7228 GCA_002305435.1 Clostridiales bacterium UBA1381
GATATATGTGTTATAATAAATACGTGTGCAGTCTTTGGAAGACTGTTTATTCTAATGATTTTGAAAGGAAATAGGAAATGGGAATATTCGACAAAATATTTGGAACATATTCTGACAGAGAATTAAAGCGTATCTATCCCATAGCTCAAAAGGTTGAAGCTCTCGATGGCGATATGCAGAAGCTGACCGATGAAGAGCTAAGAGCAAAAACAGCCGAGTTTAAAGAAAGATATAAAAATGGTGAAACGCTTGACGAGCTTCTGCCGGAGGCGTTTGCGGTAATGCGTGAGGCCAGCTGGAGAGTGCTTGGCATGAAGCATTTCTACGTGCAGATAGTCGGCGGTATAATCCTCCATCAGGGAAGAATAGCAGAGATGAAAACCGGTGAGGGTAAGACGCTTGTATCAACTCTTCCGGCGTACCTCAATGCGCTTACAGGCGACGGCGTACATATCGTCACCGTCAACGATTACCTGGCAAAGCGAGACAGCGAATGGATGGGGAAGGTATACAGGTTTTTGGGACTCAGCGTGGGACTTATAATCCACGAAAAGGACAACAACCAAAGACGTGAGGCGTATGCCTGCGATATAACGTACGGAACGAACAACGAGCTTGGTTTTGACTATCTGCGTGACAACATGGTTGTGCATAAGAAGGACATGGTACAAAGAGGTCACAATTACGCAATCGTGGACGAGGTGGACTCCATTCTTATCGACGAGGCGAGAACCCCGCTTATCATCTCCGGTATGGGCGAGTCGGCAAACGATCTCTACCGTGTAGCCGACCAGTTCGT
>DBQZ01000134.1:7269-22093 GCA_002305435.1 Clostridiales bacterium UBA1381
AGGACGGCTATGCTTACCGACAGCGGTATTAAAAAGGCCGAGATGGGCTTTGGCGTAGAGAACCTCTCAGACCCCGAAAATATGCGCTTGCAGCATCATATAAACCAGGCATTGCAGGCAAACGGCTGCATGATTCGTGATAAGCAGTATCTCGTGCAGGACGGGCAGGTGCTTATCGTAGACGAGTTTACCGGCCGTGTAATGCCCGGCAGACGGTATTCTGACGGTCTGCATCAGGCGATAGAGGCAAAAGAGGGAGTTAAGGTTGAAAACGAAAGCAAGACGCTTGCAACGATAACGTTCCAGAATTTCTTCCGTCTCTATAATAAGCTCTCCGGTATGACGGGTACGGCTCTTACCGAGGAAGAGGAATTCCAGCAGATATACAAGCTCGACTGCGTAGCCGTTCCGACGAATAAGCCGGTTATCCGTGAGGATATGCAGGATTCGGTGTACAAGACGGAAAACGGCAAATTCCATGCTGTTTTGGAGCAGGTTAAGGAATGTCACGCAAAAGGTCAGCCGGTTTTGGTGGGTACTGTAAGCGTTGAAAAGTCGGAGCAGCTCTCATCGCTGTTTAAGAGAAACGGCATTAGACATTCTGTGCTTAACGCCAAGTTCCACGAAAGGGAAGCTCAGATAGTAGCGCAGGCAGGTAAGAAGGGTGCGGTTACGATTGCCACCAACATGGCAGGCCGTGGTACGGATATAATCCTCGGCGGTAATGCCGAGTATGCGGCAAGACACCGTCTTGAAATGCTGCTTCGTGACGAGGAGGCAAAGCGGCTTGAGGAAGAGGCGAAAAATCCCGTGGAGACTCCCGAGGTACATCTGCCGGTAGAGGAGCTTTTGGTGGAGGCCACCGGTTTTGCCGATACCGACAACGAGGAGATAAAGCGTGCAAGAGAGCTGTTCGCCCGCTTCCATGAGGAGGAAAAGGCGAAGATGGCTCCTGAGCAGGAAGAGGTTAAAAAGGCGGGCGGTCTGTTCATAATCGGTACGGAGCGTCATGAGTCACGCCGTATAGATAACCAGCTCAGAGGTCGTGCCGGCCGTCAGGGTGACCCCGGCTGCTCGAAGTTCTTCCTCTCTTTAGAGGACGACCTCATGAGAATTTTCGGCTCCGACAAGGTAAAGAAGATGGTAGAGGCTCTCGGTCTTGAGGAGGATCAGCCGATAGAGGCGAAGATGCTTACAAACGCTATTGAAAATGCGCAGAAGAATCTTGAGGGCAGAAACTTTGATACAAGAAAACGTGTTCTCCAGTTCGACGAGGTAATGAACGAGCAGAGAAAGATAGTATACGCTCAGCGTCAGGCAGTTCTTGACGGCGAGGACGTAAGCGGTACTATCCGCACAATGATGGAATCGTGCATAGATACTGCTCTTGATGATTATATCGGCGTTACAAGCGATAAGGAACACTGGAATATAAGAGCGATAAAGGAATTTGCAGACCGCAACCTCCGTGCAAACGGCGAGTTTGACGTTACAAAGGAGGAGCTCTCAGGTCTCAGCCGTGATGATATAAAAGAAAAGCTGATGGATATTGCCAATAAGCGTTACGCCGAGCAGGAGACGATTTTCGGCGAGAATATGCGTGAGCTTGAGCGTGTATTGCTGCTTAAGGTGGTAGATTCGCAGTGGATGGATCATCTGGACGAGATGGAGCACGTAAAGCGTGAGATAGGCTTAAGAGCATACGGAAATCACGACCCGGTAGTGGAATACCGCACAGTCGGCAGTGAGCTCTACGAGGGTATGCTCGAATCGATAAAGAGGGATACGGTAAGATATGTCCTCTTTGCAATGCCCCGCATACGCATACAGCGTGAACAGGTGGCAAAGCCGATGGCTCCCAACGAGGGTTCGCCGGTAAGACGTGCGACAGGCCGTCCCCAGCCTGTACAGCCTGCTTCTTCGGGGGCGCAGCCGGAGCAGGAGAAAAAGACGATCGGCCGCAACGATCCCTGCCCCTGCGGCAGCGGCAAGAAATATAAGCATTGCTGCGGCAAGGATAAATAAGCCGCAAATGATAAAAATTCCAATAGAAGGAAGTGAATAATATGCTGGAATATGAACAGTACCGTTTGGAACTGGTAGGTATGGAAAAAGGCATAGAAGAACTGAGGGATTCACTTTGACATCGCTAAGGCGGAGTCAAGAATAAAGGAACTCGAAGATGAAAGCGCAAAGCCCGGCTTCTGGGACGATATGGAAAAAAGCCAGAAGGTATTGCAGGAAACGAAGCAGCTTAAGGATAAGGTTGACGGCTGGAAGTCATTAAAGAGCAAGTGGGAGGATACCCTCGTTTTAATAGAGCTTGCAAACGAGGAGGAGGATGCTTCCATGCTCCCCGATGTGGAGGAAGCCGTAACCTCTATTAAGGAAACGACAGAGAAGATGACGCTTGAGACTCTGCTCTCAGGCCCCTACGATAAGAGCGACGCCATCCTTGATTTCCACGCAGGCGCCGGCGGTACCGAGGCGCAGGACTGGTGCGAGATGCTTATCCGTATGTATCAGATGTGGGGGCAGAAGAACGGGTATTCTGTATCCGTTCTTGATATGCTCCCGGGTGATGATGCGGGAGTGAAGAGCGCTACGATTCAAATATCAGGGCTGAACGCTTACGGATATTTGAAATCGGAAAAGGGTATTCACCGTCTCGTGCGTATATCGCCGTTTGATTCTTCGGGAAGGCGGCATACGTCGTTTGCATCTCTTTCGGTAATGCCCGACCTTGATGATACTATCGAGGTGGACATACGGCCGGAGGATTTAAAGGTTGACACATATCGCTCAAGTGGCGCTGGCGGTCAGCATATCAATAAGACGGATTCTGCCGTGCGTATAACGCATATCCCGACCGGCATGGTGGCTTCGTGCCAGACTCAGCGGTCGCAGCATCAGAACAGGGAATATGCAATGCGAATGTTAAAGGCAAAGCTCGTAGAGCTTGCAGAGCAGCAGCAGAAAGAAAAGATCTCCGATATACAGGGCGTACAGAAGGAGATCGCATGGGGCAGCCAGATACGTTCTTACGTATTCCAGCCGTACACCATGGTCAAGGATCACCGTACCGGCTATGAAGTGGGCAATATCGGAGCGGTGATGGACGGCGATTTGAACGGTTTTATCAACGCATATTTAAAGGCATCAAGCCTTGGTACGCTTAAACAGTAAATAAAAAGCGGGAGCTCTGCTGTAGAGGCAGGCTCCCGTTTGCTGTTCTCAGAACTGGTCGTTTTTGTTCTGTCTGTTCTGCTGCGAATTTTGCTTCTGGTTCTGTTTCAGGTTTTGTCTCTGATTCTGTTTCTGATTCTGATTTTGGTTCTGGTTCTGTTTCATGTTGTTATTGTTCTGGTCGTTCATGTGACTCACATCCTTTCTACGGAACTTATACTTCCCCGAAAGGATGGTGTTTATTCATTCTTTTATAAAAACAGGTATGCCGCAGACGACTTCTATCACCTTATCCGCCATGGCTGATAAAGTCCTGTTTACAGCCGCAAGATTTTTAATATACTCCTCAGTTTCGGGCGGGTATTTTATGCCGTCCGAAAAAATCTCGTTTGTAACTACGACTAAAAGCTCCAAACGCTCGTTTAAGGACAGGATGCCTTCGGCGGTTCGTTCGGCAGCCCCATTAAAGCCGACCTCGAACATTTCATTTGATAGAAGGTTTGACACACATTCCAAAAGCGCACAGCCCGATACATCGGCTGAGCCAATGTCGGTGTATCGTTCAAGCGTTAAAAATCCCCGTCCCGCACGCTGGCGGCGATGGCGGCTTATGCGAATGTCGGCCTCCTCTCCGAAAGGGCGCATTGTCGCTATGTATAACGGGTTTTTACAGCGGGCGCAGATAAAATCCTCGGCGAACTGCGACTTTCCGCTGGCCGCTCCGCCGGTTATCATCACCATCATGACAGATGCTCGTACGGCTCTATTGAGGAGGTATCGAAAGTGGCGGCGCTGTTGTATACCGAAAGCGTCATATCCAAAAGCGGCAAAAGCGACGCTCCGCCCGTACCCTCGCCAAGGCGCATTCCGGCACGGATCGGGGCGTATTTGCCGAGGGCGGCAAGCACCTTTTCCGCCGCCGGTTCCGCCGAGACGTGGGAAGCGATCATAAAATCAAGGCAGGCGGGATTTATTTTTGAGGCGGCAAGGGCGGCGGCCGCTGAAATGACCCCGTCTATCACTATCGGCACACGGTACTTTGCCCCGCCGGAAAACACCCCTGCCATTGCGGCTATGTCAAAGCCGCCGACACGGCGTATCACCTCTGCGGCGTCGTTTTTCGGCGGACGGTTCGTTTTGAGCGCACGCATTACGACTTCTGTTTTGCGGCGCAGCCCCTCGTCGGTAAGGCCGGAACCACGGCCGGTAATATCAGCCGGGCTTTCGCCGAGCAGGGCGCAGATTACGGCTGCGGCAGTTGTGGTATTGCCTATACCCATTTCGCCGGTGACGATAAGGTCTATACCCTCCTCCTTAAGGCGGAGTACAAGTTTTTCGGCAGCGGAGAATACGCTGTCAAACTCCTCCTGTGTCATGGCGGGGCCGCAGGCGATATTTTCGCTGCCGCGCCGGGCTTTTATCGACAAAAGCCCCTCAACCTCTGTATTCATTCCGGCGTCCACGGGCAGAACGGCAGCCCCGGCGACCTCTGCCATACGGCAGACTGAGGTTTTGCCGGCTGCAAGGTTGCGGGCAACTGCCGCTGTGACCTCGCTTGAGCATTGTGTAACACCCTCGCAGACTACGCCGTTATCGGCGCAGAATACGGCAACGCATTTTTTATCGAGCGAAAATTCCTCACTTCCGTATATGCCTGCCAGCTGCACGCAGATGTCCTCAAGTACGCCAAGGCTTCCGAGCGGTTTTGCCACCCGATCCCATTTTTTTCTTGCCCTGTCCATTGCTTCTCTATTTAAACCTTCCATTGGCTTATTCTCCTTATAAATGAATTTGCGGCCTCGAAATTGCCCCAGTAATGCAGGTGGGAAAATCCTGCTAGAAAATTCTTGCCGGAAACAACAGTGTTCCAGCTGCGCCCCGAATGTGGTTTTTGGGCGGTGAAAGTGTCACCCGGTTCTTCGCTGTCCCAGTAGTGAAATTCGTGAGCCTTTAGTATACCGCCCTTTTTCGTATACAGGTTATCGCAGCGGGCGGTGAGGGTGACATAGCCGAACCGTGTAAGTCTGCCGGCGTTAAACGATTTTGACGGCAGAACATCTGCCATAGGTACGCCGTCTATCGAACGGTGCAGGTACAAAAAGCCGCCGCATTCGGCCACGGTAGGCATACCGGAGAGAACGGCTCTGCGGATAGATTCAAGCATCGGCTTGTTTTGCGAAAGCTCCTCAAGGTAAAGCTCCGGGTATCCGCCGCCAAGCAGCAGTCCGGATACGCCCTCAGGCAGGGCTTTGTCGGAAAGCGGCGAGAAGAAACACAGCTCAAGCCCGCATTTTTTCAGGTACTCAAGATTATCCCTGTAATAAAAGCAGAACGCCCGGTCACGGGCAACCGCTATCCTCGCCCCATGTCCGAGATTTGGAAAAGGCGGGGCGGAAGCTATAATTTTTGGAGCTTCTGCAAGTTTCATAAGAGCTTCTATGTCGATTACGGCGTTTTCGGCGATAAGCTCCAGCTGTGAGCGGAGAGAACCTATTTCCGCAGCGGTCACAAGCCCCAGATGTCGGCTTTTTATAACAAACCGCTCATCACGTGGGATATATCCCAGTGGAACGACCCCGAGCCGGCGACATTCCTCCGCAAGCTTTGCATATACGTGCGGTGAGGTGCGGTTAAAAATCACGCCCTTGATATTGCTGTCTTGCCTAAAATCCATGAACCCCTTTAAAACTGCCGCCAGAGAAATTCCAACACCCGAGCCGTCGAGTACGAGGACAACAGCGGTATTTGTCGTGCGGGCACAGCTGTAGGCGGAGGCTTCGTCTGTGAAGCCTGCTCCGTCGTAGTACCCCATTGCCCCTTCGATAATGCAGATGTCGGAGGAAATGGAGCTTTCATGAAGCAAGTAGTTCATTATGTTATCGTCCATGAAAAAGCCGTCCAGATTGCGGCTGTCCACAGAGGATACCTCGCTGTGGAACATCGGGTCTATGTAATCCGGCCCGCATTTTAAGGCGGCGGGACAAAATCCATGCTTTTTTAAAAGCGACAAAACGGCGCAGACGACCGTTGTTTTTCCGGCGCCGCTTGCGGGGGCGGTTATCAAAAGTCTTTTCATCTAAGGTCTCTCCATGAAAAAATGAATACCGGGTTTTCTGCCGATAAAAGGCGGTGAGAGCCGGCTGTTTTTACGTTGGCTGCCGAAAGCTGGCAGATTTTAGGCGAGGGAATTTGCCCGCTGTCAGCAAGAGCGAGCACTTTTGAAACGGTGTCAAGCGATACCATAGTCATAACTACCGTTTTTGGAAATCGGCCGAACACTGCCTTTAAAATTTCCTCCGTCTGAGAGGAGCTGCCGCCGATAAAAACGCAGTCAGGATCCGGCATTGAGGGGATGGCTGATACAGCATCCGCCGTTATGGGTTCTATGTTGTCCGCACAAAAGCGGCGGCTGTTTTGGCGGATAAGTTCTGTGCGTTCGGGGGATATTTCCACCGACAATACCCGCCCTCTCGGGCAGCGCAGGGCCGCTTCGACAGATACGGAGCCGCATCCGGCGCCTATGTCCCAGACTGTGGAATCGGGGGTTATGTCGAGCATGGAAACAGCGGCTGTTCTTACGTGCTGTTTCGTCATCGGCGAACTGCTACGTATAAATTCGCTGTCAGGAATCGAGGACGGCGGTTTGGCAGCGGGGTTTTGCACGAGCATAACGCAAAGCGGGGAAGCAGAAAGCTTTGTCCATTCTTCCGCCGTGTGCGTGCGTATGCGCTCATTTTCAAGGGAAAGCTCTTCGCCGACCGACACCTTAAGTTTGCCAAGCCCAAACTCCGTAAGACGGGAGCAGATGGACTTGGGTGTATTTTGGCGGTCTGTCAGGAAAAAGACTTTTTTGTAAAGGCTGCAAATCACTGCCGGGGCGGCTTTTCGGCCGTGCAGGGAAACGTATGTCCAATCCTCGTGCGATACCCCCAAGGCGGCGGAAAAGTAGGCGGCGGAGCTTATGCCGGGCAGCACCTCGGCCTGCGGGAACAGCTTTTTGAGGCTTTTGGCAAGCGAGAAAAAGCCGCTGTCACCGCTTACTATAACAGCCGTTTTGCGGTCGGGATATGTACGGACGTAGCGTTCCACCTCGGCGGCGGTGGCCGCCTTGTATCCGCCGTAGAGGCGAACAAGCCGCTCAGAGCCGAGAACCATATCGGCGTTGTCTATCCGCCTGCGGGCTTCGGCGGTCAAAAACCGCTCATCCCCCGGACCTGCTGAAATTATGGATAGCTGCATGATTTTTCTCCTTATAAACAGCATAAAGGACGGAGCAGCATGAGTCTGTCCGTCGCTTTATATTGGGCTTTGTTTTATACCCGGTATTCAAATGCGCCGGGATACGCACGTATTAGCTCTTCGTTTTCTAACACCTCAGCCGGGATCTTGTCTGTAAGCCCGAGCTGGTAGGCGGTAAAGTCGCATATGCCGTGACGGTCGTTATCATCTATTATCGTTTGCGACATCAGATTGTCGGGATCGGAGTCTGTGAAATATTCTGATATTTCATCGCTTATCCCCTCGTGCGGAGCGGCGACAGAAAGGTCGCTTGCGCCGAACAACCGCAGGATTTGTTTTGCTATCATCTGCGGCGGAAGCGGTGAATCGTCCTCGTCATCCCGATATATAAACGATACCTCGTCAAAACGGCTGTCGCTCTTGTTGTAGTAATACGGCCTTGCGTAAGAGGAGCCGCTGTCATTTATAAAGACTGCGTAGCACACCCCGTCTGCGCCGTACTGTTCCATCAGAGCATCTGTGTCGAGGGAGGCGATATATTCATAAACGGCCTCCTCAAACCCGGACGGGTCATCCTCTGCTGAACCGTCATAGATAAATTCGTAATTAAGGGCTGCATCGTTTAGTATAAGTCCGGAGCTTTTGCCGTACCGCTCTGCCTGGGAGCTGATGTATTCGGACGCTTCGTCAAGAATATCCTTCTGCTCGGAACGTTCTGTCTTGCTCCAAGCCATGTAATCATCCTGAGCATAAATGCTTATGAGCAGGTTTTTCTCCGTAATAAGGCAGGCGCTGCCGCAGGAGGAATCCTGGCGGCTTTTGTGCTCGGCGGAGAGGACGGAGAAGAAGCCGGCGGAGGCGGCGCATAATGAGGCGACCATCACCGCTGTGGCTATCGTCTTGAATTTTTTCATGTTAATCCTCCAGAATATATACTACGGCGCTCCTCCTGCCGAAAGAACGGGCTTCGGAGGAAGAGGTATAGCATAAGTCTATCTTATTCCCCTTTATCGCCCCGCCCGTATCCTGGGCTACTGCCGTACCGTAGCTCCACGAGCCATCGGCAGCGGCGACATATACCTTTGTACCAAGAGGTATAACCGAGGGGTCAACCGCAATAACGCCCTTTCTCAATGGTGTACCCATTGCTGTGGTAGAGTGTCCGCCGTTTTCTGAGGGTGATGTCGAATAGGCGGTAGCGGTGACTGTTATCTTTTTGGAATACGCCATTCCGTTTACCGTACCGGACGTTGCATCAACGCTTACCTTTGATGAGGATGAGGAGGCCTGCTTTTTAGCCGGGGCCTCTGTCGGACGGGGAGTGGGGGTAGCGGTTCCTCTTGCTATTACCTTATCGGATGCTTCCTTTACAACACGCTCTTCAACGAGTGTGCGGGAGCTTTCGGAGCCGTCTTTCGTTTCCACGGAATATACAAGCTCTTTTTCGCCGGTCTCTCCTTCTGAGGTGACTTTTTCTTCGCCCTGCATCATAGAGGGATCATCAACGTACGTCACCCCGAAATCTATCGGAGCGGTTTCGGTTTCAGTTGTGGTATCTATGCGGATTATCCGTATCTGCATACCGTCGCTCACAGCCGTATCGGCTTCGGGAACGAGCCTGTCGTTATCATCAACCGTATAGGCGGCTTCTGCTACGGCCTCGCCAACTGTGCCCTTTGTAACGTTCGCCGTTGTTGAACCGTCGGCTGTTGTAATTGTTACCGTTCCGGCACGGGTTATGACGATGTTTGCAGCGTCATAGAGGACAGAGTCGGGGGAGACGTTTAAAATATCGTTTTCTCCCAGCTCCAGGCCGCATTCCTCCAAAAGGCCGGAGGCGGTTTCCTGACGGGTTTTAACGGTTATGCTGTTCTCAAACCCTGAGAGGGCATCTATTTCTTTTATAATAACCTCTTTGCCGGCCTTGTCGTTAGCAGCGCCCATAAGGGCAGTTGCCAGTACGGCTGAAGCGGCTGCCGCTGCGGCAAATCTGCGACGGCGGCGTTTGCGGCGCTCCCTTAGCTCGCGGCGTTTTATTATTCTTTCCATTATCTTATCCATTAAAACATTCCCTTCTTTGTCTTGGGTAAAGAACAATTCTTTACAAGTATACTACAAATGTTTCGTTTTGTCAACAGCTTTATTACAAAAATATTACGAAAATGTATCAATTGTAACATCTACACAAAAGATATAGAAATAAAAGAATAGATTTTTCAAAAAGCGGGTAATACTTCTAATAAGTAAATATATAGGAGGAAAACAGGGATGAGCAATATGACAAAGAGAGTGGTTATCCTCGATGGGATAAGCTCAAAGTACATTGCCCAGGCGATAATTGTTTTAAAGGAATACGACCCGGCAGCTGAGGAGGATATTGTGAGGGAGGCGGAGAAGATAGTGAAAAATTATATGCAGAAAAACCCGCCCGCCCGCAAGTCTCGCAAAAGGCGCAGGAAGGGCTTTTCGGCGGCAGCTGTGACTGCGGCGGCGCTTATTGCGGCATCGTTTGTTATAGCGGCTGTGGTTATGGCTTTGTGAGGGGTATTCTGGCAGGCAGTATTCCGATTTTGGAAGATAGTCTGCCTTTTTTATATGGGAATATACTGAAAAAATTGATATAAATACTCAAAATCCCTTGAAATTTCCCGGCGAAAATGATATAATTATTCTATTAACGAAGATTATTTATAAGAAATATCAGAACCGGCAGCGGTCAAAAGGGGGCTTATGCCGGAAAAGAGTTGTTGTTTGGAGAAGCATATGCGAACGAAGAATTGGATTTTTAAGAACAGGGGACAATCCGCCCAAGAGGTGGAGATGCTGGCAAAACGCTATAACTTACCCAAGGTGATAGCGACTTTGCTTTTAAACCGCGGCCTAAAGACCGATGAGCAGATACGTTCCTACGTGACAAAGTCCATGCACGGAATCCATAACCCCTCGCTCCTGCCCGATATGGACAAGGCTGCCGAACGCACGGCTCGGGCTGTGGAAAACGGGGAGCGGATAGTTATATACGGCGATTATGACGTTGACGGGATAACGTCTACCGCCCTTTTGTACGATTTTTTAAAAAACCACGGCGCCAATGTGGAATATTACATACCGGACAGGTATCAGGAAGGCTACGGCCTGAATATAATGGCTGTAAACAAGCTGGCAAAAAGCGGAGCCAAGCTGATGATAAGCGTGGACTGCGGCATAACTGCCGTAGGTGAGGTGAGCCTTGCTAAGGTGCTGGGCATGGAAACAGTAATAACCGACCACCATACCTGCAAGGAGAAGCTGCCCGAGGATGCGGTAGCTGTTGTAAATCCAAAGATACCCGACTGCGGCTATCCGTTTGACGGTCTGGCAGGAGTTGGGGTTGCGTTTAAGCTGGCGTTGGCAACGGCGATGTACATGGGGGAAAGCACTACCGAATGTTTTAACCGCTACTGTGACCTTGCGGCTTTGGGAACGGTGGCAGACGTGGTTCCGCTGCTTGATGAGAACAGGATTATAGTAGACCGGGGGCTTAAGTCTCTGGCTGATTCAAAAAGGCCGGGGATACGAAAAATGCTTGAGCTCTCCGGTGCAGATAAAAGACCGCTCACCTCTTCTTCGATAGCGTTTTCTCTTGCTCCGAGGCTAAACGCCGCAGGAAGGCTTGGCAATGCTTCAACTGCCGTTGAGCTGCTTTTGAGCAGTGATGAGAAAAAAGCGTATGAGATAGCATTAAAGCTCGATGAAGAAAACCGCAAGCGTCAGATGATGGAACAGAAAATCTTTGATGAGGCTCTTGAGCTTACCGAAAGAGATCCGCTGTTTGATAAAAAGAGGGTCATAGTGCTTGCAAAGGAGGGCTGGCATCAGGGCGTAATAGGGATTGTGGCGTCGAGGATATGCTCGCGCTTTTATAAACCCTGCATACTTATCTCGTGCGAAAACGGCGCCGGGAAAGGCTCCGGCAGAAGCGTGGATGGTTTTAACCTGTTTGATGCCCTGAGCAACTGCGAGGAGTTTTTGACAAACTTCGGAGGCCATTCCATAGCGGCGGGATTAAACATAAACTCTGCCGATATTGAGGATTTTACAAAGAAGATAAACCAGTATGCCGAAAAGAATATGAAGCCTGAGGCTATGGTGCCTTCGGTTAAGATAGACTGTATTTTAAATCCGGCGGCGGTATCGGTGAAAAACTGCCGCGCACTTTCCGTATTTGAGCCGTTTGGAATGTGCAATGAAAAGCCGGTATTTGCAATTATGAACCAGACGATACTTGCAATAGGAAGGATGGGGATGGCTGATAAGCATCTGCGCCTTCGGGCGGGCTCAGGTAACCACGTGCTAAACTGCGTTGGCTTTGGCATGGGGGAATACATGGATTTTTTCCGGCAGGGAGACCGTGTGGATTTGGCATTTCAGATGGATATAAATACGTATCAGGGTACAAAGCAGGCACAGCTTGTGCTCAAGGATATAAAAAAGGCGGCAAGTCCCGCAGATGCCGGCTAAACGCAGGCGGCTGGGACGCTCCGGGCGGATGTTCACAAGAATCCGTATGGGGCAGACATGGGAAAGAGGTGTTTTATTATGACGGCTGAGAAAGAAGAATTGAGAAAGAGCGCTATTCTTGCGCCCGATAAAATGGCGTATGTTGAGGAAGAGGATACAGACGAGATAGTACGGAGGATAGTGGAAGCCGTTCACAGCTACAGCCCCCATGCTAATACCGACATGATAGAAATAGCGTACTTTGTGGCAAAGGATGCACATAAGAATCAATTCAGAAAATCCGGCGCAAAGTATATAGAACACCCTGTACAGATTGCATATATAGCCTCGCAGCTGTCGCTTGATGCGGTTTCAATAGCAGCAAGCCTTCTGCATGACGTTGTTGAGGATACGCCGTGGACGTCGGAGGATGTGGCGGCGCTGTTCGGCCGTCAGGTGGCAGAGATAGTGGACGGGGTAACAAAACTTAAAAAGATAAAATATACCACCCAGGAGGAACAGCAGGTCGAAAACCTGAGAAAGATGTTCCTTGCAATGGCAAAGGATATAAGGGTCGTGGTGATAAAACTTATCGACCGGCTCCATAATATGCGTACGCTGAAATATATGCCGCACGATAAGCAGCTTAGAATATCGAAAGAAACACTCGAGGTTTACGCCCCTCTGGCACACCGGCTCGGTATGTCGAAGATAAAGGTGGAGCTTGAGGATTTGGGGCTTAAATACCTCGACCCGGTGGCTTATGAGGAAATACGCAGGGAAATTCACCAGAAGAAGGAACAGAGAGAGCAGTATATCGCAGATATTATCGCCGTCTTGAACGGGAAAATCGAAGAGGCGGGGATAAAGGGACAGGTTACAGGCAGGGCAAAGCATTTCTACAGCATATTCCGTAAGATGTACGGTCAAAACAAGACGATAGATGAGATATACGACTTGTTTGCGGTGAGGGTTATAGTAGATACTGTAACCGACTGCTATACTGTGCTTGGAATGGTGCACGATTTGTATACTCCTGTGCCGATGCGGTTTAAAGACTATATCGCAACCCCGAAACCGAATATGTACCAGTCCCTGCATACGACGGTAATAGGCCCAAACGGTACGCCGTTTGAGATACAGATACGTACGTGGGAAATGCACAAGGTCGCAGAGGAAGGTATCGCCGCTCACTGGAAGTATAAAGAGGGGATTTCCGGAGAGAACGATATGGATTCCAAGCTCGAATGGGTGAGGAAACTTTTAGAGACTCAGGTAGATATAATTGATACAGACGATTTCATGAACACGCTAAAAATCGACCTTTTTGCCGATGAAGTGTTCGTGTTCACGCCTCAGGGCAAGGTGGTATCGCTGCCGGCGGGCAGTACGGTTATAGATTTTGCGTTTGCGATACATTCGGCAGTCGGTTACAAGATGAGCGGGGCGAAAGTAAATAACAAGATCGTTCCCAACAACTACCGTTTGCAGAACGGGGAAATTGTAGAGATACTTACCGGCAATACGAAAGGCCCCAGCCGTGACTGGCTGCAGATAGTAAAAACATCTCAGGCAAAGAGCAAGATAAACCAGTGGTTCAAAAGGGAGAGACGGCCGGAAAATATCGTACACGGCAAGGAGCTTCTCGAACGTGAGGTACGGCGTATGGGCTATACGCACGCTCAGCTGTTCCGCCCGGAATGGATGGATATACTCTTAAAGCGTTACGGCTTTGCAACGATTGACGACCTTTACGCAAGCATAGGCTATGGTGCTCTTACAGCCCAGAAGGTGATAATGCGGCTGCGTGACGAATATATAAAGGAGCAGCGCAAAAAGCCTAAGACCGAGGAGGAGATATTAAGCGGTCTGTCGTCGTCAAAGGAGGACGAAAAGCAAAAGCACCGTGGTTCGGGGATAATAGACGTAAAAGGGATAGAAAACTGCCTCGTACGGCTTGCCCACTGCTGCAATCCTGTGGCGGGCGATGATATAATCGGATTTATCACCAAGGGACGTGGGGTGTCGGTACACAGGCGGGATTGCCCGAACATGAATACAGACCATATGAGCGAGGAGGACAAAAACCGTCTCATAGAGGTTTCGTGGTCTGACAGATCCGGAAAATACGTCACAAGCGTCCAGCTCGAGGCTCCCGATCATCAGGGACTGCTTCTTGCGGTGACGGAGGTTATAAACAACCTGAAATTCCCGATGAAGTCGGCTAATGCTTTCGTTACGAAAAAGGGGATTGCCGTTGTGCAGGTTGGAGTTGAGATAAGCGGCACTGAGGAGCTGGCGCTTCTGATGAAAAAGCTCAAGCAGATACCGGCAGTAACCTCGGTATCGAGAATATCCAATTGATATACTTATTTTTGAAAGGCGTTTTGTAATGCGTAAGGAAACGATAACAATAACAACCGAATATATAAAGCTCGACCAGCTCTTAAAATTTTCCGGGCTGGCATCAACGGGCGCAGAGGCAAAGGATTTAATTGCTTCCGGCTGCGTCAGCGTTAACGGCGAGGTCTGTCTTGCACGTGGCAAGAAGCTGCGTCCGAATGATACGGTCGTCCTTGAGGGCGAGGCGGAGCTTTTGGTGGAATGATATGCACATAACTTCGCTGGAGCTTAGGGATTTTAGGAACTACAGCCGTGAGAGGATAGAGTTTTCTCCCGGCACAAACGTTATCTACGGCGATAATGCTCAGGGGAAAACGAATATATTGGAGGCGGTGTATCTGGCAGCCTGCGGACGGGGGTTCAGGACGAAATCCGACCGTGAGCTTGTGTCTTTCGGTAAGCCCTTTGCCCGGATAAAGGTGGAGTTTGCCGATTCCGAGCGTGAGCATGAGGTGATGCTTGCAATAGACAAAACCGGCAAAAAGGCGATAAAAATAAACAACGTGCCGGTGAGGAA
>DBQZ01000134.1:22148-22798 GCA_002305435.1 Clostridiales bacterium UBA1381
TATCTTGCAAGCCTTGCCGCCTATCACAAGGCTTTGGGGGAGAAGAACGTACTCTTAAAGCAGATGAAGAAAGCAGGCCTTAAGGATGAGGCGACGCTTTCTGTATGGAATGATGCGCTTGCAGAAGAGGGAGCGAAGATAATCGAAGCAAGACGTGCTTTTGTGGAGGATATGCAGGTTTTTGCGGGGAATATACAGCGGGAAATATCAAAGGAAGAGTTAAAGATAGAGTATCATCCGAGCATAGACGTGGGAAGCAAGGAAGAATACTGCGCTTTTTTGGAAAAGCGCCGACGCCGTGAGATAGAGCACGGTCAGGCGGTATGGGGCGTACAGCGTGATGATATACGGATTCTGGTAAACGGCGCCGATGCCCGCCTTTTCGGCTCGCAAGGGCAGCAGCGTACCTGCGTATTGGCACTGAAAATGGCTCAGGCTGACTGGATAGCGGATAAGAAGGGCGAGTATCCCGTGCTGTTGCTGGATGATATAATGAGCGAGCTGGATATAAACCGGCGGCGGTATCTGGCAGGGAAGATACGTGGGCGGCAAGTGCTTATAACGTGCACTGATGCAGAGGATGCACCGCCGGAACGTACAGGGCTGATATACGTAAAAGGCGGCACAGCCCGTAAAATAACGAATGGAGA
>DBQZ01000009.1:0-3019 GCA_002305435.1 Clostridiales bacterium UBA1381
CGCAGCTTTTGGTAAGGGATTTTTATTTCAATTATACCTTTTTCATAATACGACAGCTCATACGGCTGATACACGAGGACAAGGGCGTTTTTCGAGAAGTAGAAATCCTGTCCCTGTTCTATCTGCGGCTTTTTCCAAAGCTGGCTGTATTCCGGCGAGGCGGTTTCCTCGCTTATGCGCTGTTCGAGAAAGCTCTCTGCATCCTCGCTCAGATACAACTGTTCAAGGCTCACCTCCTGCTTGTTTTCCAAATCTATCGTTTTTGCGCTGCGCCGCATGATAATGGAGCCTGTGTCAAGCTCAGTGTCGGTAACGATGCTTAACCATTTGTCCGATTCAAACTCCACGCTGTGCTTCTGTACCGCCTGCGCCTGACCGGCAAGGTCTGATGAACGTTCCTCCGCTTCTGAAAGAAATTCTATCTGTTCGTTTTTGTAGTCCTCCTCAAGCGAAAGCGCAAACTCCTCGTCCTTGATTCCGGGGAAACTGACCGACCATACATTTGCATGGAGGGTGGGAGTTTCGTACTCCTTTTCCTCAAAATGCACAGCGCTGCTGCTGCCCATGCAGGCAGAAAGAGTAATCACTGCGGCAAGGGCAGCGCCATATGCCGATATGCCTATAAGATTATGCAAATCAAACCACCGCTTCCCTCGTTGATTATGCGTGTAAGCGTTTCCTGAAGCTTAAATCGGGCATCGTCCGGCATTTTCGACAGCTTGTTTTTAAGCCCCTCGTTTACAAGCTCATACAGGGATTTGCCGAAAATGTTCGACTCCCATATCTTTTTCGGATCCGTTTCAAAGTCGGCAAGCAGGTATTTAACAAGATCCTGCGACTGCTTTTCCGAGCCGACTATCGGGTTTACCTCGGTTTGTATATCCGCCCGTATCATATGTATCGAGGGGGCGGAAGCCCTGAGCTTTACTCCATAACGGCCGCCCTGCTTGACAAGGCGTGGTTCCTCGAGGGAAAGCTCGTCGGAGGCGGGGGCGACAACGCCGTATCCCTTCTCCCGTACCTCCATAAGGGCGGGGGCTACCTTGTCATACTCCGCTTTGGCGGCGGCAAGCTCCTTCATCAGCTCTACAAGCCCCTTTTCGCCCTCTATCCTAAAGCCGGTCATCTCGCCGAGTGCCTGATAAAACAGCTCCATCGGCATGGATAATTCCATTACGACGTTGCCGCAGCCCAGATCCATGCCCTCAATATCGGATTTTCTCACAATGTCAAGCTCCTCCAAAGAGGGGGCGAAGTCACGGATGTGGCGGATACGGCTGATGCCGGCAGCTTTTTCGGATATGCAGGTATAGAGTTTTTTGCAGAGCCAATGCTCCTCGCCGAGTGTTTCGACCCATTCGGGGAGTCTTATGTTTATTTCCCGCAAAGGAAACTCGAACAGCACGGTTTCGATTATGCGGTGAATATCGCTTGCGGTAAGCTCAAGGCAGTTTACGGCGATTACCGGTACGCTGTGACGCTGCTCCAATTCCCGCCGGAGGTTTTCCGCCGTCTGAGAGGTGGGGGAGGCGGAGTTTAAAAGCACCACGAATGGTTTGTTTATCGCTTTTAATTCGCTTATCACCCTGTCCTCGGCAACGGTGTATTCATCACGTTCGATTTCAGTTATAGTGCCGTCGGTCGTTACGACAAGCCCTATGGTGGAATGTTCGGTAATGACCTTTTTCGTGCCGATTTCGGCTGCCTCGTTAAATGGGATCGGCTCGTCAAACCACGGCGTTGACACCATCCGCGGTTCATTGTCCTCGATATACCCGAGAGAACCGTCCACGATGTATCCGACACAGTCTATCATGCGGACTTTCAGGTGGGCGTTGTCGCCGAGGGAAATATTAACCGCTTCATTGGGGACGAATTTCGGCTCTGTCGTCATTATCGTGCGCCCCGCAGCCGATTGCGGCAGCTCATCCCTAGCACGTTCTGCCTGATATACGTTTTCCATATTCGGCAAAACGAGAAGATCCATAAATTTTTTGATAAACGTCGATTTGCCCGTTCTCACCGGGCCAACCACCCCGATATAAACGTCCCCGCCGCTTCTTTTGGCAATATCTTCATATATGTTGTATCCGTCCATTGGCTGCTCCTCCTTAATGCTCCGTTTTTTACATATATATGTGGTCTGCCCGCTTTTATGATACAATGGCTGAAAAAATGATTGACAGGTTTTTTTATATCATATATAATAAAATTAGAAATCTTTGTATAAGGGAGTGATACAGATGAAATACGGGAAGCTTTCCGGATTTATCTCGCTTTTTATCATAGCGGCGATGGTTTTTCTTTGCCTGCCTATATCCAGCGGCGAGGGCTCGGTTATTGACGGAAGCGGTACGGCGGAGGATCCGTACATCATAACAAACAGCGAACAGCTGGAGCTGATACAGGATATGCAGACGGCTCATTACCGGCTGGCGGCGAATATTGAGGTGGCGGGCGATTGGTCAGGGCAGCCGTTTTCGGGCGTGCTTGACGGAGACGGGTATAAGATCACGATAGATAATTCAAATAACGGTTTTATATACCAGAACAACGGCACAATTAAAAACCTTTCACTCGATATTTCCGATGAATCGACATTCCCGGCTATGCTTACAAACTACAATTACGGAACGATAGAAAACGTGCATATCTCAGGTGCGATGGCGTCGAGCAAAGCCAGCTATCTCGGAAGCCTTGCGCTTATAAACTACGAAGGCGGCGTTATCAGAAATTCCTACTCTACGGCGAGCGTTTCATATCAGGGGGATATAAAGCCCGGAAATGGTACGCAGTGCTACGGCTTGTTTGTCGGATTAAACGAGGGCGAGATAACAAACTGCTATTGGCTTGGCTCGTACAGCTATCAGGTAGAAACGTTCTACGGCGAAAACGAGGGTACGGTCACAGGCTGTCATCAGGGCGGGGAATACGGCAAGAGCGATACTGCCATGCGGCTTCCCGAAACGTACAGCGGCTGGGATTTTGATGCGGTATGGAAATTTGATGAGGACTTTAA
>DBQZ01000009.1:3042-10088 GCA_002305435.1 Clostridiales bacterium UBA1381
CCCGACACAGCATGGAACAAAAACGTAAGCTGGACATCATCCGATGATGCGGTTGTCACGGTGTCGGCAGAGGGAGTTGTAAGTGCAAATTCCCTGGGAACAGCGGTTATTACCGCAAGAACCGAGGACGGCGGCTATGAAGCTTCCTGCGTCGTTTCGGTGGAGGTGTTTGTAGACGGCATAATGCTCGACCGTACGGAGGCTGTAATCGAAAGAGGAGAGGAGCTGACGCTTACAGCCAAGGTATCCCCTGCGGAGGCGACAGATAAAAGCGTATTATGGCAGTCTGATAATCCTGATGTGGCGGAGGTTGTTGGTGGGAAGGTAAGAGCAGTATCCGAGGGTACGGCTGTTATAACGGCTGTATCAAATGACGGCGGCTTTACCGCCTCATGCATAGTCCGTGTGATACGGCCGGAGAGTGAGAGATATGACGTAAACTCAGACGGAAGCTGCACAGCTGAGGACGCTATGCTTTTGGCACGGTATCTTGCCGGTCATGAGGATACGGGAATAACACCGGAATATGCCGACACAAATGGGGACGGCAGGGCGAACAGCCGTGATGTTACGGCAGTGTTAAAGTACATAGAGGAGGCAGGCGGCAATGAATAAGGACGGAATTTTTAAGATGCGTGCGCTGTCCGCCGTGATGCTGATAATAGCGGCGTTCTGCCTTTTTGGAGCGAGCCGGACGAGGGCGGCAGAGGTTACGGTTTTGCAGGTCGGTGATACGTACACGATAGAATCTGACCGCACTCTTGGTTCAGATGATTTTTTGAGCGCTAACTGGTACAGCAGTGATGAGGACGTTTTGGAAATTATCGGGGAAAACTATAACCGTGAGGACTGCCAAATACGTGCTGTCGGCTCTTCGGCGGGAAAGGTTGTAAGGGTGTACTGTGAATACGAATACGTTGGCGTTTGGCCGGATGTGCCGGGCGTTTATACGGGCAGACTTGATTACTACTTCCGTGTAACTGCCGACCCTCCGCAGGCGGTATCCTTGCCCGAAACGGCAGAAATAACCGACGCTTCATCAATAACGCTCACCCCCACGGTCGAGCCTGAGGGTTCTGAGTCCGCATGCACGTGGACGAGCAGCGATACAACGGTTGCAGCTGTTGACAGCGGCGGCGTTGTGCGCGGAGTTTCCAAGGGAACTGCCGTTATTACAGCCGAAACGGTCAACGGCCTTAAAGCAAGCTGTACGGTGACGGTAAAATCCTCCCACGCCTGCGGAGATGAGCTTGAATGGTCGTTTGAGGATGGAGTTTTAACGATAAGCGGAGCCGGCGGTATGTACGAGTATGACGGGGATACTCCGTGGCAGGAATGCAGCGAGGAGATACGGGAAATAGTCGTGTCGGAGGGGGTAACCTCGATTGGCAGCTACGCTTTTTCGTATACAGCGGCGGAGGAAGTATCTCTGCCGGAGAGCTTGGAGTATATCGGCAGAGAAGCGTTTTCCGGCTGTAATTTGACGAGTATTTATATCCCGTCCGGAGTTCGGGTGATAGAAGGCGACGCATTTGCCGCCTACAGCTTGCAGGAGATAAACGTAAGCCCTGATAACAGCTCGTTTTCATCGTTTGATGGGGTGCTTTTCAACAAAAGCATGACGGCGCTTGTGCGCTATCCGCAGGGACGCAAGGCGGATGGGTATGCTGTTGGCGCCTTTGTAAAAAAGATAGCCCATGCAGCATTTTACAACACCGCTCTAAAGGAGCTATATGTCCCAGACAGCGTTGCTGAAATAGAATACTACGGCATTTCAACAACGGGACTTACGGTATACGGTACAGGCGGAAGTGCGGCGCAAAAGGCGGTCGAGGAATACAACAGCTTTTTGGGCGAGGATAAGATGTATTTTGCCGAGGAAGAGCTGCCCATGGTAAGCGTCGGAATTGTAAGCGGCAAATACGGCGATACGGTAAAATTGCCCGTTGTACTTAGCGGGAACAGCGGCTTTGCCAACTTAAACGTTGAAATAAGCTACAACCCCTCGCTGCTGCGTCTTGTATCTGCCGAAAGTGTGGATTTCGGCGCATTGTATACCGGCGGAGCTGATATGGACAGCGGCGTATATAATATGAGCTGGGATTCGGCTCAAAACGTCGCTTATAACGGAGTTATAGGAACGCTTGAGTTTGAGATTATCGGGGAGGATTTCTTTGCAGTATCTCCGGTCGGAATAAGCTTCTGGCACGGCATAGGCGGGGATTACACAGACGGTATTGACGTAAACTTCGATGAGAATTTCAACGATATTAACCTGCGCTACATGGCAGGCGGAGTGGAGGTAACTCCGCAGACGGATCTTATCCTGCCCGCCGGTATAAGTCAAGAGAACGGACTTTCCCTCACAGCAGAGCTTTTCTCGGCGGATACGATAGACGGAGTGGTAATAGCTGCCGTATATGATGAAAACGGTCTGTTATTATCCGTTAAGCTGTATGATGCGGCGCCGTCGGTCGATATAGAATACGGCGGAGACGGAGGATGTGAGGTTGCGCTTATGTGGTTTTATGATATGGAAAGCTTAACGCCCCGCTGCGAATCGGCAAGGGTACCGCTTGGGAACGTTCCCAAAACGCCGACAGTATAACAAAATACAAACGCCGTCTCGGATACTTCAATATCCAAGGCGGCGTTTATTTTAACATTTAGCCTTTTATTGATAAGCGGCAGTCGGGGAAGCTGCTTTTTGATAAAACCTCAACATCCCCGCTAAACTCTATGATAGCCTGCATAAGGCCGTTGAATGTGGAACGCTTCGGATTGTGAGCGTGGGTGTGGTCGGACGGGTTGCCGTTTGAAGTGCCAAGGAGGCGGGCGGCGCCGTTTATTGATATTTCGACATCCGTATTTGCATCCGGGACTATGTTTCCATCCTCGTCAACAGCTTTTATTCGCAGTACGGCGATATTGTTTTTCACAAAATCGGCTGCCATACGTATTGACGATACAGGTTTTGTCGTCTTTACGACATCCTCCATGCAAAGAACCCCGTCCCTGTAACCGCAGGCACGAATTTCTCCGGGCTGGAATTCTACGTCTCTCCAGAGTAGGTAATCGTCCGTGGGCATTTTCTTCCTGCCAAGGCTTGTGCCGTTTACAAACAGCTCTACCTCTTCGGCATTGGAGAATACGTATACGTCTTTCTTCTCGCCGCAGGAGCCGTTCCAGTGCGGGAATAAATGGATAACATCCCTGTCAGTCCAGCAGGCGAGGTAATAATAGTAGAAATCCTTAGGATATCCGCAAATGTCCATAGCGCCGAACTGCGACATTATCGCCGGCCACGCAAACGGAGTCGGTTCGCCGTAGTAGTCAAATCCTGTCCACAGGAAAAGTCCGCTCATCCAGTCCGCCTTTGCCGCCCGCCAGCAGCTTGCTCCCTTCATGTAGGAATCGCAGGTTTCGTCGTTTATTGCCAGATGGCATTTGTCGCTGTCTGTCGAATAGCAGCCACGGGTGGATTTAAACGTCGTCTGCTCAGTGCATATCATCGGCTGGGAGGGGTATGTGCGGTGGAAATTCTCCCAGCGGTTTTCGTGGTAGTTAAAGCCGGCAACGTCAAGCTTTTCGGAAATTGCTGAGAGCACATCTGTGCTTTCTATCGGCTTTTTGTTGGCAAGATCCCACATCAGAAGTCCCATAGTGACCGGCCTTGTATCATCAAGCTCCTTGATTTTACCAATCATCGAAGCGGCAATTCGTCCTCCTTGCGGAAGTGCTTGTGACTGAGCCTCCTCATTGCCGATAGAGTACATAATTACGCTCGGGTGGTTGCGGGCGTTTTCCACCATATAGCAAAGGACGCCCATATCCTCCTCGTTGCTTGATAAAAGCCGTGTTTCATCCATTACAAGCATTCCCAGCCTGTCGCAGGCGTACAGCAAAGCCGGGGACGGCGGATAATGCGAACAGCGGTAAGCGTTAGCGCCCATCTCCTTGAGCTTTTTTATGCGGTATTCGTATATTTCATCAGGAAGGGCAGTTCCGAGGCCGCCGTGGTTCTGGTGGCAGCATACGCCCTTTATCTTTACAGGACGGCCGTTTAGGAGGAAGCCCTTATCACTATCGAAGAAGATGCTTCTCACACCGAACGATTCGCATACCTCGTCCATCGGTTCTCCGTTTTCGTACAGGCTGACCTTTGCGGTGTACAGGTACGGACTGTCAATATCCCATAGTTTGGCGTCTGCTATCCTCAGGCGTATAGCGTTTTCGCAGCTGTCCTCAGCAAAAGCTGCTGTACTACCATCGGGGGAGGATATAACAACCGACAGTCTTTCACCGCCATGGACGTTTGCGCTTATTTCCACAACCGCATCTTCATCTTGCGGATATGATTTTACGAACACCGACTTTATATAGGAGGGTTCGGTTTTTACTATATACGCATGACGGTATATCCCGCCGCCCTCGTAGAACCAGCCCTCGGCCTCACGGGCATCGGCTCTGACGCTTATCACGTTATCGCCGCCGTAATTTACAAAATCGGTGATGTCGCAGCACACACCGGCATAGCCGCTGCGGTGGTGTTTTATGAAAAAGTTGTTTACGAATATCATGCTGTCCCGGTAAATTCCATCGAAGCGGAAAAAAATCTTGCGCCCCTCGTCCTCCGCCGGAATGAAAAAGTGTTTCCTGTACCAGCCGACATCCTTGCGGAAAGAGCCTGCTGCGGTGTGGATGTTATTTATAGTCTGCATTTGCGGGATTGCGTTGTCGCCGTCTGCAAGCTCTTTCGTAAAGCTCGGGGCAGGTGTTGATTCGATAACGAAATCGTGCGGCAAAGTTACGCTGCGCCAGCTCTCATCGTCATAGCCGAAGCTTTCCGGACCCTGGTTCCACGAGCCGGATTTGCCCCACGCCCAACGGTTGCGCAGAGAGTCTATATCGCCTAAGTGGAATTTCCAGCCATCGTCTGCGGGGATGATGTTTCTCATGAGTGATACCTCCTGTTTGTTTTTGATACCTCCATTGTACATAACCCCGAGGTAAAATGCAAACGAAAATGAACGTATATTGTACTTATTTTTTGATTTAATATTAAACAGCCGTTCGCCCCTTTAAGCAGCTGAGAAACGCCCGCCCGGATACGTATTTCGATTATTGACTTTATTTGCATAATGCTCTATAATAAAAATATATTCTTGCAACAAATAAAGCAGTGAGGGTGAGGATTATGATCAACATACTTGTCGTTGAAGATGATGAAAAATTAAACCGGATTATCTGCTCGTACCTGTCAAAGAACGACTATTCGGCAAAAGGCTGCAAAGACCCCGTGGAGGCCTATGATTTGCTGTATTCGGAAACGTTCGATCTTATCATTTCGGACATTATGATGCCAAAGGTGAATGGGTTTGAATTTGCAAAGGAAATCCGCAAAAAGGATTCTGCGATACCGATTTTGTTTATGACGGCGCTTGACGACCTGCCTTCTAAAAAGAAGGGGTTTTCCGCAGGGATTGATGATTATATGGTAAAGCCGGTTGATATGGACGAATTGGTTTTGCGTGTGGGAGCGCTTCTGCGCCGTGCGCATATAAAAAATGAAAACCGCCTTGAAATAGGCGACCTTGTCCTTGTCCGTGATGAGATGAGCGCCTATGTAGGGGGCAAGGAGGTTCCCATTCTTCCAAGGGAGTTTAACGTTTTATATAAGCTGCTCTCACACCCTAAAAAGATTTTCACCCGCAGCGAGCTGATTGACGAATACTGGGGAATGACGAACGATACGGGACTGCGTACAGTGGACGTGTATATAACGAAGCTCAGGAAAGAATTTGCTGACTGCAAGAGCTTTGAAATTGTCACGGTACATGGTTTTGGATACAAGGCGGTGATAAAATGAATTGGAGAAAATTCCTCAGATTTTTTAAAGAGGATGATCCTCGTGTAACAGCGCCGATGATCTCATGGCATATCATTTTCTTTATACTTGGAATCGTGTTCCTTCTTGTCGCTCTCCAAACCGTCCTGATTACGAGATCGTTTCCGGATCAGGTCGGGGCGATGGTATCAATATTGGTCGCATATTTGACGTTTGCCTGCCTTGTAATTGCCGGGATAGTTTGGCTTGTTTGGCGGTATACTACGGGAAAACCGCTGCGTAAGATAGCAAGAGCCGCCCGCAAGGTGGCGGAGGGGGATTTTACCGTGCAGCTTTCGTCAGGCAAAAAGAAAAAGAGGATGAATGAAATCGATGTGCTGATTGAGGATTTTAACAAAATGACGAGGGAGCTTGCGGGGAATGAAATCTTGAAAAGCGATTTTATCGCAAACGTTTCCCACGAGCTTAAAACGCCATTATCGATTATCCAAAGTTATACGAAGGCGCTCAGAGACGGATATGTTCCTGAGGAACAAAAGGAACAGTACATGGATGCAGTAATTGAAGCGACGGAACATTTGAACACTATGATCACAAATATCCTAAAGCTCGGCAAGCTGGAAAATCAGCAGATTTTCCCCGTCCCCGCAACATATCAGCTTGGCGAACAGCTCCGCCGCTGCGCTCTTGCCTTTATGGAAAAATGGCAGGCAAAGGATATTGAATTTGAGATAGATGTAACAGATGTAGCCGTCTGTTATGACGCTTCTCTGATGGAACTGGTTTGGAACAATTTGCTGTCAAACGCCGTCAAGTACACAGACCGTGGAGGACACATCCGGCTTACCTCCCGCAAAGACGGGAACACTGTGACGGTCACTGTAAAGGATGACGGCTGTGGTATGGACGAGGAGACTTGCCGCAGGGCGTTTGAAAAGTTTTATCAGGGGGATACCTCCCATGCTTCCGAGGGGAACGGGCTCGGTTTGGCTCTGGCGAAAAAGGTGGTGGATATTGCTGGAGGGCGTATAAGAGTGCAGAGCAGCCCCGGAGAGGGTTCGGTATTTACCGTTGAATTGAATATATAAGTCGCATTGGTTCAGGCTTCCGCATTTGCGGGAGCTTTTTTATATTTAATATTTCATTAACAAAAATCATGAAATTGATAAATAAGGGTATTGTATTATACAGACAGAAT
>DBQZ01000009.1:10122-11426 GCA_002305435.1 Clostridiales bacterium UBA1381
TATTTGCTGATACTGAGTGCAACGAGGTGATCGTAATACACGCCGCAGGAATTATAAGTATCGGCGATGAGGTCACGCAGCAGCTCTATCAGGTCAATGTGGAGGGGACACGAAACATCATTGACCTGTGTATCAGACACCATGTAAAGCGGCTGGTGTATGTGAGCTCGGTTCATGCGATACCTGAAACTGATGAAACAGCGACAATATCAGAAGCTGCGAAATTTTCCGCCTATACGGTAACAGGGGCTTACGCCTCTACAAAGGCGGAAGCTACGCAGGCGGTATTGGAGGCGGCTAAAAATGGGCTTGACGCAGTGATAGTTCACCCCTCCGGAATAGTCGGGCCGTATGACGGCGGGAATAACCATATTGTACAGTTGATCAAAATGTGTATGTCCGGCAAGCTTCCGGCAGGAGTGAGTGGCGGATATG
Source organism: Clostridiales bacterium UBA1381 (assembly GCA_002305435.1). Classification (GTDB taxonomy): domain Bacteria; phylum Bacillota; class Clostridia; order UBA1381; family UBA1381; genus UBA1381. The sequence goes on from DBQZ01000009.1 coordinate 10,558, forward strand.
ATTTTGTGGATGAACGGGATGCTGCAAAGGGCTGCCTGCAGGCTGCCAAAAACGGCAGAACAGGCGATTGCTACATTCTTTCAAACCGTTATTTTACGGTAAAGGAATTGCTTGAATACATCAGAAAAGTGATTGGCGGGAGGAAAAAGCTGTGTATTCCAATCGGGCTTGCGCAAATGTTCGTACCGTTTTTCGAGTGGATTGCAAAGGTAAGCAACACCCGCCCGCTTTATACGAGGTATTCCCTTTACACCATTTCAAGCAACGGTCATTTTTCGCATGATAAAGCCACCTGCGAGCTGGGGTATCGCCCGCGGGATATGCAGACTACCGTCCGTGATACGATCCGTTGGCTGCAGGGCAATAAAGTCCCTATTGAAAGCGAGTAAATGTGATACAAGAAATAAGTACAAGGAGTGTTTGTAATGAAATCTGTTATAATCGGAAACCGGAAGATAGAAATACCGTTGATACAGGGCGGAATGGGAGTAGGTATCAGCCGAAGCGGGCTTGCAGGAGCGGTAGCAAAAGAGGGCGGCATGGGTGTTATTTCCGCTGCGCAAATCGGATACGACAGGGAGGGGTTCAAAGAGCAGCCGGAAGCGGCAAACCTTGCGGAGCTTGAGCATCAGGTTAAAATTGCAAAGCAGCTCTCCAATGGGAACGGGATGATCGGCGTTAATATCATGGCGGTAACCCGGCTTTACGGGGAATATGTCAAAACGGCGTGCGAGGCGGGAGCGGACGCTATTATTACAGGTGCAGGTCTGCCGACTTCTCTGCCGCAATATGCAGCGGGGTTTTCTGCAAAAATTGCCCCTATCGTATCTTCAGGGAAAGCGGCTCAGGTTATTTTGAAGTATTGGGAT